>DATFFA010000133.1:0-3575 GCA_035250605.1 Variovorax sp. | reverse complement strand
TGCCGCGGCGCGCCGCGCCGATCTGCTCCACGTGACGCGGGCCGCGGCGCCCCTCGGTCTGGGCCGCGAGCCAGGCGAGCCCGCCCGGCAGCCAAAGCTCCTCACGGTCATAGCCGCCGTCGTCGACGAACTCCACATACTGGCTCCAGGTGACGGGCTGGGCATCGATCTCGAACTCCGGCACCTCCAGCATGCACCGGCCGCGCTCCTGCGCGAAAGCGAAGCCGGCCTCGTCGCAGCCGAGCGTCCATGCGGTGGCCGGCAGCACCAGCGGCTCGTGCTCCACCGGCGCGGGCCGCGCCTCGATGCCCAAGGGCAGGCCGAGGGTCTGCGCCATCACCACCAGTTGCTCGCCGCGCAGGTCTTCGTGGAACAGCGCCAGCCGGTAGAAGTAGAGGCCGGCATCGGTCTCGACCGCATGCTCCAGCAGTTCCAGCGTGCTCTCCAGGGTGTCGAGCAGGTAGGCCTTGGTCTGCTCGAGGTCGGGCAGCGCCAGGGACCAGCGCTGCCTCGCCTCGACCTGCGCCGGGTTCCACCAGCCGTCGGCTTCCGGCTCGATGGCGGCCAGGCGCGTCGGCCGCACGGGGCAGTCGGCGCCGAAGGCGCGCTGCGTGTTGCGCGCGATCCACCACTCGGCGAACCAGCCGATGTGGCCGGCCAGCCAGAGCGGCGGATCGATGCCCTCCTGCCGCGGCACGGCCAGTGTTCCCGAGCCGAGTGCCTGCTGGTAGAGCGACAGCAGGTGCAGCGTGTGGTTGCGCGCGTCGATCAGGGCCAGCGAGAGCAGCTCGCGGCCTGCGCGGCGCATCTCGGGCGAATCGATGGAATGAGGCAGGCCGGAAGCGCCGAAAGGCGTGCCGGACGGCGGGCTCGAAGGCATCGGCCATTATGGCCACGCGCGCGGCGCGGAGGGATTGCCCCGGGTAAACCCGCCGCCGGCCCCTGCCGGCGCTCGGCAGCGGCACGTTAACATTGCCGGCTTTGCGCCGACCCTACCCGACTGGCGCCGAAATCACCCCCAAAGAGACAATACCTTGTCCGCATTCCTCAAGTTCGCGCTGGCCATGGACTGGATCAGCGCACAGCTCGGCAAGCTGGCGGCCTGGGCCGTGCTCGCCGCCTCCTTGATCTCCGCCGGCAATGCCTTCGTGCGCTATGGCCTGGACTTCAGCTCCAATGCCTGGCTCGAGATCCAGTGGTATCTGTTCGCCGCCACCGTGATGCTCGGTGCGCCGCTGGTGCTCAAGCTCAACGAGCACGTGCGGGTGGACATCATCTACGGCAAGCTCAAGCGCAACGGGCCGGTGTATGTCGATCTCTTCGGCCTGATCTTCTTTTTGCTGCCCGTGATGGGCCTGCTGTTCTGGCTCACGCTCCCCTTCTTCCTCGGCATGCTGAGGAGCGGCGAGATGTCCGGAAACATTGGTGGCCTGATCCGCTGGCCGGCCGCACTGATGATGCCCGTGGGCTTCGGCGCGGTGTTCCTGCAGGGCGTGGCCGAGGTGATCAAGCGCATCGCCTACCTGCGCGGCCTGATCGAGATGGACACGCACTACGAGAAGCCGGTGCAGTAAGAAGGGTGAACACCCTCCGCGCCTTCCCTCACCCGCACCGCTTCGCAGGATAAGAAATGCAGATGGAAAATTTCGCCCCGGTCATGTTCGCGGGGCTGATCGTGATCATGCTGATCGGCTTCCCGGTGGCCTTCTCGCTGTCGGCGCTGGGCCTCCTCAGCGGCTTCATCGCGATCGAGATGGGCTGGTTCCCGCCGGGCTTCATGGCCAACCTGCCGCTCAATGTGTTCGGCATCCTGTCCAACGAAACACTGCTGGCCATCCCCTTTTTCACGCTGATGGGCGCGGTGCTCGAGAAGTGCGGCCTGGCCGAGGACATGCTCGACTCCATGGGCCAGCTCTTCGGCCCGGTGCGCGGCGGCCTGGGCTACTCCGTGATCATCGTGGGCTTCATCCTCGGCGCCATCACCGGCACCGTGGCGGGCCAGGTGATCGCGATGGCGATGATCTCGCTGCCGGTGATGATGCGCTACGGCTACAACATGCGCTACTCCGCCGGCGTGCTCGCGGCCTCGGGCACCATCACGCAGCTGGTGCCGCCCTCGCTGGTGCTGATCGTGATGGCCGACCAGCTCGGCACCGACGTGGGCCAGATGTACAAGGGCGCATGGGGGCCGTCGATCCTGCAGGTGCTGATCTTCGCGATCTACACCTTCCTGATCTCGCGCATCCGCCCGAGCTACGTGCCGGGCGTGCCGGCCTCGGCGCGCACGCTGGAGGGCTGGGCGCTGTGGGGCAAGTGCCTGCGCGGCATCATCCCCTCGGCAATCCTGATCTTCGCGGTGCTGGGCTCGATGGGCGGGCTGCCCTTCATGGACCACGCGATCGCGACGCCGACCGAAGCCGGCGCAATGGGTGCGGTGGGCTCGCTGATCCTGGCCGGCATCCACCGGCGGCTGAACTGGCCGATGCTCAAGGAGGCGATGAACGGCACCATGCGGCTCACCGCCATGGTGGTCTTCATCCTGATCGGCTCGCGCGTGTTTTCGCTGGTGTTCCAGGGCGTCGACGGTGCCAAGTGGATCGAGCACATGCTCTCGGGCCTGCCGGGTGGGCAGATCGGCTTCCTGATCGCGGTCAACGTCTTCGTTTTCTTCCTGGCCTTCTTCCTCGACTTCTTCGAGATCGCCTTCATCATCCTGCCGATGCTCGGGCCGGTCGCGGCCAAGCTGGGCATCGACATGGTGTGGTTCGGCGTGCTCCTGTGCGTGAACATGCAGACCTCGTTCATGCACCCGCCCTTCGGCTTTGCGCTGTTCTATCTGCGCGGCATCGCCGACACGCTGTTCAAGAACGGCGCTCTGCCGCGCAAGATCGAATCGCGAGACATCTATCTGGGCGCCATTCCGTGGGTCGGGCTGCAGCTGCTGCTGGTGGCGATCGTGATCTTCTTCCCGCAGACCGTCACCGTGTTCCTCGACAAGAAGGTCGAGGTCGACGTCGACAAGATCAAGCTGGAGATGCCGGCCGACCTGCAGGGCCCCGACAGCGGGGCCATCAACATGGACGACCCCTTCGGCAACAAGAAGTCCGGCGAGCCGGACGCGCTGCCGATGCCCGAGCCCGAAGCGCCGGCACCGGCCCCCGGGACCGACAGCAAGCAGTGAACGCACCCGAGGCCGACGCGGGCGGGCCGCTCGAGAGCCCCGCCTATCCGCCCTTGGTTCGGATCCTGGCGGTGGTGCTGATCGTCGACCTGATCGCATTCGGGCTGTGGAGCCTGCCTGCGCTGCGAAGCGCCGAGTGGTCGACGCCGGGCCTGTTGTTGTTCGGCGGCGCCGCGGTCTGCATCGCGTGGGTCGGCTACTGGATCATCTACAGCCGCACGCGGCTCGAGGGCGATGTGCTGACTCAGACCTGGCTGTGGAACAAGCGCGAAAGCGCGGCGAACGTGGCGCAGCTCAAGCTGGTGCACTGGCCGTGGGTCGACCGCATCATCGCGCCCCGCCTGCTGGTGCGGCGCCGCAACGGCGCCGTCACGTGGTTCCATTCGGCCGACGC
>DATFFA010000132.1:0-13264 GCA_035250605.1 Variovorax sp. | reverse complement strand
GGTCGCCGGGTCCTTGTGCCGCATCATCGAGAACACCACGTCGGCCGGCGTCAGCGGCTTGCCGTCGTGGAAGCTCACGCCCTTGCGCAGCTTGAACACCCAGGTCTTGGCGTCCTTGGTGCTGAACTCCTCGGCCAGCGACGGCTGCGCCGCCAGGCTGCCGTCCAGCGAGGTCAGCCCGTTGTAAAACATGAAGCCGCGGGCGTAGTCGGTGCCGTTGGCCTGCCTGGCGGGATCGAGCGTGTCGTTCACGCCCGAAGAGGTACCCGCCACCCGAATGCGACCGCCCTTGCGCGGGGTCTGCGCATGTGCCGTGCCGGCCAGCGTGGCGACGCTGCCCGCCAGCGCGGCCTGCATGCCGCCGGCCATCAGCATCGCCAGCACGTCGCGCCGGTTGGCACCGCGCTGCAGCTGGGCCATCAGGCGCGTGCTTTCCTCGGCCCCGATCAGGCCCTTGAGATTCGTGTGCTCGTTCATGGTTGACTCCTCGATGGGTGGCGAGATCGGCTTCAGGCGAGCTTGTCCTCGAGCCGGTGGCAGGCCCCTGCCAGCGGCAGGAACCACGGGGGTCCGACACGGCCGGGATGGCCGGCCGGTCGAAGTCTTTCCAGGGATTCAGTTCGGCGCGCCAGCTTCATCGTGGCGCCTCCTGCGTTTCCCGCGTCTTCGTGCGCAGCATCGTGATGTCTCCTAGTTGAACGACTGGTTGGCCAGCGCGAACATGCGTGCCGGCCCCGCCGGCGGGACATGCGGCCCCTTGACCATGGTGGTGGCGTCGCCGACCTGGCGCAGGCCGATGCTGTCGAGCCAGTCCCCGAGCTGCGTAGTGGCAGCGGTGTCGACGCGCACGAAAACCTGGCCGAGTCGCGCGAGCGCAGCTTCGATCAAGGCGCGCGCATCGGCCGCACTTTCGGCGACCACGGGACCGATGACATGCCCGCGGCCGAACAGGCGCGAAATGGCGTAGCCGCGCGGCTCGCCGTCACGCACGAGCACGTGGCCCTCACCGGCCTGGAGGAGCCGATCCAGCATCTGCCGCCGGGCCCAGCCCGTGGCCTGCCGGTCCAGATCCGCGATCGCCTCGACATCCGCCGGCGTCATCGCCCTGACCAGACTGGCCGGCGGCGCCTGGTGGCGCTCGTGGGGAACGCCTTGATGCTGCTGGATGACGCCGATGCGCACAAAGCCGCGCTTTTCATAAAGTGCCAGACCCTCGGCCGTCGAGTTCAGCGTGATGCTCCGCGGGTGCGCCGCTGCCAGCAGCGCATCCATCAGCCGGGCACCGTGGCCACGGCCTTGGGCAGCCTTGGCAACGATGATCATCCCCATGGAAGCCTCGGTCCCGCCGTAGTCCCACCAGGCCGCGGTCGCGATCACTGTACCGGCGCGGTTGCGCAGCACGAAACCCTGGCCGAGCTCGAGGGCGAAGGCCCAGTCCTCGAGCCGGTAGGGCCAGGACATCTCCTGCGAAAGCCGCAGTGCGCTTTCCAGGTGTTCCGTGGCGAACGGGAGCAGCACCGCATCGTGGTCGCCCGAGACCATGGCCTGCGTGGCGCGGCGTGCCGGCGTCGCCGCCCGGTGCGTCTGGCCGCCGGTCGCGATCTGCTCGCCGCTCATCGCCACCCCCCGAAACGCGACCACTCGGCTTCGACCCGATCGGATGCGCCGCGAACGACGTGATAGGCCCGATGCTGGGCGCCTGTGGCGCAGGCGTGGTTCGGCAGGATCCGCACACGATCGCCGATCGCCAGATCGGGCAGCCTGCCCGCCGAGCCGGGACGCACCGTGATGATGCCGTGCTCCTGGTTGGCATCGGCGACGATCAGGTCCGGATACGGCACGCCGGCGGCGTTGCACACCAGCCCATAGCCTTGGTCGACCGCCTGCCTGCGGGTGCCGCGGTCCTGCGACAGCGCCATCCAGCCGGCGTCGATCACGATCCATCCCTTGCTGCGCTGGTGGCCGATCACCGTCGCCAGCACCGACAGCGCGATGTCGTCGACCTGACAGACACCGATGCCGGCCATCACGAGGTCGAAGAACACGAACACGCCGGCACGCACTTCGGTGACGCCGGTGAAGTCGGTGGCGTTGTGCGCGGTCGGTGTGGAGCCGACGCTGACCACCGGGCAGGGCAAGCCCGCCTCGCGCAGGATGGCGGCGGCATCGACCACGCTGCGGCGCTCCGCCTCGGCACATTCGCGCAAGGCCTCGGCCCCGCGCGCCGAATAGCTGTCGCCGGCATGCGTGATCACGCCGCGCAGTCGGGCGCCGTCTTCGAGGGCGCGGCCGATGTCCAGCAGCAGTTGCCGGTCGGTCGGCAGCACGCCGGAGCGATGGCCGTCGCAGTCGATCTCGATGAGCGCCGGAATGCGCGTGCCGGCCCTGCGCGAGGCCTGGGCGACGGCTTGCGCCTGCTCCACGGTGTCCAGCACCACGGTGACGTCGGCGCCCCCGGCGCGCAGCGCCAGCACCTGGGGCAGCTTCGATGGCGCAATGCCGACGGCGTAGACGATGTCCCGCACGCCGGCCGCCGCGAACTGTTCGGCTTCGAGCAAGGTCGAAACGGTCGCCGGACCCGACGGCGACGTCATGACGCGCCGGGCGACCTCCACCGACTTGGACGTCTTGAGGTGGGGACGCAGCGTCACGCCCTGGCCGTCCAGCCTGGCTTTCAGGCGCGCGATGTTCCGCTCCATCCGCTCGGCGTCGAGGACGAGGCAAGGCGTCGCCAGGTCCTCCAGGGTCGTTGCGATCCGTTCGGCTTGCGCCTGCTTCATGGCGATGGACTGGCCCAATGTCGTGCTCCAAGTTGTCTGGTCCGATGCGGCCTGCTGGATGCGGACCGGCACCGACCTCGATGGGATGACCGGATGTTGCACTCGATCGATTGAACCTACAATTTATCGAACCTGCATAGCGAGTTAAGGCTGTACTAAATGATCAGCTCCGAGGATCTGCGCTTCTTCAACGTGCTGGCGCAGTCCGCCTCGCTCGCCGAAGCTGCCCGCAAGATGGATGTCACGCCGCCGGCGGTCACCCAGCGCCTGCAAGCGTTGGAAGCACGGATCGGCATCCGGCTGATCGACCGGTCCGGCCGCCGGATGGTCCTGACCGATGAAGGCGATCTGGTCGCATCGCACGGGACCATCGTGGCCGATGCGATGGAGGCACTGTCCGAGGCGTTGGCCAATCGCAAGAAGTCCGTCAGCGGCCATCTGCGCATCGCCGCCCCGCATGGCTTCGGCCGGCTGCATGTCGCGCCCGTGGTCGATGCGTTTGCGAAAGCGCATCCTGGCGTGACGGTCACCCTGGACCTCGCCGACCATCCCGGCGCGCACCTGGTCGAGAGCAGCGACGTCATCGTCCATATCGGCCCGCCTGCTGCCCAGAACCAGATCGTCACGACGCTGGCACCGAACCGGCGCATCCTCTGCGCCAGCCCGGACTATCTCGCCAGCGCTGCGCCGATTCAGTCGCCTTCCGACTTGCTGCGGCATCGATGCCTGGTGCTGAGAGAGAACGACGAGGACGTCACGCTGTGGCGCTTCGTGCACGCTTCGCGCGAGCCGGAGACCATCAGAATCCGGCCCACCATGTGCAGCAACGACGGCGCGGTGGTGTTCGAGTGGGCGTTGGCAGGGCAGGGCGTCGCGATCCGATCGGAGTGGAACGTCGCGGCCGATCTGGCGGCCGGTCGGCTCAAGCGGTTGCTTACGAGCTGGGAGGTTCCTGCGGCCGACGTGGTCGCCATGCTGGGCACCCGCTTCGGGCGAAGTGCGCGGGCAACGGCCTTTCTGGCGATGCTGCGCCAATCTCTTGCGCCGCCGCCCTGGCGGCGCAAGAGATTGCGATGATGCCGGGCTTCGGGCGGGCCCGGCCCGTGCTCACGTCCGGTAGGAGCTTCCGCGCTCGCGCTCCAGCTTGCGCAGCAGTCCCGGCCACTCCAGCTTGCCGACCTCCATGAAGCCGCCGGGGCCCAGCATCTTGCGGCCCTGGGCGCGGGTGTGCCGGATGGTGGCCTCGGACAATTCGTGCAACGGCACGCCGCCGGCTTGTCCGTCGATCTGGAACTGGCACGCCGTCTCCAGTCGCAGCATCCAGCAGAAGGCCTCCGCGACGCTGCGTCCCACCGTCAGGGCGCCGTGGTTGCGCAGGACCAGGACACGCCCTTCGGGGCCGAGGTCGCGCACGAGTCGCTCGCGTTCGTCTTCGTCGAGCGCCGTGCCCTCGTAGTCGTGGTAGCCCAGGAAGTCCAGCATGACGCAGGCCTTCTGGCTCAGGGGCCGCAGGCCCAGGGCCTGCATCGCGATCGCGTTGTTCGCACGGGTGTGGCTGTGCATGACGCACACGAGCTGAGTCTGCGCCATGTGGATGGCGCTGTGGATGATGAAGCCCGCGGGGTTGAGCAGCGACGGGTCCCCTTGCACCACGCGACCGTCGAGGTCGACCTTGATCAGGGCGGAGGCCGTCATCTCGTCGAAGAGGGTGCCCAGCGGATTGACGAGGAAGTGATGTTCGGGCCCCGGCAGCATCACGGAGATGTGGGTCGATGCCAGGTCCGACATGCCGTGCAGATCCGTCAGCTGGTAGCAGGCCGCGAGGTCGCAGCGCAAGCGCCACTCGGCGGCATCCATGCCTTCGGGCCTGGCACGCGACGAAAGTTGCGCGATATCGTTGTTCACTTCGATGTCTCCTTGGTGTTGGGGCTGTCGGTGCCGAGCGATCGCGACATGGCGATCCAGCGTGTGAGGTCGGCCTGGACGAAAGCTTGCGTCTCGGCCGGCGGTGCGGGTTGGATGAGCAGCCCCAGGTCCTTGAGGCTGGCCTGGACATCGGGCGCCGCGAGTGCCTCCGTCAGCGCACGGGCGAGCGTCGCCGTCACCTCCGGCGGCAGCCTGGCTGGCGCCATCAGGGCAAACCAGTTGGAGATGGCCAGCTCGGGCATGCCCTGTTCGGCGACCGTGGGCACGTCCGGCAGCGACGCGACCCGTGTGCTCGACGTCACGGCGATCGCCTTGATCCTGCCCGATTGAACCTGCTGGACGACCAGCGGCACGGTCATCGCGGTGACGCCGATCTCGCCCCGCACCAGGTCGGTCATCACCTCCGGCTGGCCGCGATAAGGCACGTGCGTGAGATCGATCTTCTGCTGGCTCTTGAGCAGTTCCATCGTGAAGAAGGGCGTCGTGCCTGCGCCCGCGGAGCCGTAGTTGACCTGGCCCGGTCGCGCCTTGGCGTGGCCGACGAGATCGGGCAGCGAGCGGACCGGCACGCCGTTGCTCACGATGATCGCCTGGGGAATGGTGCCGATCATCCCGATCGCGCTGAACGCGGTCTGCGGCTGCCAGGAAGGGGCCGCCGCGCCGGGGGGCGCCATCGTGGTGGGGCCGCTGGCGACGACCAGCGTGTACCCGTCGGGAAGCGCGCGCGCCACGGCCGAATAGCCGATGCTGCCGGCAGCACCCGAGCGGTTGTCGACGATGAAGCTCTGCTTGAAGCGCTCGGAGAAGTGCTGCGCGAGCCGGCGCGCAATGACGTCCACGATGCCGCCGGCGGGAAATGCCGAGACGATCGTCACCGGACGCTCGGGGTAGGCCGCGGCAGCGGCCTGTCCCAGCGGCACCACACAAGCCGCGAGGAGCAGGGCCACGGCCCGGACGGCTGCACGACGATGCGTGCATGCAGAAGTCTTCCTGATCGCATTGCGCATGGAGATCTCCTTCGATTGAAAAGGCGCGCGGCGGCGTCACTCCTCGCTGCGGAATCCCGAGGCCTTCACCAGGGGCCGCCAGAAGTCGCGCTCGTCGCTCAGCATGCGTTTCAGCGCGGCGCCGGGCAGGCCCGTGGGCTCCAGGCCTGCGCGCGTCATCGCGCTCCTGACCTGCGGCTGCTGCATGGCGGCGACGAAGGCGCGCTCCAGGCGCTGCACCACCGCCGCAGGCGTGCCTGCAGGAACGAAGGCGCTGTAGGAGGCGTTGGCATGGTCGAAGGCCTCGATGCCCGCCTCGCGCGCGGTCGGAACATCGGGCAGGATCGCGTTGCGGCGCGTGCCGGAGACGGCCAGGATGCGCACCTTGCCGCCGCGATGCAGTTCCAGCTGGCTCGCCAGGGCATCCGCGCTCAGGGGAACGTGCCCGCCGACCAGGTCCGCCACCAGCGGCGCGCCCCCCTTGTAGGCCACGGGCGTCAGCGGAACGCCCACGGTCTTGCCCATGCCGAGCACCGCGAAGTGCAGTGTCCCGCCCAGGTTGGTGAGCCCCACGCTCGCCTGCGAGGGGTTGGCGCGCACCCAGCCGAGGTAGTCCTGCAAGGTCTTGTAGGGCCGATCCGAGCCGGCGGAAATCACCGTGGGAACCTCGACGAGATGGGCGACGGGGATGAAGTCGCGATCGAGGTCATAGGCAAGCTGCTTGTAGGTCATCGGGAAGATGACCAGCGGCGCGTTGGAAGACAGGAGCACGGTCCTGCCATCGGGCGCGGCGCGCTTCACGAACTCGATGGAGATCCGCGAGCCCGCGCCGGGGCGGTTGTCCACGATCACCTGTTCCTCGCCGCCGGTGCGCAGCTGCTCGGCGAGCGCCCGCGCCAGCGTGTCCAGCGCGCCGCCGGGCGGAAAACCGACGACGAGGCGCAGCGGAGGGGCGCCTGCGGCCGGCGCTTGCGCTTGCGCGTGCGCCGAAGTCGAGCCGACCGCAAGCGCCGCGAGGGCTGCGATCCACAAGGAAGAACGGAAATACTGCAACACATTCATCACTGCACCTCTAGATCCGGCCAACGGCCCAAAAGATTGCTGGCCGCTTCGAACACTGCCGCCGCGGCAAGCAGGTCCGACTCCTGGCGCAGGCGCCCCACCAGCTGCAGCCCGATCGGAAGTCCGTCGCGCGCGAAGCCGCAGGGGATGGTGATCGCGGGGTGGCCCGTCAGATTGAAGGGCATGGTCCAGGGGAACCAGTTGGAGCGCACCTCATCGAAGAGCCGCCCGTCGATCTCGAGCTTGCCGAACAGGTCCTGCTCGATCGGCAGGGCGGTGCGCGCGAGCGTGGGGACCACGATGAAATCGTGGTCCTGCAGCAGCGCCTGCACGTGCCGGAAGAGCCGGGTGCGAGCGAAGTTCGCTTGCTGGTAGTCCACGGCGGTGTAGTCGTTCGCGAGCGCGAGCTGCTGCAGCAGCGAGGGGCTCATCCGATCCGCCTGCTCCTCGGCCATCTTGCCGAAGCGTGCCTTCCATACCGTGTGATTGATGGTGCGCCACAGCGGCTCGATGTCGAAGTCCGAGGCCGGCGGCATCTCGGCCAGCTCCGCGCCCAGGTCCCGCAGCAGTCCGAGGGCAGACTCGAAGCAGGACGCAACGTCGGCAGCGATCGGCCTGCCGGACGGCATGTCCGCGAAGAGGATGCGCTTGCCGCGCAGGGTCCGCGCCGATTGCACGGCTTGCAGGTAGTCCGCGGGCCGGGCCCCGGCCGACCAGGGGTCGCAGGCATCCTCGCCCGCCATCGCCTGGAGCATGAGCGCGGTGTCGGCGACCGTGCGCGAGATGGGCGTGACGTAGGTGAGATTGCCGATGACGTCTTCCGCCTGCGAATGCGGCACCAGGCCGATCGACTGCTTCAGCCCCACCACGCCGTTGCAGGCCGCCGGGATCCGCGTGGAGCCTCCGCCATCGGTGGCGATGCCGATCGGTGCGAGCCCTGCCGCAACCGCCACGGCTGCGCCGCCGCTCGAGCCGCCGCTGGTGCGATCCGGATGCCAGGCGTTGCGCGTGCGTCCGAACAAGGGCGCATCGGTCAGGCACTTGGAGCCGAACTCCGACGTCGTGGTCTTCCCGATGAGGATGGCTCCCTGCCGGCGCAGGCGGGCGACGGCTGCCGCGTCCTCGGCCGGCACGTTGTCGGCGAACAGCAGCGAGCCGAAGGTGGTCTTCACGCCCTGGGTGTTGACCAGGTCCTTGCAGGCATAGGGAATGCCGTGCAGCAGCCCCGTGGCTTCGCCTCGCACGACGGCCTGCTCCGCGGCCTTGGCCTCTTGCATGGCCTCGTCCGCGCAGAGCGTGATGAAGCAATTGAGCTTCGGCTGCAGCCGCGCGGCGCGATCCAGCACCGCCCGGGTCACTTCCACGGGCGAGACTTCACGGCGCGCGATGGCTTCGCGCAGCCGCACGGCAGTCCAGAAGCAAAGTTCCTCGGTCATCCGGCATTCCTCTGTCACATGCCGGCCACTTCAGCCGGCGACAGGATCAAGAGTGCCAACGACCTGCTCGCCGGTCCAATACTCGTTCACAATCCGCACATATCGGAATCGTATGAGCATGGATCTCAAGAGCTTGCGTTACTTCGTCGCCGTGGCGGAGGCCCGCAGCGTCGGCAAGGCCGCCCAGCGGCTGCACATGGCGCAGCCGCCCTTGTCCGTGCAGATTCGCAACCTCGAGGCCCAGGTCGGGACGCCGCTGTTCCTGCGCGAATCGACGGGGATGCGGCTCACCGACGCGGGCAGTGCCCTTTTTGCGCGCGCGCGTGAAGCCCTGGCCCTGGCGCACGAAGGCTTCGAGGCCGCTCGCGCGGTCGGGTCCGGACGGCGCGGCCGGCTGGCGGTGGGCTACATGTTCTCCCTGGGCTACGCCATCCTGCCCAAGCTCGTCCCGCTTCTGCATCGCAACCTGCCGGACGTCGAACTGCAATTCGTCGAGATGAGTGCCGCCACCTGTGAAGCGCATGTGCTGCAGCACAAGGTGACCGTCGGCCTGTGCATGCCGGCGATCCAGCGCGCGGAAGTGGCCAACACCATCGTCGGCACGCAGCCGCTGCGCCTCGCCATGCCGTCAAGCTCGCCGCTGGCCCGCCTCGCCTCGGTCCCGATGGAACGGCTTCAGGGCCAGAAGATGATTGCGCTGCCTTCGCTCAGGGAGGACGTGGATGCCTCGATGGTGGCCGCCCTGTTTCGGCGGCACCAGGTCACGGTGCAGGTGGTCGAGCGGGTGGAGACCGTGCACGCTGCGCTCGCGCTCGTGCTCGCCGGGGAGGGCTGTGCCGTGGTCCCCGCGTGCGCTGCTGCGGGCCTGCCCCGGGGCGTCGTGGTGCGCAGGCTGGCGGGCGTCAGCGAGGGCTTCGATGTGGCCGTCTCCAGGCGCCATGACGTGGACAGTCCGTTCATCGAGCCGTTCATCGCCGCTGCGAGGCAGGCGCTGCGCTGAAAGGGCGTCTACCGGGATCTACTGGGACTTCAGGTACTGGGCCAGATCTGCAATCTCCTGCGCGGTGAGGCCGAGCGATCGGCGGATGTTGTAGGTGGCCGCAACGTCCTCGAGCGTGGCGGCCGATCCGTCATGGAAGTACGGCGGATGCTGCCAGGCGCCTTTCAGTGGTGAAGTGCGGTACATCCTGGTCGCAGAACGAAAGGCGTAGCTCGGCGTCTCCGGCTCCGCCATCGAGTCGCTGGGCGGATGCAGCGTGGCGTTGGCATCCGTCAGGAGCGCGCCGCTGTGGCAAGTCACGCACTTTCCCGCGCCATCGAAGACCACCTTTCCGCGCGCGGCTGCCGCAGCATCGAAACTGCCTGCCGGCGCACCGGGGGCCTGCAGCGACAGTTGGTAGGCCTGCAACGCGGGCAACTTGCTCGTGACCAGGTCTTCGGTGCCGTTGGTGATGTTCAGGTTCAGGCGCGGCTCCGAGAAACTCCCTCGGCCGCCCATCTGAGTCACAGCCACGTAGCGGTTCCAGTAGGAAATCTCGGTGCCGTCGCCGGTGAAGGTGATGCTGTGAATGCCTTGCAGCCCGTAGGCCGGCGGGATGACCACCGGCTTGTTGAGGCCGTCGATGTTGAAGCGCGGGTCGTACTTGCCTTTGCCCCAGGAGAGATAGACCGCCTTCTTGGCGGCGTCCACGGCCGGGGACAGCGCGATGATGGCGCCCACGTTCAGGTCGCGATTGGGCCAGCCATCGAGCCGCCTGCCGATGCCCGGCGCAAAAGAGTTGTCGACGCTCGAGTGGCACAGGGCGCAGGTGACGCCGACGCGGGTCAATGCGTCCTTGCCATTGACCGTCTGGACCGTGCCCTTGAGGCCGACGACAGCGTCCAGCTTGAGCAGGGCGACCGTCGTGTCGGGGCTCGTCAGGTCGACGCTTCCTTCCTTGATGCCCTTGGCCACTGCAGCCGGCAGCGCCTCGGCATCGACCTTCAGCCCGACGGCCAGCGCGGTCACGGGAGCGACCGCGGTGCTGATGACCTCATGCATGCGCAGCGTGTCGGTCCAATGGGCTTCGTCGCCGAAGGTGTCGAAGCGGAAGATCTTCCGGCCTTCTGCGACCAGTGCGGCCTGGTCGGCGGGCGGGCCGCTTGCGCCCGCTCCAATTCCAGCTCCAATTCCGGCTCCACCTCCACCACCGCCACCGCCGCATGCGACGGTCAGCACGGCAGCAGCCGCGATGGCGACGGGCGTTCGACGACGGGACGTGATCATGCGCAGCTCCTCGGCGGACACCGGGCTGCATGACACCCGCAGCGGATGTCGATTCAGCAGCCCGTGTCCATTGGATGGAGCAGGGGACCGTCCTGTTCCCAGCGCCGGCGGGCCGTTCGCCGCGCTGCGAAAAGCGGGCGGACAAGCATGCCTTGCTAAGGCTGCTGCAGCCGCTGAAGCAGCTCCATGCTCGGATAGCCGTCCGCCGGCAGGCCGACATTGCGCTGATAGCGGCGCAACCCCTCACGCGTGGCCGGGCCCATCACACCGTCGGGCGTTCCGCTGGCAAAGCCGCGCTGGTTGAGCGCGGTCTGGAGTTCGAGCAACTGGCTGCGCGTGAGCGGAACCAGATCGCGCGGCCAGGACGCCTGCACGCCGGAGCCGCCGTTCAGGCGCTGCGCCAGCAGGCCCACCGCCAGCGCGTAGCTGGTCGAGTTGTTGTAGCGCAGGATGGCGCGGAAGTTCGGCCCGACCAGGAAGGCAGGCCCGCGCGCGCCTGCGGGCAGCAGGAGGGTGCCGTCGTCGAATTCCGGCAGTGGCCGATCCTCCACCGCTCGCAGCCCCTCGGCGGTCCATTGCGCGGTGGACTGGCGCACGGCGGTGTCTGCGCGGCCGACGTCGAAGCCGGGCGGCAGCCGGACCTCGACGCCCCAGGGCTTGCCCGCTTGCCAGCCCGCGCGCGCGAGAAAGTTCGCGGTCGATGCCATGACGTCCGCCATGCTGCCCCAGATGTCGCGCCGGCCGTCGCCATCGGCATCGACTGCATAGGCCAGGAAGTTCGACGGCAGGAACTGGGTCTGGCCCATGGCGCCCGCCCAGGAGCCGATCATGCGTTCGCGCGCGATGTCGCCGTTGTCGAGGATTTTCAGGGCCGCGAGCAGCTCGGCGCGCGCCCAGTCGCCGCGGCGCCCCTCGAAGCCGAGCGTCGCGAGTGCGTCGATGGTCGCGGTGTTGCCGTAGTTGCTGCCGTAGTTGCTTTCCATGCCCCAGATCGCAACCAGGATGCCGGGCGGCACGCCATAGCGCGACGCCGCCGCCTCGGTCTCGTTGCGGAACTGCAGGAGCTTGTCCTGGCCTGCCGCCACGCGCTGGGGCGTCACGGCGTTTTCGAGGTAGTCCCAGACCGTGCGCGTGAGTTCGGGCTGCGCACGGTCCAGTTCGACCACGCGGGGCAGGTACTGAATGTGGTCGAAGGCGCCGCGCAGCGTTGCCTCGCTGATGCCTCTTGCTTGCGCGCTGGCGCGGAAGTCCGCCACCCACCGTGCGAATCCCGCTTGCAAGTCCGCATCGGGTGGCGCGGGCGCGGGCGTGGGCGCGGGGAGCGTTGTGGCCGGGCGACTCGCGGTCGGCGGCGATGGCTGCGAGGGCGTGGTGGCTGGCGCAGAGGCACAGCCGCCCAGCACGGCGAGCGCCAGCGTTATCGGGGCCAGACCAGGGATAGGCTGCAAGGGGCAATGGACGTGATGCATCCCATCGATTTTTAACCTGCAATCGTCCCGGCTGTCGGTCGCGGGCCAAGTCGGAACCGGCACCGCGCTCTTACGCTGCGCATCGTCCGGTTCTGACAAGAAGCGCCGCGAGGTCTGAGAGGATTTCTTCTCCGCAACAAATTGCATCGCCCAGCGACGAAGGGATCTTGAACATGAATCCAAACGACCCCTACGAGCCGACCCCGACCGTGGCGGATGAAGCCAGCGCCGTGGTCGACGACGCGCAGGTGATATCGAAAACACTGCCCGCAGCCCCGGTGCCGGCGGGCACAGCACGACTCAAGGGACAGGCGGAGCACGCGCTGGATGTGGTGCGCGGCTATGTGATCCGGCAGCCGATGTGTGCGGTCTTGATCGCGGCGCTCGGGGGCGCGGCGTTGTCCGCTTTGCTCGGGGGCCGGCGGCGGCCCGGCGATGCCTGGCGCGAGCACCCGACCTATCGGTAGAACGCCTCCACCTTGCCCTTCAGCGCGGCCTCGTTCCGGCCGGGGGTGTACAGGCATTCGTCGCCATCCTCGTCGCCGGAGATGTACGAGACCATGATCCCGTCCAGATCGGCAATCGGCTGCAGGAAGGCGATCAGCTCGGATGCGGAAATGCCTTCGGCCTTGATCGCGTTCCAATGCCTGAACAGCGTCGCCTGCACGGCCGCCTCTCGCGCTTCCGCTTCGCGCGCTGCGAATTCGGCTGCAGCGGCCGATGAAGAGGGAGCGCTCGCGCGATCGTTCCTGCGAAAGAAGTTCGCGAGCGAGGCTGCGAGCGTCGGCCCACCGGCAGAGGCGCGAGACCGCGATGCATAGGCATCGAGGTCGGAGGGTACCGTTGCGGTGACATCGCTGTGCTGAGGCATGGGCCGAACTCCTTCGGGTGCTCATGTGGACTTGAGCGCAATCCTAGGGCGTGCCGTACAGGCAGGTCGGCAATTTGCGGTTCGGTCCTACGCTGAAAGCTTGCATTTCTCGTGATCCGGCCGCAGGCGTTCGATCTCGCACGCGCGCGCGTTGTCTGACGTGAATTCCAAAGTCGTCAGATGAATCCGGGAAGGCGTGGAGCGCCGCGATCAGCGGCGTCGCGCGGCCAGCAGCAAGTCGGCCGTTGCTGTGCGCCCGCACCGGCGACAGATGTTTTCGAGCTCCTGGAAAACGACGTCGATTCGCTGAAGAAACAATGCCCGGCTTGCGGGTGGGGGGCGTGTGCTCAATGCCCAGGTGAGTTCGGCCAGGCGCTCCTCTCTCGCACAGCGTGCCCACGGCCGCAGGTCGCAATAGCAAAGGAGCGCGAGGCGCCCGAGGTCTTCCCTGCGCCGCGCATGGCTGAC
>DATFFA010000131.1:0-10902 GCA_035250605.1 Variovorax sp. | reverse complement strand
GACCTGGCCGACCGGCTGTTCGACCGATGCGACCGGCTTTCCGGCGGCCAGCTGCAGCGCGTGGGCATGGCGCGCGTGCTCTACCAGGCGCCCGAGCTGCTGCTGGCCGACGAGCCGGTGTCGGCGCTGGACCCGGCGCTGGCGGACCTGGCAGTGGGCGAGTTGGTCGCACAGAGCCAGGCCACGGGCGCCACGCTGGTCGCATCGCTGCACGCGGTGGACCTGGCGCTGAAGTGGTTCGACCGCATCGTCGGGCTGCGTGCCGGCGTGGTGGTGTTCGACGCGCCGGCCGCCGAGGTCAGCCCCGGCATGCTGCACGAGCTCTACGCCACCGAGGGCAGCGTGCTGCCGACCCAGGCCCACGGCTTCGATCTCGAGGGCGCCCGCGCGCGCCCGCTGCCCACCGCCTGCCGATGAGCGCCGCCCCACACGAAGCGCCAAGCGTGGGGCGACCCGAGAGTGGTCAAGGGCGCCCGGCCGACTTGCGCGACCCGCTCGCCCGCCGGCGCCTGGGCGCTCTGCTGCTCGCGCTGGTGGTGCTGTGGCCGATGCTGGTCATCGCCGAGTTCAAGCCCCAGGCACTGCTGGCGCCCGGCACCCTGCGCGTGATGGGCGGCTTCCTGGCGGGCTTCCTGCCGCCGGCGCTGTCGGCCGATTTCCTCGGCCTGCTGGCGCATGCCACCTTGCAGACCCTCGCGATGGCGACCGCAGGCACGGCGCTCGCATTCGTCCTCGCGGTGCCGCTGGCCTTTGCGGCGGCACGGTCGCTGTCGATCTCGCGCATCGGCCCGGCCCCCGGCCGATGGCGCGGGCAGGCCATGCGCACGGCCGTGCGCGGCGTTCTCACCGTGCTGCGCGCCATTCCCGAGCTGGTGTGGGCGCTGCTGCTGGTGCGGGCCTTCGGCCTGGGACCGGGCGCCGGCGTGCTGGCGCTGGCGATCACCTACGGCGGCATGCTCGGCAAGGTCTACGCGGAGATCCTCGAGTCGGGCGACACGCGGCCCGCACGGGCGCTGCTCGAGGCCGGCAGCGGGCGGGTCGCCGCGCTGTGCTACGGCCTGCTGCCGGGCTCGGCGCAGGAACTGGCCTCCTACACCGTCTACCGCTGGGAGTGCGCGGTGCGCGCCTCGGTGGTGATGGGTTTCGTCGGCGCCGGCGGGCTGGGCCAGCTGATGGACCAGTCGATGAAGATGCTCAACGGCGGCGAGGCGTGCAGCATCCTGATCGTGTTCCTGCTGCTGGTGCTGATGGCAGACGCCTTGAGCGCCCTGTTGCGAAAGTGGCTGGCATGAACCCGACCCGCCCCACCGCCACCGAACGCGCCCGCGCCGCCGGACCCTGCCTGGGCTGCGTGTTGGCCGGCGCCGCGATCCTGCTCGGGGTGGTCGCCAGCTTCCTCTATCTCGGCATCGATTTCCGCGTTCTCGCGGCGCGCGAGTCGCTCGCCTCGATGGGGAAGTTCGTGGCCGAGTTCTTCCCGCCCGACCTGTCGCCCGACTTCCTGGCCAAGATCGCCTGGGGCGCGCTGCAGACGCTCGCGGTCTCGGCGCTGGGCACGCTGCTCGCGATGCTGGGCGGCGCCGCGCTGGCGCTGCCCGCCTCCGGCCGCTTCGGCCCGGCGCTGCGGCAGGCCTCGCGCCTGACCCTGAATCTGTTGCGCAGCGTGCCCGAGCTGGTGTGGGCGGCGCTGATGGTCCTGGCGGCCGGGCTCGGCCCCTTCGCCGGCGTGCTGGCCCTGGCGCTGCACACCAGCGGCGTGTTCGGCCGGCTGTTCGGCGAGACGCTGGAGAACGTGCCTCCCACGCCCGAGCGCGCGCTGCGCGACGCCGGCAGCGGCGCGATCGCGGCCTTCGCCTACGGCAGCCTGCCGCTGGCATGGCCCCAATGGCTGGCCTATGCGCTGTACCGTTGGGAGATGAATATCCGCATGGCCGCCGTGCTCGGCTTCGTCGGCGCCGGCGGGCTGGGGCAGATGCTGTACTTTCATCTCTCGCTGTTCCAGCAGGCGCAGTCGGCGACCGTGATCGGCGCCATGTTCGTGCTGGTTTTCATCGTGGACACTGCGAGCGGCCGGCTGCGGCGCGGCCTGGTCCCGGCCCACGCTTGATCTTCCCGGAGATTCGCTCATGAGCACCTTCACCACGGTCGAGCTGATCGGCGCCCCCACCGACATCGGCGCCAGCGTGCGCGGCGCCGGCATGGGGCCGGACGCGCTGCGGGTGGCGGACATCGCCGGCACCCTCTCGCGCCTGGGCTTCGAGATCGTGGACCGCGGCAACCTCGCGGGCCCGGCCACGCCCTGGACCGAGCCGGCCAACGGCCTGCGCCACCTGTCCGAAGTGGTCACCTGGAATCGCGCCGTCTACGAGGCGGTCGACCAGGCGATGGGCGCCGGCCACCTGCCGCTGCTGATGGGCGGCGACCACTGCCTCGCGATCGGCTCCATCAGCGCCATCGCCTGGCATGCGCGCCGGCGCGGCAAGAAGCTGCGCGTGCTATGGCTGGATGCGCATTCGGACGTCAACACCGAGCGCACCAGCCCCAGCGGCAACATCCACGGCATGCCGGTCGCCTGCCTGCTGGGCCACGGGCCGCAGGCGCTGAGCGGCTGGAGCGGCGAGGCCGCGGCGCTGGAGCACGATGCAATCCGCTTCATCGGCATCCGCAGCGTCGACGCGGAGGAGAAGGCGGCGATCCGCGCGCTGGGCCTGAATGTCTTCGACATGCGCCACATCGACGAGCACGGCATGCGCACCACCATGACCGAGGCGCTGCAGGACGTCGGCGAGGACACCCACCTGCACGTGAGCTTCGACCTCGACTGCCTGGACCCCGACTACGCGCCGGGCGTGGGCACCGGCGTGCGTGGCGGGCCGACCTGGCGCGAGATGCAGTTGTGCATGGAGATGATCGCCGACACCGGCCGCCTGGCCTCGCTCGACGTCGTCGAGCTCAACCCCGCGCTGGATGTGCGCAACCGCACGGCGGAAGTGGCGGTGGAGCTGATCGAGAGCCTGTTCGGCAAGTCGACGCTGGTGCGCTGAGGGCGCGTCAGCCGAGGCGCGCGAACGCGCTGGGGAACACGCGCACCGAGAGGCCCAGGCTGCGCTGCACGGCCACGTCCTCCAGCCGCGCCCATTCGGTGGACGAGACCAGGGGTTGGCCGGTGTCCGGCAGCGTGCCGGCGTTGCTTTCTTCCAGGCTGCGGGCCCAATCTTCGAATGCGCGTTTCTGGTGGCAGGGGATCAAGGGGATCTCCATCAAGGAACAAGATGAGCGAAGCGTATGGGCCGTCCTCTCGAAATCGGGAGTGAATAAATCACCGAAGAAAACAAAACACTGCGCGCGACAACGCGATCCCGCATGCGTTTAGAACCTTTGATTTCGTTTTACCGGTTGATGAGGTTGAGGATGTTGCCGTCCGGGTCCTTGAACCATGCGACCTTCATCTCGCCCGCGACGTGGATGTCGCCTTCGAGCCGCATATCGGGCATGTCGTAGTGCTCGAATCGCACGCCCTTGGCCTTGAGTTCGCTGACCACGGCTTCGATCTCGTCGCCGACGGACCAAGTGACGGCGGTCGCCTGGTTGGTGCCCGCGTACTTCGAACAGTAGACGTTGAGCGTCGACACGCCGCTCTGGAAGACGACCATGTCGTCGCCCTCCGTCTCGATCGGCGTCAGCCCCAGCGTTTCTTCGTAAAACTTTCTGGCCCGGCCGAGGTCCTTGACCGCGAGGTTCGCGACGGCTTCCTTGTTTCCCAGCATGGTTTGCTCCTTGTGGGGGTGGTGAGATCAATGCACAAGCAGTTGGTACACCGTCCCACAGCGCAACCTGGAAGTCAATCAGCGTGAGTGACGACGTTCAGGCGCCGCAAAAGGCGGCGAAGCGTGAACTTTTCAGCGCCCGGAATGAGTCACATAGTCTTACATTCTTAAGTACTACTTTTGAGTTTCAGAGCGAGGAGCAAGACATGGATGTGAGGAAGATCGGCCTGTTGGTGGAACAACCCTTCGATGGCTCTTACTACTGGGTGATCCACGAGGACGTGCGCCACGACGGCCGCTTCGAGGCGCTGCATCGCGCCGATCGGCCTTTCGCCACCTACGCCGCCGCGCTGGCGCAAGGCTACGGCGTGATGCAACGGCTCTGCGGCCTGACCGGCCTGCCCGCTTACGCGGCGCGCTCCGTCCCCCTCTGCTGAACCCGAGTCAGCCCCGCGAAGGCGAGAGCGGCACCTCGCGCAGAGGGGCCTCGGTGCTGGGCGCGGGCAGTGCGGGCGGCGCGACCGGCGTGCTCTGCACCGCCTCGGGGACGAGGAAGCGATCGATCAGAGCAAAGAAGCGGTCGTAGAAGCGCTCCTCGGTCAGCGTCTCGCTGGCCACCTTGACCAAGGCATCGTCGCTCGAGGAGAAAGGCAGCGACAGCGAACCCAGCGCGCCGACGCCCAGGCTGGCCGAGTTGTTGGTCTTCTTGAGGCTGTAGCGGTCCTGCAGCGCGCTGGCGAAGGCGATGGTGCTCGCGCCGCCGCTGTCGCGCGCACACACCACGCGCAGTTCGACCTCCACATGCACTTCGCTAGCCGGCTGGAAGCTCTTGCGGCCCGCCACCAGGTCGGCGTTGGCGGCGGTCACCAGGTAGCCCTGGCTCAGCAGCGCGCGGCGCGCCGCCTCGCAGGTCTCGGTTTGGCTCGCGCGAAAGCTGCGCGTGTGGGTGGTGGTCGAATCGAATTCCTCGGGATCGTAGGAAACGCGCTTCGCAGAGGTGACGCCGCAGCCGGCGAGAACAAGCGTGAACAGCAGCGCGACGGCTGCGTGCGGAAGGGGAGGACGCATGAGAAGAAGCCGATGTCGGAGATGCGGAATGCTAGCGGCGCTTGCCGCCTTGCGGTGCCCCGATTGGACGCCGCCCCACTCCGCGCGTTCCCGGCCTAGTCGCCGATGCGGATCGTGCGATGCGCCCGCTCGCGCGTGGCGGCGATGCGGCGCGCGTTGGGCTCGTCGGTCTGCGCGACCCACGCCCGCGCTTGCGCGGCGCTGCGGCCGAACTGCTGGTGGCGCCGCACCAGCCGCTCCACGCGCAGCGCGTCGTCGACCTCCACGAACCAGACCTCGTCGAGCAGCGGCGCGACTTCGGCCCATGCGTCTTCCTGCAGCAGCAGGTAGTTGCCCTCGGTGATGACAAGCCGTGTCTGCGGCAGCACGGCGATGGCGCCGGCGACCGGCTCCTCGATCTCGCGCCGGAACTCGGGCGCGTAGACGATCTCGTTCGCCCGCTGCCCGCGCAAGCGCCGCAGCAGCGCCACGTAGCCTGCGCTGTCGAAAGTGTCGGGCGCGCCCTTGCGCTCGGCCCGGCCCAGCCGCTGCAGTTCCACTTGCGCGAGATGGAAGCCGTCCATCGGCACCACTTGCGCGCGTCCCGGAAGGGCTTGCTCGAGCGCGCGTGCGAGCGTCGACTTGCCCGAACCGGGCGCCCCGACCAGGCCAAGCAGCCTGCGCCGGCCATCGGCCAGCAGCGACTCGAGATGGGCCAGGTCGGGCGCCAGGTTCACGGGTACAGGCCGCGCTCTTGCCGCGCCATCAGGATGCGTTCGCAGGCCACCGCGAAGGTCGCGGTGCGCAGGGTGATCCTGTGCTTGTCGGCCGTGTCCCAGATGTGGTTGAGCGCGTTCATCATGATGCGGTCCAGCCGCTGGTTGATCTCGTCCTCGTCCCAGAAGAAGGACGAGAAGTCCTGCACCCACTCGAAGTAGCTGACCGTCACGCCGCCGGCGTTGCAGATCACGTCGGGCACCACCAGCACGCCGCGCTCGGCCAGGATGTCGTCGGCCGCCGGCACGGTCGGGCCGTTGGCGCCTTCGAGCACGAGCCTGGCCTGGGTCTTCTGCGCGCGTTCGGCGGTGAGCTGGCCTTCGAGGGCCGCGGGGATGAGGATATCGCAGGCCACGTCCCAGAAGGACTCGTTGGCGATCACGTCGCCACCCTTGAAGCCCACCACGCCCTCGGTGCGCGCCAGCGGCAGCAGCGTCTTGAGGTCGAGCCCGTTGGCGTTGACGATGGTGCCGGTGTGGTCCTGCACCGCGACGATCTTCGCGCCGGCCTCGGCGAACAACTCCGCGGCCACGGAGCCCACGTTGCCGAAGCCCTGCACGGCGATGCGCGCGCCGCGCAGGTCCAGGCCCAGGCGGCGCGCCGCCTCGCGGCCGGTGACGAACACGCCGCGGCCGGTTGCCTTCACGCGGCCCAGGGAGCCGCCCAGGTGCAGCGGCTTGCCCGTGACCACGCCGGTGGCGGTGCCGCCGACGTTCATCGAATAGGTGTCCATCATCCAGGCCATGACCTGGGCGTTGGTGTTGACGTCGGGCGCCGGGATGTCCTGCTGCGGGCCGATGATGATGCCGATCTCGCTGGTGTAGCGGCGCGTCACCCGCTCGAGTTCCTTGTGGGTGAGCTTCTTCGGGTCGACGCGGATGCCGCCCTTCGCGCCGCCGTAGGGCAGGTTCACCGCGGCGGTCTTGACCGTCATCCAGGCCGACAGGGCCATCACCTCCTCCAGCGTGACGTCGGGATGGAAGCGCACGCCCCCCTTGCCCGGGCCGCGGGACATGTTGTGCTGCACGCGGTAGCCCTCGAAGTGGGCGATGCTGCCGTCGTCCATCTCGATCGGCACGTCGACGATCAGCGCGCGCTTGGGGCGCTTGAGCGTCTCCACCCAGCGGGACAGCTCGCCCAGGTAGGGCACCACGCGGTCCACCTGCGACAGGTAGGTGCCCCAGGGGCTGTTGGGGGTCGGATGGACGTAGGACAAATCGGCGCTCATGGCATTCCAGGCGTTGTTGGGATGCCGCGCACGATAGTCCTGCCCGCGGCCCTTCGCCATGGGCTATGCGCGATGCGTTGGGCCTTATGCGCTTGCGGCAAACGGGGCCGCGTTGCCGGCCTCTTTGCCGCCTCAGCGCGCGCCGAAGATCGCGGTGCCGATGCGCACCATCGTGCTGCCGGCCGCAATGGCCGCCTCGAGGTCCGCGGACATGCCCAGCGACAGCGTGTCGACCTCGAGGCCCGCGCCGCGCATCTCCTCGAAGACGGCCGCGGCGCGCAGGAACAACGCCTGCTGCGTCTCGAAGTCCGGCGCCGGCTCGGGGATGGCCATCAGCCCGCGCAGCCGCAAGCGTGGCAAGGCCGCAACAGCCCGCGCCAGGGCCAATGCTTCGGCCGGGGGCACGCCGGACTTGTTGGCGCCGGCGTCCACATTGACCTGCAGGCAGACCTGAAGCGGCGGCAATTCCGCCGGCCGCTGCTCGGCCAGGCGCTCGGCGATCTTGAGCCGGTCGATGCTGTGCACCCAGTCGAAATGCGCCGCCACCGGCCGCGTCTTGTTGCTCTGCAGAGGGCCGATGCAGTGCCATTCGAGCCCGGCGCGCAGATCGGCCAAGGCCTCGATCTTGCCCACCCCCTCTTGCACGTAGTTCTCGCCGAAGGCAATCTGGCCGGCGGCGCGGGCCTCGCGGACCGCCTCCGCCGGGAAGGTCTTGGACACCGCAAGCAAGCGCACGCTCGCCGGGTCTCGTCCGGCTGCCGTGCATGCCGTCACGATTCGGGCCCGAACTTGCTGGAGCTTGTCACCAATCATCGTCATAATCGTCAAAACGTATCAAAACGTCACCGAGGAACTTCGTGGACATCACCCAACTGCTTGCCTTCAGCGTGAAGAACAAGGCCTCGGACCTGCATCTGTCGTCCGGCCTGCCCCCCATGATCCGCGTGCACGGCGACGTGCGGCGCATCAACGTCGACGCACTCGACCACAAGGCGGTGCATGCCATGGTGTACGACATCATGAGCGACACGCACCGCAAGCACTACGAAGAGTTCCTGGAGGTCGACTTCTCCTTCGAGATCGACGGCCTCGCCCGTTTCCGCGTGAACGCCTTCAACCAGGCCCGCGGCGCGGCGGCGGTGTTCCGGACCATTCCTTCGAAGATCCTCACGCTGGAGCAGCTGAACGCCCCCAAGATTTTCGGCGACCTCGCGCTCAAGCCCCGCGGCCTCGTGCTGGTGACCGGCCCGACCGGCTCGGGCAAGTCCACCACGCTGGCCGCGATGATCAACTACCTCAACGAGACCGAGTACGGCCACATCCTGACGGTGGAAGACCCGATCGAGTTCGTGCACGAGTCGAAGAAGTGCCTGATCAACCAGCGCGAGGTCGGGCCGATGACGCTGTCCTTCGCCAACGCGCTGCGTTCCGCGCTGCGCGAGGACCCGGACGCGATCCTGGTCGGCGAAATGCGCGACCTGGAAACCATTCGCCTCGCGATGACCGCGGCCGAGACCGGCCACCTGGTGTTCGGCACCCTGCACACCTCGTCGGCCGCCAAGACCATCGACCGGATCATCGACGTGTTCCCCGGCGAGGAGAAGGAAATGATCCGCGCCATGCTGTCCGAGTCGCTGCAGGCCGTGATCTCGCAGACCCTGTGCAAGACCAAGGACGCGCAAGGCCGGGTGGCGGCGCACGAAATCATGCTGGGCACTTCGGCCATCCGCAACCTGATCCGCGAGGGCAAGGTGGCGCAGATGTACTCGTCGATCCAGACCGGCAGCGGCCAGGGCATGCAGACGCTGGACCAGTGCCTCACGGACCTCGTGCGGCGCAATGTCATCTCGGCCGCCGAGGCGCGCGGCAAGGCGAAGATTCCCGAGAATTTCCCAGGCTGAACGAGCCTGCCCGCACCGGAGTACCGACATGGAACGCGATCAAGCCAGCCAGTTCATCAACGAACTGCTCAAGCTCATGGTGAGCCGCAACGGCAGCGACCTGTTCATCACCGCCGACTTCCCGCCCGCGATCAAGATCGACGGCAAGGTCACCAAGGTGTCGCAACAGGCCCTGGGCGCGCAGCACACGCTCGCGCTCACGCGCTCGATCATGAACGACCGGCAGACCGCCGAGTTCGAGCGCACCAAGGAGTGCAACTTCGCGATCTCGCCCACCGGCATCGGCCGCTTCCGCGTCAACGCCTTCGTGCAGCAGGGCAAGGTGGGCATGGTGCTGCGGACCATTCCGGCCACGCTGCCCACCATCGACGGGCTGGGCATGCCCCAGGTGCTGAAAGACGTGGCGATGTCCAAGCGCGGCCTGTGCATCCTGGTGGGCGCCACCGGCTCGGGCAAGTCGACCACCCTGGCCGCGATGATCGACTGGCGCAACGACAACTCCTTCGGCCACATCGTGACGGTCGAAGACCCGGTCGAATTCGTGCACCCGCACAAGAACTGCGTGGTGACGCAGCGCGAGGTCGGCATCGACACCGACAGCTGGGAGGCCGCGCTCAAGAACACGCTGCGCCAGGCACCCGACGTCATCCTGATGGGCGAGATCCGCGACCGCGAGACCATGGAGCATGCCGTGGCCTTCGCCGAGACCGGCCACCTGTGCATGGCCACGCTGCACGCCAACAGCGCCAACCAGGCGCTGGACCGCATCATCAACTTCTTCCCCGAGGAGCGCCGGGCCCAGCTGCTGATGGACCTGTCGCTGAACCTGCGCTCGTTGATTTCGCAGCGCCTCGTTCCTACCGAGGACGGCCATGGGCGCGTCGCCGCGGTGGAGATCCTGCTGAACACGCCGCTGATCAGCGACCTGATCTTCAAGGGCGAGGTGGGCGAGATCAAGGAAATCATGAAGAAGAGCCGCAACCTCGGCATGCAGACCTTCGACCAGGCGCTGTTCGACCTGTTCGAGACCAACATGATTTCTTTCGAGGATGCGCTGCGCAACGCCGACTCCGCCAACGACCTGCGGCTGCAGATCAAGCTCAACAGCCAGCGCGCGCGCACCACCGATCTCTCCGCGGGCACCGAGCACTTCGCGATCGTCTGAATGCGGGGAGGCGGCCAGGGGCGATAAGCTCGCCCTCATGAGCAGCCTCCACCCCAAAACCTACGACCCCATCCCGGCGCACAAGGTCGCCTTCCTCGGCCTCGGCGTCATGGGCTATCCCATGGCCGGGCACCTCGCCCTGGCCGGCCACAGCGTCGCGGTCTACAACCGCACGGCCGCCCGGTCCGCCGCCTGGCAGCAGGAGTTCGGCGCCCAGGCCAAGGGCAGCCTGCGCCACGCGCCCACCCCGCGCGAAGCCGCGGCCGGTGCCGACATCGTCTTCAGCTGCGTCGGCAACGACGACGACCTGCGCTCGGTGGTGCTGGGCGCGGACGGCGCCTTCGCCGGCATGGCCCGAGGCGCGGTCTTCGTCGACCACACCACCGCTTCGGCCGACGTCGCGCGCGAGTTGGCTGAAGCCGCGCTCGAACGCGGCCTGCAGTTCATCGATGCCCCGGTCTCCGGCGGCCAGGCCGGCGCGCAAAACGGCGTGCTGACCGTGATGTGCGGCGGCGATGCGGCGGCCTTCGAGCGTGCCAGGCCGGTGATCGCCGCCTTCGCGCGCGCCGTCACCCGGCTCGGCGACAGCGGCGCCGGTCAGCTCGCGAAGATGGTCAATCAGATCGCGATCGCCGGCCTGGTGCAGGGCCTGTCCGAGGCGATCGCGTTCGGCCGGCGTGCCGGCCTGGACATGAACGAGGTGCTCGCCGTGATCGGCAAGGGCGCCGCGCAGAGCTGGCAGATGGACAACCGCGGCAAGACCATGATCGAGGGCAAGTTCGACTTCGGCTTTGCCGTCGACTGGATGCGCAAGGACCTCGGCCTGGTGCTCGACGAGGCCAGGCGCAACGGCGCGCAATTGCCGGTGACCGCGCTGGTGGACCAGTTCTATGCCGACGTGCAGCAGGCCGGCGGGCGGCGCTGGGACACGTCGAGCCTGATCACGCGGCTGAAATAAGCTCTCCCCCAGGTTGGCTCACTTCGTGTAGCCGCCCACCCCCTTCCGGGGGCAACACC
>DATFFA010000130.1:0-3269 GCA_035250605.1 Variovorax sp. | reverse complement strand
CGCCCGGGCTGCGAGGCCGCGTGCGCCAGAAAGCCCGCATGCATCAGCGGCGCGCCTTCGATCGGCGTCGGCGCCGGCTGCAGGGCCGCCAGGGCATGCGCCTGCTCGGGCGACAACAGCGCGAGCCGCCCCACGGGCTGCGAAGGCTGGCGCACCACGTCGCGCAGCAGCTGCTCGTACATGCCGAGCCAGCGGCGCACGGTCGCGTCGTCGTACAGGTCGGCGTTGTACTGGGCTTCCATCTGCATGCCGCCCACCACGGGCGTGATGTTCAGGAACAGCTCGAAGTTCTCGTAGCGCCGGCCGATGGTGCTCTGCTCGACCTTGAGATCGGGGAAGTTGCCGTCGTTGGGCGCCGCATCGCGGTCGACGTTGAACAGCACGTTCACCAGCGGCAGGCGGCTGGGGTCGCGCGGCACCGGCAGCTTCTTGAGCAGCGCGCCGTAGCCCAGGGTCTGGTGCTCGAAGGCGTCGAGCAGGGTGCTGCCGGAGGAGCGCGCCAGCTGGTCGAAAGGGGCCTGCGCATCGACCGCGACGCGGATCGGCAGGAGGTTGACGCAGTGGCCCACCAGCGAGGGCATGTCGCTCGGCATCTGGCCGGCGGCGGCGATGCCGACCACCAGGTCGTCCTGCGCCGTCAGGCGGTGCAGCAGGGCCGCGAAGGCGCTGAACATGGTGGCGAACAGGCTGGTGCCGGCCTTGGCGCCGAACTTGCGCAGGCCGTCGATCAGGTCCTGGTCCAGCACCTGGTCGATGCGGTAGGCGTTGAAGGTGCGCACCGGCGGACGCGGGCGGTCCAGCGGCAGCTCCAGCACCGGCAGGCTTCCGCCGGCGTAGCGCGAGAGCCAGTAGCCGATGTGGGCGTCCATCTCGGGGCTGTTGGCCTCCTGGGCCTCCCAGGCGGCGTAGTCGGAGTACTGGGCCGCCGGCTCCAGCGCCGGGCCGGCGCCCGTCTGTTCGGCATAGAGCGCGCCCAGGTCCTGGCTGATCACGCCCCAGGACCAGCCGTCGCAGATCGCGTGGTGGGCGCTCAGCACCAGCACGTGCTCGATCGGCGAGAGGCGGTAGAGCGCGGCGCGGAACAGCGGGCCGTGCTCCAGGTCGAAGCGCTCCAGCACCACGGCCACGCCGTCGTCCGCCAGGCGGCGCTTCTGGGCGGCCGCATCGAGCGTGCCCAGGTCGTGCTCCACCAGCGCGACCGGGGCCGGCTCGCCGATCAGCAGCTGCGTGCCGTCCGGCGAAATGGTGGCGCGCAGCGACTCGTGGCGCGCCACCAGCCGGTCCAGCGCCAGGGTCAGCGCGGCCGTGTCCAGCGCGCCCTTCAGGTGCAGGCGCATCGACTCGTTGTAGGCCAGCGAGGACTCGGGGCTCAGGCGATCGCCGAGCCAGACCTCGCGCTGCGCCTCGGTGGTCGGAACGATGCGCTCGATCAGGCCCGAGGCAAAGGGATCGAAGTCCTCGGCGGTGTCCTCGGGGGACAGGATAGCGACGGCAGCGTTGCTCATGCTTGGTACTTGGTGAACTTGCCTTGGGCCTTGGGATCGGGCACGAACCAGGCGGGCTGGCCGTCTTTGTCGCGGCCCAGGCGGGCATTCGGCGTAGGAGGATGTGCCGGATCGAGCGCCATCTTGGGCGCGGCGCGGCGCGGCAGCAGCTCGGCTTCCTGCATCTCGGCGATCGATTCCTTGAAGGCCGACTTGATGGTCGCGATGTCCTGCTGCGAATGGGCGGTGGTCATGAAGCAGGGGAAGTTGTCCAGGATGTGGACGCCCCGGCTGCGCATCATCGCGAACAGCAGGTCCTGCAGCGGATGGTCTTCCAGCCAGCTCACGCGCCACAGCGACGAGAAGTAGCGGATCTCCAGCGGCGCGCCGACCTCGCGGCAGAAGGCCGTGAGCTCGTCGGCCATCGCCGCGGTATGCAGGTTGAGCTGGGTCTGCAGCTTGTTGTTGTCCTGCTTGAGGTGTTCCAGCGCGGCCTTGGAGGCGGCCAGCGCCAGCGGATGCCGCACGAAGGTGCCGGCGAAGTAAGTCACGCCCACGGTGGGCACCGAGTCGTCGCCGTACTGCCAGGGGCCGCCGTCCAGCGCATCCATGTAGGTGCGCTTGCCCGCGATCACGCCGACGGGCATGCCGCCGCCCAGCACCTTGCCGTAGGTGGCGAGGTCGGCACGGATGCCGAACAGCGCCTGCGCCCCGCCGAGGTCGCAGCGGAAGCCGGTGATGACCTCGTCGAAGATCAGGCAGGTGTCGGACTTCTCGGTGATGGCGCGCACCTCGCGCAGGAACTCGCGCGGCTGGAAGTCGGGCCGGCGGCTCTGCACCGGCTCGACCAGCACCGCGGCCAGGTCGTCGGCGTTGGCGCGGATGAACTCCAGCGCCTCGGGCGTGCCGTAGTCCAGCACGCGCACGTCGCCGAACATGCCCTGCAGCACGCCGGGCGCGGCCGACATGCCCTTGGCGTTGCGGCCGGCGCGCACCAGCACCTCGTCGAAGGTGCCGTGGTAGGAGCCGGTGAACAGCACCACCGTGCTGCGGCCGGTCACGGTGCGCGCGATGCGCAGCGCCGCCATCACGGCCTCGGAGCCGGTGTTGCACAGGCCCGCGCGGTCGAAGCCGGTGAGCTCGCACAGCAGCCGGGTCACGTCCGCGGCCAGCGGATGCTGCGGGCCGATCTCGTAGCCCAGCTCGAGCTGCTTCTTCACCGCCTCGTTGATGAAGTCCGGCGTCCAGCCGAAGAGATTCATGCCGAAGCCGTTGAGCGTGTCGACGTACTCGTTGCCGTCGATGTCCCACATCCGCGAGCCCTTGGAGCGCTCGATGACGATCTGGTAGGTGATCTCCTTGGTGGCCGGGCGGAAGCCGTTCACCACGCGCGGGTCGGCCATGTGCGCCCGGTTGTGCTCGGTGAAGGCCTTGCTCTTCTTCGTGCGCTCGACGTAGCGGCGCATGAAGGCGGCCAGCCGTGCCTTCTGGCGCTCGGTGGGCTCCTTGCTCTGCGTATGGATGCGCGCGATCGCCCCGAAGGCCTTCTTGACGTCGTACTTCGGCGCCGGCGCCGGCTCCTCGGCCGCCGGCTCGGGCGTGGTGTTGGACGCCGTGGCCGCGGCGGTGGCCATGGGCGTGGGTTGCTCCACCGCCGGGACCGGCAGCACGGGGCTGACCGGCACCGTCGGCGCCGCCGACAGCAATACGAGTTGCTGCTGCATCAGTTGCATCTGTTGTGCGATGACCTGCTGGACCAGGCTGCCGCCGGCCGCCGCGGCCATG
>DATFFA010000129.1:0-2460 GCA_035250605.1 Variovorax sp. | reverse complement strand
AGCCGGCGCATCGGGTGCGGCCCGGACCTGCAGCCCGGCCAGCGCCTGGAAGGCGCCACGCGCCTTCGCGCCCAGCTCCGCCTTGAGCGCGCCGAGGTTGCGGCCCATGCCGAGCTGGCGCCCGTGCTCGTCGATCACGCGCAGGTTCATGAACAGGTGCGGCGGCAGCATGTCGAGCTTGAAGTCGGTGCGCTTCACGTCCAGGCTGGTCTCGTCGCGCACGCGCTTCAGCAGCGCATCGGTCAGCGAGCCATGGCCGAAGACCTCCGGCGCGCTCAGCACCTGCGCCAGCCGCGTTGCGGATTCCGGCAGCGGAACCAGCCGCGCGCGCGGCTTCTGCGGCAGGCTCTTGAGCAGCGCCTGCACCTTGTCCTTGAGCATGCCGCCGACCAGCCACTCGCAGCGCTCCTCGCTCACCTGGTTCAGCACGAAGAGCGGCACGCTCACGGTCAGCCCGTCGCGGGGGTCGCCGGGCTCGTGCAGGTAGCTGGCCGCGCAGTCGACGCCGCCCAGGCGCAGCGTGGGGGGGAAGGACTGCGTCGTGATGCCGGCCGCCTGGTGGCGCATCAGCTCCTCGCGCGTCAGGTAGAGCAGCTTCGGCGCCTCTTTCGAGGCCTGCCGATACCAGTTCTCGAAGCCGAATCCGCTGGCTGCGTCGGGCGGCAGCTGGGCGTCGTAGAAGGCGTAGATCAGCTCGTCGTCGACCAGCACGTCCTGCCGGCGTGCCTTGTGCTCCAGGCCCTCGATCTCGCGCACCAGCTTGCGGTTGGCCGCCAGGAAGGGCAGCTTGCTTTCCCATTGCCCGCCGACCAGCGCCTCGCGGATGAAGATCTCGCGGGCCGCGACCGGATCGACACGCCCGAACTCCACGCGCCGCCCGCTGTAGACCACCAGGCCATAGAGCGTGGCGCGCTCCAGCGCCACGACCTGCGCGCTTTTCTTCTCCCAATGCGGATCGAGCAGTTGTTTCTTGAGCAGGTGGCCCGCCACTTGTTCCAGCCATTGCGGCTCGATGTTGGCGATGCCGCGACCGAAGAGGCGCGTGGTCTCCACCAGTTCGGCGCAGACGATCCAGCGGCCCGGCTTCTTCTTGAGGTGCGCGCCCGGATGGCGGTGGAACTTGATGCCCCGCGCGCCGAGGTATTCCGAACCCTGTCCCGAGCCTGTCGAAGGGTCTTCTTCCATCTTCCAGCCGACGTTGCCGAGCAGGCCGGAGAGCATCGACACATGCAGCGCCTCATAGCTCGCAGGCGTGGCGTTGATGCGCCACTTGTGCTCGGTGACCACCGTGAGCAGCTGCGAATGGATGTCGCGCCACTCGCGCACGCGGCGGACATTGACGAAGTTCTGGCGCAGCAGCTGTTCGTACTGGCGGTTGCTGAGCTTGTGGGTGGGCGTACCCACCCCACCGCGCGCATCATGAATCCATTGCCACAAGCGCAGATATCCGCTGAACTCGCTCTTCTCGTCGTCGAACTTGGCATGCGCCTGGTCGGCCTGCTGCTGCGCATCGAGCGGCCGGTCCCGCACGTCCTGCACCGACAGCGCGCTGGCGATCACCAGCACCTCCTCGAGCGCGCCGCGGCTGCGCGCCTCCAGGATCATCCGCCCGACCCGCGGGTCCAGCGGCAGCTTCGCCAGCTCCGCGCCCATCGGCGTGAGCTCGTTCGCATCGTCGACCGCGCCGAGCTCGTTGAGCAGCTGGTAGCCGTCGGCGATCGCGCGCCGCTGCGGCGCCTCGAGGAAGGGAAAGCGCTCCACGTCGCCCAGGTGCAGCGACTTCATCCGCAGGATCACGCCGGCCAGCGAGGAACGCAGGATTTCGGGGTCGGTGAAGCGCGGCCGCGACTCGAAGTCCTTCTCGTCGTAGAGCCGGATGCAGATGCCGTTCGCGACCCGCCCGCAGCGCCCGGCGCGCTGGTTGGCCGCGGCCTGGCTGATGGGCTCGACCAGCAGCTGCTCCACCTTGCTGCGGAAGCTGTAGCGCTTGACGCGCGCCGTGCCGGCGTCGATCACGTAGCGGATGCCCGGCACCGTCAGCGAGGTCTCGGCCACGTTGGTGGCCAGCACGATGCGCCGGCCGCTGTGGCTGTCGAAGATGCGGTCCTGCTCGGCCTGCGACAGCCGCGCGAACAGCGGCAGCACCTCGGCGTTGCGCAACAGCGGCTGGTGGCTCAGGTGCTTGCGCAGGTGGTCGGCCGCCTCGCGGATCTCGCGTTCGCCGGGCAGGAAGACCAGGATGTCGCCCGCATCGCGCGGGTCGCGCCAGAGCTCGTCGACGCCGTCGGCGATGGCATCGTTGAGGTCGTAGTCGCGCGACTCCTCGAAGGGTCGGTAGCGCTGCTCGACCGGGTACATGCGGCCCGACACCATGATGGTCGGCGCCGGCGTCATCGGCCCCGTCGCTCCGCGCTGCGCGTCGTCGCTGCCCCCCGAGGCGGCCGCGCCCGGCCTGGGGCG
>DATFFA010000128.1:0-22713 GCA_035250605.1 Variovorax sp. | reverse complement strand
CCAAGAACTTCTTCGAAAGGTCCTCCATGAAAATCGAAACCTTCCACACGCGTCCTGCTCCCCAACAGGCCAATCCCGAAGCGGAGACCCTGCCCATGCCCGTCGCCGGCAACGATGTCGGCCATGGGCCTTCGCACGTCGACGATGCGATGTACGCGAAGGCGCCGTCGAACATGCATCGCACCTGGGACAAGGTGCGGTCGGCCATGAGCTCGCTGCCCGGGCGCGCCCGGCAGGCCAAGGCGCAGGGCGAGCACTATGTGGCCCAGGAGCCGGTCAAGGCCGCGATGATGGCGGCGGCCGGCGGCGCGGCGCTGGCGATGATCCTGCGGGCCGCGGCCCGGCGCGGCAGGCACTGAGATGCGCAATCCCTGGGTACAGAAGAACCCCTTCCTCAGCGCCTGGCTGAGCGCGGCCAACACGATGACCGGTGCCGCGCGCGGGTACGCGAGCGCCGAGATGCACCGTCAAATGGCCGCGGCGCAGGCCGAGATGACGCGGCAGATGATCGACTTCTGGAGCGGCAAGGCGGCGATGCCGGCGCGCAAGCGCAAAAGGCGGCGCTGACCCGCGCCGGCGCACGTCGAGCGTCACGCCGCGCCTGCGCCTTCACGCCCATCGGCGCACCTGGGGCGCACGCTGCGGCACCTGAACCTACGCCAACAAGCGCCGGCCGCAACTGGCCGCACCGCCTGTCCGCGGGAATGATGCGCCCATGCCGAACAGCGATGCGATGCCCTTGTCCCATTCGTCCGAGGCGCCCGATCCTCGATCGGGCGCCGCGGCCGCCGGGCGCACGCTCTGGCAGCGCGTGCGCCGCTGGGCCTTGCCCGCACTGGGGCTGGTCGTGCTCGGCCTGCTGCTGTCGCACGCGCACAAGGTCGACTGGGCGGGCGCCTGGCAGGCGCTCAGGGGCTATTCGCCCTGGCTGCTGCTGGCCGTGCTCGCGCTGTGCACCGCCAGCCATGCGCTGTACGGCTGCTATGACTTGATCGGCCGGCACCACACGCGCCACGGCGTGCCGCGCTGGCGCAGCTGGGCGATCGCCGTCACCAGCTACGCGTTCAACCTCAATCTGGGCTCGCTGGTCGGCGGCGTGGGGATGCGTGCGCGCCTCTATGCGCGGGCCGGGCTCGACGAAGCCACGGTGGCGCAGATCGTCGGGCTCAGCCTGGCGACCAACTGGCTGGGCTACGGGCTGGTGGCGGGCTGCGTGTTCGCTTCCGGCGTGGTGCAGCCGCCGGCGCAGGCCCACGTGGGCGAGGGCAGCTTCCGCGCGCTGGGCGTGCTGATGCTGCTGCTGGCGGCCGGCTACGTGGTGGCCTGCGCGAAGGCAGAGGGCCGGCACTGGCAGGTGCGCGGGCGGCGGCTGGAGCTGCCTTCGGCGCGGCTGGCGCTGGTGCAACTCGTCGTGTCGGCCGCCCACTGGGCCTTGATGGCCTCGGCCGTGTACCTGCTGCTGGGTGGCAAGGTGCCCTATCTGGTCACGCTGGGGGTGATGCTGGCGGCGTCGATCGCGGGGGTGGTGACGCCGATCCCCGCCGGTCTCGGCGTGCTCGAGGCGGTGTACCTCGCGCTGCTCTCCGGCTCGGTGCGCCAGGGCGCGCTGATGGGCGCCTTGCTGGCCTACCGCGCGCTGTACTACCTGGTGCCGCTGGGCGGCGGGCTGCTGCTGTATGTCCTGCTGGAGCGTTACGCCAGCGCGCATCCGCCGCCGGAGGCCGAAGGCAGCGAAGTGCTCAGCCCACCACCACCTCGCTGATCTGCATCACGGGCTTGAGGTCCGTGTAGTTGGGCACATCGGCCATGATCGCCTTCATGTGCGGGCCGAAGGCCGCCTGGAAGCTCTCCACGGAATCGCAGAAGATGTGGCACATGCCGATGTAGGGCGCCGGGGCGCCGGGCGCACCGCCCGCCAGGCCCTTGTCGATGGTGTAGGACTTGCACGCGTCGCCCATCTTTTCCTTGAGCATGGGCATGTGCTTGTCGCGGTAGTAGTCGTGATCGAACCGGGCGCCTGCGGTGTTGGGGTACATCACGCTGACCTTGATCATGTTTCATCTCCGTGTGAAAGGGCCCGTGAGCATAGGAGATGCCGCAGCGCGTCACAAGCGCCGCGCGCGCTTCGATGAAACTCAGCCCTTGCGCGAGCCGATGTTCTCGGAGATGGACGACGCCACCGCGGCCCACTCCTCGCCGGTCAGCAGCTCGGCGGTCTGGGAGTGGAGCAAGGTGTCTTCCTGGTCCAGGTGATCGAGCATCAGGCGGCGGTGCTCTTCCAGCCAGTCTTCGACGGCGGCCGCGGCGGCCGTGTCCCCGGATTCGGCCTGCCTGAGCTTCGACTTCACCTGTGCGAGCAGGGCGTCGCAGCGTTCGCGCTGCTCTCCGAGCCGGCGCAGCAGATCGTCGGACTCGGCCGACCTGCCGCGCAGGATCTGGAGCAGGACGGTGCCCTTGGGGCGATGGGTGGCTTCGTCGAAGGCCTGCAGGCGGGCGATCAGTCCGGCGATCGGCGAAGCCGCGGGCCCCGCCCGCTTCCATTCGCCGGCCTTCAGCACCGCATCGACCCGCGCCAGCAACTCGCGCATCCGCGCATGCTCGGCACGCAAGACGGCCCACGCGCATTCGGACGCCAACATTTCCGCCCCTTTTGAAACAGTGGCTTCTCCGGGCTCGCCCCGGAGTTGATTCATACCTTGCTAGTCGGATAGTTCTACTGCGTCATGGGCGGCGACGCAAGAGAACTTTGATCTTCGGGGTGATGGGGTCGCTGCGCGCTCTCGAGCCTCAGACCCGCCCTTTCCCTATAGGGGAGCGGGCGTCGATGCCGCGCGTCAGCGGCCGCGCTGTGCCCAGAAACCGCGATGGGTGGCGATCATCTCGTCCGCCACTTCGGGCACGGGCCCGATCACCTCGATGGTCTTCTGCCCGCGCGCGAAGAGCTCGCGGCAGGGCAGCGAGAGCGTCGGGTTCTCGGGATGGTCGCCGGTGAGCGCCAGCAGCGCCGACTCCTCCGCGCCGTAGACCACGCGGCCGATGTTGGCCCAGTAGACGGTGCCGGCGCACATGGCGCAGGGCTCGAAGGTGGTGACCAGGGTGCACTGCGCCAGGTACTCGCCCGGGTAGTTGAGCGCGGCGGTGCGTGCCAGCGTGGCCTCGGCGTGCTGCACGGTGTCGATGTTGCCCTGCTCGGCCAGCACGGTCTCGCCGTCCGGCGCGACCAGCAGTGCGCCGAAGGGATGGCGGCCCATCGCCATTGCGCGCCGTGCGACCTGGTCGGCGCGGCGCAGCGCGCGGATGGCCTGCTGCCTATCCATTCTGGGAACCCCGGTGGGCCCAGGCGGTGGTGTGCTTTTCGATGACGCTGAAGATCTCGTACATCAGCATCGCCATCGCGCCCACCACCATGAGCCCGGCGAAGGCCAGGCCCATCTGCATGGCCGAGCCGGCCGAGATCAGCAGGTAGCCGATGCCTTCGTTGGCGGCCGTCATTTCGCTCACGGTGGTGCCCACGAAGGCGAGCGTGATCGCGACCTTGAGCGAGGCGTAGAAGTAGGGCATGGAGCGCGGCAGGCCGATCTTGACCAGCACGTCCCAGCGCTTGGCGCCCAGCACGCGCAGCACGTCTTCGAGCTCGGGCTCGAGTGTGGCCAGGCCGGTGGCGATGTTGACCATGATCGGGAAGAAGCTGATCAAAAAGGCGGTGAGAATGGCCGGCCCGATGCCGATGCCGAACCACACCACCAGGATCGGCACGAAGGCCGCCTTGGGCAGCGCGTTGAAAGCCGTCATCAGCGGGTACATCGCGGCATAGGCCAGGCGCGAGCTGCCGATGACGAAACCCAGCAGCACGCCCACCACGATCGCCAGGCCGAAGCCGGCCATGGTGACCCAGAAGGTCCGCCAGGCATGGCCCGCGATGATTTCCTTGAATTCCCAGAACTGCGTCCAGATGCGCCAGGGGCTGGGGAAGATGAAATCGGAGACGCCGAAGGCCGAGCAGACGATCTGCCACAGCACGATCACCGCGACGAGCAGCAGCCAGGGCGACCAGCGTTCGAGTCGCTTGTCGTTCATGCCCCCGCCCCCGCTGCCGCTGTCGCTGTCGCTGTCGCTGCCGCTGTCGCGAGGCCGGTCCCGCGGATCGCGCCGATATGCCCGCGCAGCTCCAGCACGATGTCGGTGAATTCCTTGGTGTAGGTGAGCTCCAGTTCGCGCGGGCGCGGCAGCTCGATCTCGCGCTTGACCACGAAGCGGCCGGGGCTCTTGCTCATCACGTACACCGTGTCGGCCAGGAACACCGACTCGCGCAGGTCGTGCGTGACCAGGATCACGTTGAAGCGCTGCTCGGCCCAGAGGTCGCGCAGGATGCACCACAGCTCCTCGCGGGTGAAGGCGTCGAGCGCGCCGAAGGGCTCGTCGAGCAGCAGCATCTTCGGCTCGTGGATCAGCGCGCGGCAGATGCTGGCGCGCTGCTGCATGCCGCCGGAGAGCTGCCAGGGGAACTTGTCCTCGTAGCCGCCCAGGCCCACCTTCTGCAGAAGGCGCCGCGCGCGCTCCACGTAGTCCTTGCGCCTGGCCTTGAAGCTGGAGCGATAGGGCTCGACGATCTCCAGTGGCAGCAGCACGTTGTCCACGGTCGTGCGCCAAGGCAGCAGCGAGGGCGCCTGGAAGGCCATGCCCGAGATCTTGAGCGGGCCGGTCACCGGCGCGCCGTCGATGCGGATCTTGCCCATCGAGGGCATCTTCAGGCCCGTCGTGAGCTTCATGAAGGTGGACTTGCCGCAGCCCGAGGGGCCGACGATGGCGATGAACTCGCCGCGCTTCACTTGCAGGTCGATGGCCTCGACCGCGAAGTGGTTGGCCCGCAGCAGCTCCTCGTTGTAGGCGAGCCAGACGTCCTGGAAGTCGACGAAGGGCGGGGTCTCGGCGACCGCCATCACTTTTTCAGGATGTTGAGTTCGGCGGCGGGCGGTAGAAGGGCGGCGGTCCACACCGCGTCGGGACTCACGCGCGTCTTGGTGTTGAAGGCGTCCGACACCTGCGAGGCCATCAGCGAGAGCCGGCCCGCGTTGACCACGCCGAAGCCCTCGGTGCGCGCATCGGGGCTGTTGATCACGGTGTCGATCGCCAGCTTGAGGCGGCGCGTCTCCAGCGCGCTGTCGATGATGCCGTCGCGCTTCTTCACCGACTCGATGGCCATCGCCGGATTGGCGAGCACCTCCTTCGCGCCCTTGGCAAATGCCGAGAGGAAGGCCTTGACCGCGGCCGGGTTCTCCTTGATCAGCTTGGGCGAGGCGATGATCACGTTGCCGTAGAGCTTCACGCCGTAGTCGGGATAGGGCAGCACCACGATGTCGGCCGGCTTGGCGCCGCGCGCCTCCAGGTTGAGCAGCGAGGTGAAGGTGAAGCCGGTGATGGCGTCGATGTCGCCGCGGATCAGCATGGTCTCGCGCAGCGTCGGGTCCATCGCGGTCCAGTTGACGGCGCCGATGTTGTTGGCCTTGGCGAAGATCGGGAAGGCGCGGCGGCCGGCGTCGAAGACCGGCGCGCCCAGCTTCTTGCCCGACAGGTCCGCGGGCTTGGTGATGCCGCTCTTCTTCAGCGTCATCACCGAGGCCGGCGTGTTGTTGTAGACCATCATCACCGCGACCGGCTTGTTGGGGCTGTCGGGGTTGTTGGCGTGGAATTCCATCAGCGCTGCGAGGTCGGCGAAGCCCATGTCGTAGGCCCCCGAGGCCACCCGCGTGACGGTGCCGCCCGAGCCGTTGCCCGCGTCGATGGTGACGTCGAGCCCCGCGTCCTTGAAATAGCCCTTGGCGGCCGGATGCAGGAAGAGGGCGGCCGGGCCCTCGAAGCGCCAGTCGAGCTGGAACTTGATCGGCGTCGGGGACTGGGCGTAGGCGCCGACGAGGCCGAAGCTGAGCGCCGAGGCGGCGAGAAAGGAGTGGAGCAGTTGGCGCTTGTTCATTCGATGTACGTGTGGATGAGTGCCGGCATTCAAGCAAATTCGGTGCCGGCACGCACTTGGTGCGAACCCTTCCGGCCGAGCCAAGCGGGTGCATGCGGCCGGCCCGCTCCCAATGAAAAACGCCCTGGCGCGCGCACCGCGGCAGGGCGTTCGTTCCGGTGCGCGGCCTACTTGGGCGAGCTCGAATTGGCCACGGCGAGCGCCGTCATGTTGAGCACCCGGCGCACGGTGGCCGAAGGCGTGAGGATGTGCGCCGAGCCGGCCGCGCCCATGAGGATCGGTCCCACGGTCACGCCGTTGCCGCCGGTCATCTTCAGCACGTTGAAGAGGATGTTGGCGGCATCGAGGTTGGGGCAGATCAGCAGGTTGGCCGAGCCGCTGAGCGTGGTCTCCGGCAGGGCGTTGTGGCGCACGGTCTCGGACAGCGCGGCATCGCCGTGCATCTCGCCGTCGCATTCGACGTCGGGTGCCATCTTCGCGAACAGGTCGCGCGCCAGCCGCATCTTGCGCGCCGAGGCGCGTTCGGACGAGCCGAAGTTGGAGTGCGAGAGGAACGCCACCTTGGGCGGCAGGCCGAAGCGGCGCACTTCCTCGGCCGCCATCACGGCGATCTCGGCCAAGGTCTGGGCGTCCGGGTCCTCGTGCACGTTGGTGTCGGCGATGAACAGCGTGTACTTCTCGAGCGTCAGCGCGTTGAGGGTGGCGAAGCCGGGAGCGCCGCGCTTCAGGCCCAGCACCTGGTTGAGGATCTTCAGGTGGCTGTCGAAGCGCCCGACCAGGCCGCACAGCATCGCGTCGGCGTCGCCCAGCTGGACCATCAGCGAGCCGATGGTGGTGTTGGAGCGCCGCACCATGGCCTTGGACGCCTCGGGCGTGATGCCGCGGCGGCCCATCACCTTGTGGTAAGCCTCCCAGTAGGTGCGGAAGCGCGGGTCGTCCTCGGGGTCGACCACGTCCACGTCGTTGCCGAGCCGGATGCGCAGGCCGGCCTTCTTGATGCGCGTCTCGATCACGGCCGGGCGGCCGATCAGGATCGGCTTGGCCAGGCCTTCGTCGACCGCCAGCTGCGCGGCCCGCAGCACGCGGTCGTCCTCGCCCTCGCAGTAGGCCACGCGCTTGGCGCTCGCCAGCTTGGCGGCGCTGAAGACCGGCCGCATGAACATGCCGGTCTGGTAGACGAAGCGCGCCAGGTTCTGGCGGTACATGTCCAGGTCTTCGATCGGCCGCGTGGCCACGCCCGAGGCCTGGGCGGCCTTGGCCACGGCGGGTGCGATGCGCAGGATCAGGCGCGAGTCGAAGGGCTTGGGAATGATGTAGTCGGGGCCGAAGGCCAGCTCCTGGCCCTGGTAGGCGGTGGCCACCTCTTCGCTGATGTCGGCCTTGGTCAGCTCGGCGATCTCGCGCACGCAGGCCAGCTTCATCTCTTCGGTGATCTTGGTCGCGCCGCAGTCCAGCGCGCCGCGGAAGATGTAGGGGAAGCACAGGACGTTGTTGACCTGGTTCGGGTAGTCCGAGCGGCCGGTGGCGATGATGCAGTCGGGCCGCACTTCCTTGGCCAGCTCGGGCCGGATCTCGGGCTCGGGGTTGGCCAGCGCCAGGATGATGGGCTGGTCGGCCATGGACTTGACCATGTCCTGCGAGACCACGCCGGGCGCCGAGCAGCCCAGGAAGACGTCGGCGTTCTTCATCACGTCGGCCAGGGTGCGGGCGCCGGTGTCCGACTGTGCGTAGCGCGACTTCGAGTCGTCGAAGCCGCCCGGGCGGCCGATGTAGATCAGGCCCTTGGAGTCGACCGCGAAGATGTTGGCGGGCTTGGCGCCCATGCCCACCATGACGTCCAGACAGGCGATGGCGGCGGCGCCGGCGCCGGAGACGGCGATCTTCACCTCCTGGATCTTCTTGCCGACCAGCTCCAGCCCGTTGATCAGCGCCGCGGCCGAGATGATGGCGGTGCCGTGCTGGTCGTCATGGAACACCGGGATGTTCATGCGCTCGCGCAGCTTGCGCTCGATGTAGAAGCACTCGGGCGCCTTGATGTCCTCGAGGTTGATGCCGCCCAGCGTGGGCTCCAGCGCGGCAATGATCTCGACCAGCTTGTCGGGGTCGAGTTCGGCCAGCTCGATGTCGAACACGTCGATGCCGGCGAACTTCTTGAAGAGGCAGCCCTTGCCTTCCATCACCGGCTTGGCCGCCAGCGGGCCGATGTTGCCCAGGCCCAGCACCGCGGTGCCGTTGGTGACCACGCCCACCAGGTTGCCGCGCGAGGTGAACTCGGCGGCCATGGCGGGGTCGGCCTCGATGTCGAGGCAGGGGTAGGCCACGCCGGGGGAGTAGGCCAGCGAGAGGTCGCGCTGGTTCAGCAGCGGCTTGGTCGGCGTGATGGAAATCTTGCCCTTGGCGGGGCTGCGGTGGTATTCGCGGGCGGCATCGCGCAATGCTTCTTCTGCTGGGGACAGGGGGGCGGCCATGAAAGTCTCCTTGGGTACTGACGAGCGGAGAGGCTACTCCAAAAGCGCGGGGGGCTCGTGTAGTGGAAGCACGAAGGTGCACGGGCGGCTCAGGGGATGTCACGCGATCCCCTTCGGGCGTATAAACCGTTCCGGGGGGACATCCATTGAAAATCATCATTCTCGGCGCAGGCCGGATCGGCGAGAGCGTGGCCGGCACGCTGGTGTCGGAGCGCAACGACATCACCGTCATCGACATCGACGCGGTGCGCCTGCGCCAACTCGAGGAACGCATCGAACTGCGCGGCGTGGTGGGCAGCGGCATCGAGCCCGGCGTGCTGGCCGAAGCCGGTGCGCGCGATGCCGACATGCTGATCGCCTGCGCCGCGCTGGACGAGACCAACCTGGTGTGCTGCAAGGTCGCCCACCAGGTGTTCGGCATCCCGACGCGCATCGCGCGCGTTCGCTCCAATGCCTTCAAGGACGACAGCCCGCTGCTCGGCAAGGAAGGCTTTGCCGTCGACCGCGTGATCTGCCCCGAGGAATCGCTGACGCGCTACATCGGCAAGCTGGTCGAGTACCCCGAGGCGCTGCAGGTGCGCGAGTTCGCGGGCGGCCTGGCCTGCCTCGTGTCGGTGCGCGCCGTGGCGGGTGCGCCGCTGGTACGCCACACCATCGCCGAGCTGCGCCAATGCGTGCCCGGTGCCGACATGCGCATCGTCGCGATCTACCGCCGGCTCGAGAACGAGCCCGATCGCTTCATCGTGTGCGAGGGCCAGACGCTCATCGAGCCCGGCGACGAGGTGTTCGTGCTGTCGGCGCGCGAGCACCTCCGGGCGGTCCTGTCGGCGCTGCACCGCTACGACCAGGCCGATCACCGCGCCGTCGAGCGCATCATGATCGCCGGCGGCGGCCGCGTGGGGCTGCGGCTCGCGCGGCAGCTCGTCGAGACCGGCCGCAACTACCAGATCAAGCTGCTGGAGCGCAACCACGCGCGCTGCGTGCTGCTCGCCTCCGAGCTGCCGACGGGCGTGCTGGTGCTGCATGGCGACGGCACCGACGAAGACCTGCTGGAGGACGAGGGCATCGAGAACATCGACCTGTTCCTCTCGCTCACCAGCGACGACGAGGACAACATCATGGCCAGCCTGCTGGCCAAGCGCCTGGGCGCGCAGCGCGTGCTGGCGCTGATCAACCGCCGCAGCTATGCCGACCTGATGCACGGCACGCAGATCGACATTGCGCTGTCGCCCGCGCAGACCATGCTGGGCGAGCTGCTGGCCTATGTGCGCCGGGGCGACGTGCAGGCGGTGCACAGCCTGCGCCGCGGCGTGGCCGAGGCCCTGGAGATCGTGGCGCGCGGCGACCGCAAGACCTCGCGCGTGGTCGGGCGCAGGATCTCGGACATCGAGCTGCCCAAGGGGGCGCAGTTCGGCCTGGTCATGCGCGGCTTGCCGGAGATCGGGGAGGGCACGGTGCCGGCCGGCGAGGCGCCGCTGCCCCCGCCGGCGCAAGTGATCATCGCGCGCGGAGACACCGTGATCGAGAGCAACGACCACGTGGTGATCTTCGTGCCGCGCAAGCGCCAGGTGCGCGACGTGGAAAAGCTGTTCCGCGTGAGCGCCACCTTCTTCTGACGCCGTGGCCCGCGTTCGATGAGCGACTTCCTTCCGGTCCTGCGCGTGCTCGGTGCGCTCCTGACCTTCTTCTCGATCGGCATGTTCGTGCCGTGGGTCATCTCGTGGATGCATGCCGACGGCCTGCGCCATGTGTGGGCCTTCTCTGCGGCGATCTCCTTCGTCTGCGGGGGCGCGCTGTGGGGCGGCCTGAACCGCTACAAGCGCGAACTGCAGCCGCGCCACGGCATCTTCCTGGTGTCCTTCACCTGGGTGCTGCTGCCGCTCTTCGCCACGCTGCCGCTGATGTGGGCGCTGGAGGACATCGGCCGGCCGATCAACTTCACGCATGCCTACTTCGAGGCGGTGTCGGGCCTCACCACCACGGGCGCGACGGTGCTCGTCAAGCTGGACGCGCTGCCGGTGTCGATCAACGTCTGGCGCACCTTCCTGCAATGGCTCGGCGGCATGGGCATCCTGGTGCTGGCGGTGGCCATCCTGCCCCTGCTGGGCGTCGGAGGCAGCCAGCTCTTCAAGGCCGAGGTGGCCGGCCCGATCAAGGACAGCAAGCTCACGCCGCGCGTGAAGGAAACCGCCAAGGGCCTCTGGGGCATCTACGCGACCTTCTCCGCGGCCTGCTTCCTCGCGTATTGGGCCGGCGGCATGACGGCCATCGACGCGCTCATGCACATGTTCACCACCGTGAGCCTGGGCGGGCTCTCGTCGCACGACGCGAGCTTTGCGCATTTCGCTTCGCCGCTGCTCGAAGCAGTGTCGGTCCTCTTCATGCTGGCGGCCAGCTGCAACTTCGCGCTGTACTTCGTCGCGATGCGAAAGGGCCATTGGCGCGGCGTCTGGCGTGACCCGGAGCTGCGCGCCACGCTCACTGCGTTGATCGGCGGCGGCCTGCTGGTGGCCGTGGTGCTGTGGATGAAAGGCGTCTACGGCCCGGTGGATGCACTGCGCCACGGCGTGTTCCACACCATCTCGGTCGGCAGCACCACCGGCTATGCCACGGTCGACTACCTGCACTGGCCCGTGTTCGCGCCGCTCTTCATGCTGCTGCTCTCAGGCGTGGCGACGAGCGCCGGGTCCACCGGCTGCGGCATCAAGATGGTGCGGGTGCTCATCCTCGTGAAGCAGGCGCGCCGCGAGATGACGAGCCTCGTGCATCCGCGCGCGGTCCAGCCGGTGACGCTCGGCAACATGGTGGTCGACCACCGCGTGATCTTCTCGGTGCTGGCCTTCATGCTGGTCTACGGCGTGACCACGATCTCGCTGAGCATGCTGCTCGTGCTGACCGACCTCGACCCCGTCACGGCCTTCAGCGCCGTGCTGGCCAGCGTGAACTGCACCGGCCCGGGGCTCGGCAGCGTGGGGCCGGCCGGCAATTTCAGCGGCCTCTCGAATTTTCAGCTGTGGGTCTGCACCTTCGCGATGGTGCTGGGCCGGCTCGAGATGCTGAGCTTCATCGCGCTGCTGACGCCCTCGTTCTGGCGCAAGTGAGGACGGGCTTGGGGAATAATCCATCTTCTGTTGCCGACCGTTCACCGGGCGAGCGGCAGTGCCAGCAAAGGACAGCGCATGTCGGTGAAGAAACGGAACAACGTCAAGGTTCTGGGCAGCGGGCCTGCCACGATGGTGTTCTCGCACGGATTCGGGTGCGACCAGAACATGTGGCGCTTCCTGGCGCCGCAGTATGCCTCGCGCTTTCGCACGGTCACCTTCGACCTGGTCGGCGCCGGGCAGTCGGAAATCGCAGCCTACGACCCCGTCAAGTACGACCATCTGTCCGGCTACGCGGGCGACCTGCTCGAGCTGATCGACGAGTTCGCCGATGGGCCGGTCGTCTTCGTCGGGCACTCCGTGAGCGCCATGATCGGCCTGCTGGCCGGCATCCGCGCCCCGGAGCGTTTTGCGGGCCACGTGATGATGGGGCCCTCGCCGTGCTACATCAACGATGCGGACTACGTCGGCGGCTTCACCAGGGAAGACATCGACTCGCTGCTGGACACGCTGGAATCCAACTACCTGGGCTGGGCCAGCAGCATGGCGCCCGCCATCATGGGTGCGCCCGAGCAGCCGGAGCTGGGCGTCGAGCTCACGAACAGCTTCTGCCGTACCGACCCGGACATCGCCCGGCAGTTTGCCCGCGTCACCTTCATGTCGGACAACCGGGCCGATCTGCCCAAGCTCACCGCGCCCACCCTGATCGTCCAGTCGAGCGAGGACCTCATTGCCCCTGTCGCCGTCGGCGAATACATGCATCGGCATCTTCCGAACGCCATGCTTCGCGTCGTGGAGAACGTGGGCCACTGCCCGCATCTGAGCGCGCCCTGCGCGAGCGCCGATGCGGTGGATGAATTCCTCGCGACTCTGTCCCTTCGATGAATGGCCGAGCACGTTCCTGAACTCCCGAACGCCGAGCAGCTCTTCGATGAGTTCCCGACAGGCCTGCTCGTCACCACGGTCACCGGCACCATCCTGAAGGTCAACATGACCTTCTGCACCTGGCTCGGCATGGAACGCGACGAGCTGGTGGGCAGGAAGCGGCTCCAGGAACTCTTCACGATGGGTGGCCGCATCTTCCATCAGACGCATTGGCTGCCGACCCTGGACATGCAGGGCTCCCTGTCCGAAGTGAAGCTCGACGTTCGCCACAAGGATGGCCACGCCATTCCGATGATGCTCAACGCGATCCGGCGCACCACGAGGGCGGGCAGCTACGACGAGGTCTCGATGGTGGTCGCCGAGGAGCGCAACAAGTACGAGCGGGAGCTCCTCGCTGCGCGCAAGCGCGCCGACGACCTGGTGGCGAAGGCACGCGAAGCCCAGGCCGCACTGAAGGTGACGCAGGCACGGCTCCGGCAGGCCTTGAAGCTGGGCAATCTCTTCCTCTGGGACGTGGATGCGGCCACCGGCGCGCGCCGCTACGAAGACGACGTGGCGCGGCTGCTCGGATTCGCTGCGCCACGCCCCGTGAGCGACGCGCTCTATGCCGCCGCGGTGGTACCGGACGACCGGGAGAGCGAGCGTCACGCCATGGAATGCGCGCTGGGGCGGACGGAGGACGTCTACAACTGCACCTACAGGCTCGACGGCGTCGATGGCGTGCAACGGACCGTGGCCTCCACGGGACAGGGGTTCTTCAACGACGACGGCAGCCTGGCCTACTTCATCGGCGTGCTGAGCGACATCACCGAATCGACCCGCGAGCACGCGCGCGCCCACGACAGGGCGCTTTTCGCGGAGCAGATGGTGGGCATCGTCAGCCACGACCTGCGCAATCCGCTGTCGGCCATCCTCATGGGCGCCAAGCTGCTCGCCCGCGGCGAGACCTCCGCCGACCGGCTTCGCGTGCTGGGTCATGTCGACAGTTCGGCCCAGCGCGCCCAGCGCCTGATCGAGGAACTGCTCGATTTCACGCTCGTGCGGGTCGGGCGTGGCCTGGCGGTCGCCCCCGCGAGCCTCGACCTGCATGCCTTGGCAGCAAAGATCGTGGAGGAGCTCGCGCTTGCATTTCCCGACCGCACCATCGTCCACCGCGCGGAAGGCTCGGGCCACTGTATCGCCGATGCCGACCGCGTGGCTCAGCTTCTCGGCAACCTGGTGGGCAATGCGATGACCTACGGCGAGCCCGGCGGCACCGTGACCGTGACCTCGGCAATCCGGGGGGACACGGCGAGTCTTTCCGTCCACAACTGGGGCGAGCCGATCGCACCCGAGGTGCAGGCATCGCTGTTCGAGCCCATGGTGCGCGGCGGCTCCATGGGGAGCGCCGCGCGCAGCGTGGGGCTGGGCCTCTTCATCGTGCGTGCCATCGCCCGTGCGCATGGGGGCGATGTGCGCGTGAGCTCGTCGCAGGTCGGTGGAAGCACCTTCACGTTCAGCTTTCCGAGAGGCTGAGTCGGTCCCCCTTTCCTTGCGCCAGTTGCTGCCCGGGGTCGGGTCTCCTCACATCGAACGGCTGTGCGTGTCTCAGGCCTGCGCCAGCAAGTGGTCGCGCCAGGCGTCGCGCAGCAGGTTCTTCTGCACCTTGCCGGTTCCGCCGAGGGGAATGCTGTCGACGAACACCACGTCGTCCGGTGTCCACCATCTGGCGATCTTTCCTTCGTAGAAGCCGAGCAGTTCGTCGCGCGACAGCGCATGCCCGGGCTTCTTCACCACGATCAGCAGCGGACGCTCGTCCCACTTCGGGTGGCGCGCGGCGATGCAGGCGGCGGCGGCCACCGCCGGGTGCGCGACGGCGATGTTCTCCAGGTCGATGGAGCCGATCCACTCGCCGCCGGACTTGATCACGTCCTTGCTGCGGTCGGTGATCTGCATGAAGCCTTCGGCGTCGATGGTCGACACATCGCCGGTCGGGAACCAGCCGTCCACCACCGGGCCGGCACCTTCGCCGCGGTAGTAGCCCGAAGCGATCCAGGGCCCCCGCACCATCAGTTCGCCCGCGGCCCGGCCGTCGTGCGGCAGGCGCTCGCCCTGGGCATCGACGATCTTCATCTCCACGCCGAACACCGCGCGGCCCTGCTTGGCCTGCATGGCGAGGCGCTGCGGCGCATCGAGCCCCAGATGCCGCGCCTGGAGCTTGCACACCGAGCCCAGCGGGCTGGTTTCCGTCATGCCCCAGGCGTGCACCACCTGCACGCCATGGCGCTCCTGGAAGGACTGCACCATGGCGGGCGGGCAGGCCGAGCCGCCGATGATGGTGCGGCGCATGGTGCTGAACTTCAGCCCGTTGGCTTCCACATGCGCCAGCAGTCCCTGCCACACGGTCGGCACGCCGGCAGACACGGTGACGCCTTCGGCCTCGAAGAGCTCGTGCAGCGACCGGCCGTCCAGGTTCGGGCCGGGGAAAACCAGCTTGGCGCCCACCATGCAGGCGATGTACGGAATGCCCCAGGCGTTCACGTGGAACATGGGCACCGCGGGCAGCACGGTATCGCTGCCGGAGTAGCTCAGCGCATCCGGCAGCGCCGCGGCGTAGGCGTGCAGCACCGTCGAGCGATGGCTGTAGAGCACGCCCTTGGGGTTGCCGGTGGTGCCGGACGTGTAGCACAGCGAAGAGGCGGCGCGCTCGTCGAACTCGGGCCAGTCGAATGCGGCCGAATGGGCTTCGAGCAGGTCCTCGTAGCACAGCAGGTTCGGGACCGTCGTGGCGGCGGGCATGTGTGCCCGGTCGGTCATCGCGACGAAGGTCTTGATGGTGGCCACGCGCGGCGCGATGGCCTCGACCAGCGGAAGAAAGCTGAGGTCGAAGAACAGGATCTGGTCTTGTGCATGGTCGGCGATCCACGCCACCTGATCGGCATGCAGGCGTGGGTTGACGGTATGCAGCACGGCGCCCGAGCCCGACACGGCGTAGTAGAGCTCCATGTGGCGGTGCCCGTTCCAGGCCAGGGTGGCCACGCGTTCGCCCTGTCCGATGCCGTGCGCGGCCAGCGCGTTGGCCAGCCGGCGCGCGCGCCGGCCGAGTTCGCGGTAGGTCATGCGGTGCAGGTCGCCCTCGACGCGGCGCGACACGATCTCCTGGTCGCCGTGCTGGCTCTCTGCATGTGTGAGGAGGCTGGAGATCAGCAATGGCCGATCCATCATCAAACCGTTCATGGGAAGTGCTTTCAGGTTGCAGGCGGATCAGGGCACCAGGACCGTCGATCCGGTGGTCTTGCGCGACTCGAGCGCGCGATGGGCCTCGGCCGCATCCGCCAGCGGGAACATCTGCTTGGGCTCGCTGACGATGCGTCCGGCCAGCACGTGGTCGAAGAGCTCGCGGGCCATGTCCAGCATGTGGGCCCGCGGCTGGATGTAGTGCGCCATCGCCGGCCGCGTGACCCAGAGCGAACCCTTGGCGGCCAGCATTTGCGAGTCGATCACCACCGGGCCCGACGATGTGCCGTTGCTGACCAGCGAGCCGCGAGGCTGCAGGCAGTCCAGCGAGGCCGCGAGCGTGTCCTTGCCCACCGAGTCGTAGACCACCGGCACGCCCTTGCCGCCGGTGATGTCCTTGACGCGCTGCACGATGTCCTCGCGCGAAGTCACGATGGTGTGGGCGCAGCCGTTGGCCTTGGCGAGCTCGGCCTTCTCGTCGGTGCTGACGGTGCCGATCATCGTCACGCCCATGGCGCGCGCCCATTGGCAGGCGATCAGGCCCACGCCGCCGGCCGCCGCGTGGTAGAGGATGGTCTCGCCGCCCTGCAGCGGAAACACCTGGCGGAACAGATACTGCGCCGTCATGCCCTTCATCATCAAGGTGGCGGCCGTGCGGTCCGACACGCCGTCCGGCAGCGGAATGAGCACCTCGGCCGGCATCACCCGCACCTGCGAGTACGCGCCCTGCGGGCCGATGAGATAGCCCACGCGGTCGCCCACCCGGATGTCCGTCACGCCCGGGCCCACGGCTTCGACCACGCCGACCGCATCGGAGCCCAGGCCGTTGGGCAGCGCGAGCGGATAGCGCCCGGTGCGGAAATAGATGTCGATGAAGTTCAGCGCGATGTAGCTGTGGCGAACGCGGGCCTGGCCCGGGCCGGGATCGCCGACCTCGACGTCTTCCAGCTTCAGCACCTCGGGCGTGCCGGTCTCGTGAAATCGGATGGCTTTGGCCATGTCATGTCTCCTGCTTGTTTCGGTGTCGAGGCGCCCGGCATGCAGCACCTTCAGGCGGTGGCGCCGGCGCTCAGTCGAGCTTGATGTTGAAGGTCTTGACGATCTCGGCGTTGCGGTCGAACTCCTCCCGCAACTGGCTTTGCGCCTGCGCCAGCGAACGCTCCGGCATCGGCTCGAAGCCGGCAGCGATCAGGCGCTCGCGCACCGTGGCATTCGCCGCGACCTTCTGCAGCGCCGCATGAACCTTCTCGGCCACCGGCGCCGGCATCTGGGACGAGGCGATCACGCCCGTCCAGTTGCTGAAGTTCAGCGCCGGGTAGCCCAGTTCCGTCAGCGTGGGCACGTTGGGAAAGTCCGGCAAGCGGGCCTTGGTCGCGACCGCCAGCAGCCGCACCTTGCCGGCAGCGATCAGGTTCTTGGAGGTGACGGCGCCATCGAACATGAGCGGAACCTGGCCGCCCATCAACTGGGCCAGCGCCGGCGCGGACCCGGGGTAGGGCACATGCTGCATGTCCAGCCCCGCCGCCTTGTTCAGGATGGCGCCGGCGTACTGGGATGCCGTTCCCGCGCTGTAGGAGGCATAGGACACCTGGCCGGGATGCGCCTTCACGTAGGCGATGGCTTCCTTCGCGTCCTTGGCCGGGAACTGCGGCGAAGCGATGAAGAGCATGGAGGACAGCGCCATCAGCGAGATGGGCTTGACGTCCTTGAGCGGATCGAAGCCGCCCTTGAGCACGTGCGGCACCTCGGTGAGCACGTTGCTGGCCGTCACCATCAGCGTCTGGCCGTCCGCCGGCTGCGAGAGCAGGTACTTCACCGCGATGGAGCCGCCGGCGCCGGGCTTGTTCTCGATCACGACCGGCTGGCCGATGTCGCGCGAGAGCTGATCGCTCACGATGCGTGCCATCACGTCGATGGTGCCCCCCGGCGGAGCCGGCACGATCATCTTGACCGGCCTGTCGGCGAAAGCAGAGGCCGACGCCGGCACCAGCCCGGCTGCGGCGAGCGCGGCGCACAGGGCGAGATTGAAAAAGCGCTTCATGGTGTCTCCTGTGCCGCGCTCAGGCGGCCTTGCGCAGGAAGCCCTGCTGGCCGCCATTGCGATTGGGCGCGAAGCCGTTGGCCAGCAGCGTCTCTTCCACCGTGTCGTAGAACACGCCGATCTTGCAGATCTCGCGGGCCTGCTGCGCAGTCGCGACGGGCCGGCCGAACTCGCCGGCAATGCGCACCAGCTGCTGGATCTGCGCCACCGTGCCGATCTTGGCGCTGCGCGACTGGTTCCAGAGGTTGTCTTCGGTGCCGCAGCGCACATGCAGCCCCATGGCGATGCCGATCATGTTGACCGGCAGCACGTTGAGCACCGAGCTCTCCACCGTCAACATCGCGCCGTCGGGCACCGCCCGCACGAAGTTGGCGAGGTTGTAGATGTTCGGCGCGTCCATGCCTCCGCCGATCGCCACCCAGTTCAGGGCCAGCGGGCCCTTGTAGATGCCGCGCCGCATCAGGCGCTCGACCGACTCGAAGCTGTTGATGTTGTAGCACTGGAAGGCGCTCTGGATGCCCGCGGCCGACAGGCGGCGGATGTGCTCCTCGGCCCAGCCGGGCTGGGCCGGCACGGTCATCTCCTTGTAGGCATTGAAGACGGCCGGGTCCTCCATCGAAGTCCCCTGGATGTCCCGGGCGTCGAACTGCTCCAGGATGTTCATCTGCGAGGTGTTGATCGTCACCGTCACCTGGTCGGGCTTGGGGTCGAGTTCCGCCAGCATGTGGCGCGTGTCGTCGCTCAGCCACTTGGCGGCCGCGCCCTCGGTCTCGGGCGCGAAGCTGATGGAGCCGCCCACCTGGATGATCATCTCCGGCACGCGGGCGCGCACGCCGGCGATCAGCTCGTTGAACTTGGACAGCCGCTTGGAGCCCTTGCCGTCCAGTTCGCGCACGTGCAGGTGCAGCACGGTGGCGCCGGCTTCGTAGCAGTCCACCGCCTTCTGGATCTGCTCTTCCATCGTCACGGCGATCTCGCCGGGAAAATCGGAAGGCAGCCACGAGGGCGCGTAGGGCGCCGCGGTGATGACCAGCGGCTGCTGGTTTTCGGGGAACAGGTGACCGTCGAGGAAGTTCATTGAATGCTCCGGGGAATGTCGAGTGGATAGGGCGGCAGGTCAGAAGGTCGGCGTGCCGATGATTCCCGCGCGTTCCATCTTGCGATGGCAGGGCGGGTAGTCCATCACCGCGTAGTGCTGCGTGGCCCGGTTGTCCCAGATCGCCACGCTGTCGGGCTGCCAGCGCCAGCGCACCTGGTACTCGGGGATCGTGGCCTGGCTGAGCAGGTACTGCAGCAGCGACGACGAGCCCTGGACGAAGTCCTGCCCGTAGCGCACGTTGGCCGGCGTGTGGAAGTTGGTGAAGTGCGTGGTGAAGCTGTTGACGAACAGGACCTTCTCGCCCGTTTCGGGGTGCGTGCGGACCACGGGGTGCTCGGCGTCCGGGAACTGTGCCTTGAGCGCCAGCCGCTTCTCGGGCGGCATGGCCGCGCCGAAGGTCGCCTCGATGCTGTGGCGTGCCCGCAGCGGGGCGATCAGCGTCTTGATGTGCTCGGGCAGCTTTTCGTAGGCCAGCGCCATGTTCACCCACATGGTGTCGCCGCCCACGGGCGGGCACTCGATGCACCGCAGCACGCAGCCCATCGGCGGCACTTCGCGCCAGGTCGCGTCCGTGTGCCAGCTGTTCTCGTAGCGGTCGTTGGGAGCATCGGGCGTCTTGTAGATGCGCACCAGCCCGGGGTACTCGGGATCGCTGCCGGCAACGGGATGGTCTTCCAGTTCGCCGAAGCGGCGAGCGAAGGCCACGTGGTCCTCGCGGCTGAAGGTCTGGTCGCGCAGGAACAGCACCTTGTGACGCAACAGCGCCGCCTTGATCTGCATGAACAAGTCCTCGCTGCGCACCGCGTCGGCAAGGCTGACGCCGTGGAGCTGTGCGCCCAGGGCGCATGTCAGCGCTTCGATCTTCATCTTTGTCTCCTTCTTCGCCTCGAGCTTCAAGGCTCGGGCAGTGAGCGAACTGTAGGAGTCGGGCTGTGTCGGCGCTTTGCAATTGGTGCCTTCGCCTTGACATTTCGTGCCAGAATCGCCTCCCGACCTAAAGGCTTCACCATGACGGCCCTGGTGCGCGCAGCGGCGCTGACGAACTTCTCGGAAGTTGCACAGGAGCTCGGACTCGATCCGGGCGCGGCGCTGCGCAGGGCGGGACTGCGAGCCGAGCTGATCCGCCAGCCGGACCAGCTGATCGAAGCGGACCGGGTCGCGCACCTGTTCGAGGATGCAGCCCGCAGCACCGGCTGCGAGTCCTTCGGCCTGCGCATGGCAGCGCGGCGCCAGCTGTCGAACTTCGGCGTCGTCAGCCTGCTGCTCATGCATCAATCCACGCTGCGGCAGGTGCTGCTGACGCTCATCGAGCACTTGCACCTGCTCAACGAGCGCCTGGCGATCCAGGTCGAGGACGTCGGGGATCGGGTGGTCCTGCGCGAGGAGCTGCTGCTTCCGGGTGCCGCCCGCCAGTCCATCGAATTGGCGATCGGCGTCCTCTACCGCATGGGCGAGCTGCTTCTTCAGGAGCGCTGGCTGCCCACGAGCGTCAGCTTTGCGCACGAGCCGCCGGCGAACCCGGCCTTTCATCGCCGCTTTTTCAAATGCCGGGTCGAGTTCAATGGCCCCTTCAATGGGCTGGTGTGCCGCGCCGCCGATCTGGACGTGGCCAACGCGGCGGCCGATCCGGTGCTGGCCGGATATGCGAGGAAGATGATTGCGGCGCTGCCCGACGATCGGCAGCGCTCCATCGACCAGGAGGTTCGCAAGGCCATCTACCTGATGCTGCCGACAGGCCGCGCAACGTGCAAATCCGTCGCGTCCGGCTTGGGGATCAGCGTGCGCACCTTGCAACGGGAGCTGGACGGACACGGGCTTTGCTTCAAGGCCTTGATCAACGAAGTGCGGCAGGAACTCGCGCGCCGCTATGTTGCCAATACCCACCACAGCCTCGGAGAGGTGGCGGCGATGCTGGGCTACACCTCGCACAGCGCATTCACCCGATGGTTCGGCACGCAGTTCGGCTGTTCTCCGGAAGCGTGGCGCAACCGTTCGGCATCGTCGACAAGAGTGCTTTCTCCCTAGCAGCGCCGCTTGTCGGTTTCAACTTTCTTCGGAGGTGTTGATATGACGTCTCAAGACTGCGAAAAGATGAGAAAGAAGTGGGCCGAAGATCTCAAGGCCGCCGGCAAGACCGCCCTGTCGGGAAAGCTGCTCGACATCGACCGTGCGTTGAATGCGCTCTGGAGCACCTACCAGGGGTCAAAGCTCGGGCTGTCGATTCTTCTGGAAATGATCGACAGGTGGCACGCCGAGCATGCGGGCGCGGGCGCGTCGGACAAGACCCGCCTGGCGGTGACGGCCCTGGAAAGGTGGGCTGCGGGTGTCTATCACCAGAGCACCGGCGCGGTGAACGCGAGGGGAAGCGATTTCGGGCAGAAGGTGATCGCTCAACAGGCCGTCGTTCTGAAGAGTGGGCAGCTTCCCTTGAAGATCAGCTATCACATCCAGCAAAGGCAACAGTGGCCCGGTGAGAAGATGAAGACGTACAAGTGGTCGACCTACCTGGAGGTGGCGGAGCATGGCCCTGTGGTTCTTGTCCGAGTCTTCGCGGCCTACGACCCGGGCGGTGCGACGAGCCAGGCCATCAAGCAATCCATGAAGAACGTGATCGAAAGCTTCTGGAACGTTGCCAAAGTGGATCTCGGCGACGGCCGGAGACCGAGAGACCTGCAGTTCGACTTGACCTGGGTGGACCCGAGCACCAGTTCTTACCATGGACTCATCGTGCCCAAGACGACGCCCGTCGGTCCCCCACCGAAGCCGTTGAGCGCCATGAACCCGGCGGAGTTGAAAGCGTGGAGAGACGAGGTGTCCGAGACGCGCGGCGCCGGCGCCAACCTGAGCACATGGGATGTGGAAGACCGCGTGGAAGTGATACACGAGTTCGGCCACATGATTGGCAATCCGGACGAATACCACGTGAAGAGCTTCGAGAATGTCCCGTCGCCTTATCGCGCAGACATCTACGACAAGCCAGGCTTTACCACCGACAGCATCATGAACAACACGGACAACTACGACAAGAAGAACAACAAGTCCTACGGAAAGATCCACCTGCGGCATTTCGACACGGTGAAGCGCGCCATTGCGCAATACCTCATGTGCACGGGCCGGAGTGGAAATACCGTGACCATCACCCTGTGACGTCGCCGGCCCGATGCCTGGCGCCGGAGATCGAACTGCGAAGCGGCACCTGCACTTCGACCGCACGCGCCCGCAACTGACCACACCCGCCGTCGACGTCCTGGCCCGCCGAATAGCGCAGCTTGGTCAGGATGCCGCGCTGGTGCAGCAGGCGCGCCATCTGCTCGCAGCGCTCCCGCGCGGGGCGGCTGAACGCCACGCCATCCACCGCGTTGAAGGGGATCATGTTCAGCACGCCGTACTTGCCGGAGAGCAGCTTCACGATCCCTTCCATCTCCTCTTCGCTGTCGTTGACGCCTTCCAGCAGCGTCCATTGGTACTGGACCGGGTAGCCGCTGGCCCGGGCATAGCGTTCGCACGCCGCCACCAGTTCCTCGGGCGTCATGCTCGGCGCGCGCGGAAGCAGCCTTCTGCGCAGCTCGGCCCGGGTCGTGTGCAACGAGAGGGCCAGCGCGGGCTTGACGCTTTGCTCGTGCAGCCTCTCGAACGCGCGCGGATCGCCCACGGTGGAGAAGACCAGGTTCTTGTGGCCGATGCTGCCCACCGTGCCGAGCAGGTCGATCGCCTCCATCACGTTGTCGAGGTTGTGGGCCGGTTCGCCCATGCCCATGAACACCACCTTGCGCACCGGCCGGCGCAGGCGGGCGAGGGCGACCTGGGCAACGATCTCGGCGCTTCCCACCTGGCGCAGCAAGCCGTCGCGGCCCGTCATGCAGAAGCGGCATCCGACGGCGCACCCGACTTGCGACGAGACGCAAAGGCCGTCCCGCGGCAGCAGCACGCTC
>DATFFA010000127.1:0-4075 GCA_035250605.1 Variovorax sp. | reverse complement strand
CTCGCGTCATGCCGCTCATGGAAGCATCTTCGCGCCGGGCGCGAACGGAGCCAGCCGAACCGCAAGCAACGCCGACACCGAAAGCCTCATGCCGCCACCTCGGTGACCAGGCACATGCCGGCCTGCACGAAGGTCGAGCAGGCCCGCAGGCGCGCGCCCTCCCCCGTCTGCACCCAGCAGTCCTGGCAAGCGCCCATCATGCAGAAGCCGGCGCGCGGGGCGCCGCTGAATTCGTTGCGGCGCAGCTGCCCGGCATGGGTCAGCACCGCGGTGAGCACGGTGTCGCCCGCCAGCGCGGTGCAGGGCACGCCGTCGAGCGTGAAGGGGATCGGCTCGCGCGCCGTCTCGGCCACGCGGCGCAGCAGCGGCGCGGCCGCCGCGATGGGTCTTGCCGATGTCATGTGCGGCCCACCAGAACGCGGTCCAACCCGTACACCCGGTCGAGCAGCAGCATCGCGGCCGCCGTGACGGCAATCATCAAGGCCGAGACGGCAGCCATCAGCGGGTCGATGGATTCCGTCGCGTACATGTACATGCGAACCGGCAGCGTCACCGTCGAGGGCGCGGTGACGAAGATGGACATCGTGACCTCGTCGAAGCTGTTGATGAAGCCCAGCATCCAGCCGCCGGTCACGCCCGGCAGGATCATCGGCAGCGTGATGCGCCGGAACACCGTGGCCTGGCCGGCGCCGAGCGACAGCGCGGCTTGCTCGGCGCTGCGGTCGAAGCCCACCAGCGCCGCCAGCACCAGCCGCAGCGTGTAGGGCGTGACGATCACCGTGTGCGCCAGCACCAGCCAGCCGAAGCTGCCGGTGCCGCCGACCAGCGCGAACATGCGCAGCATCGCCACGCCCAGCACCAGGTGCGGAATGATCAGCGGCGACAGGAACAGCGCGTTGAGGAAGTCCCGGCCCGGAAAGCGATGGCGCGTGATCGCGATGGCCGCCGGCACGGCGAGCACGGTGGCCAGCGTGGCCGAGCACAGCGCCAGCCGCAGGCTGTTCCAGAACGAGGACATGAAGTCCGAATGCGCGAACACCGCGCGAAACCAGCGCAGCGAGAACTCGGTAGTCGGAATGGTGAGCGTGTTGTGCGGCGTGAAGGCGACCACGCACACCACCAGCAGCGGTGCCAGCATGAAGCCGATGACGAGCGCGTTGAACGCGAGGGCGATGGGTCCGTTGTTGCGCATTCCGATCACCCCAGCGCTTTCTTGTACCGGCCTTCGACCACGCGGTTGAGGCTGAGCATGACGACCAGGTTGGCCGCCAGCAGCACCAGCGCCACGGTGGCGCCGAGCGGCCAGTTGAGCTCGTGCAGGTACTCGTCGTAGACCACGGTGGCGACCATCTTCAGCCGCCGGCCGCCGAGCAGTCCCGGGATGGCAAAGGAGCTCGCGCTCAGGCCGAAGACGATCAGGCTGCCGGAAAGCACCCCGGGCATCACCTGCGGCAGCACCACGCGCCGCAGCGTCGCAAAGGGCGAGGCGCCCAGCGACAGGGCCGCGTTTTCCACGCCGGCATCGAGCTTCTGCAGCGAGGTCCACACGGCGATGACCATGAAGGGCATCATCACGTGCACCAGCGCCACGACGACGGCGATCTCGGTGTAGAGCATCTTCACCGGGCCGATGCCGATGGCACGCAGCAGCCCGTTGACCAGCCCCTCGGGGCCCAGCAGCATGCTCCAGCCGAAGGCCCGCACGACCACCGAGACCAGCAGCGGCGCCAGCACCACCAGCAGCAGCACCGCGCGCCACGGATTGCGCATGCGGCTGAGCACGTAGGCCTCGGGCGCACCGACGGCCACGCAGATCAGCGTGACCAGCATGGAGATCCAGAAGGTGCGCCAGAAGATGGCGAGGTAGTAGTCGTCGCTGAAGACGTGCGCGTAGTGCAGGAGCGTGTACTGGCCGGCCTTCACCCCCGTGGCCGTGTCGTAGACGTTGAAGGACAGCACGGCGGTCAGCAGGAGCGGGGCCAGCAGCAGCGTGGCGAACAGCAGGAAGGCCGGTGCCGTGAGCAGCCAGGGCACCGCGTGGCGCGCCGGAGCAGGCGCGGGCATGGGCGAAGGCATGGGCGGGGCCGCCAGATCGACACTCATGCCGACGCCTCCCGGGCAGCCGGCACCTCGCCGGGCAGGAGGCGCGCGCAGTGGTCGGGCCAGTCGATCGCGGCGGCGTCGCCCACGGCCAGCGATTCGCGCCCGTCGTTCGGGCACAGCACGGTCCAGTCGCCGGCATCGGTCGACAGGCGGTAGAGCCACTGGCTGCCGAGGAAGAAGCGCTCCTGCACCTCGCCGTCCATCCGGCCCTGGCCGCGGGGCCGCAACTGCAGCTTCTCGGGCCGCACGCTGAACAGCGCGGCGGCGCCCGGCGCGAAGTCGGCCGGATCGTCGACCGCCACGTCCAGACGCAGCGGGCCCAGCGTCACGCCCACCAGCGCGCCGGTTTCGCGCACGCGCGCATCGAGCAGGTTGGCCTTGCCCACGAAGGTGGAAATGAAGCGCGTGCGCGGATGCTCGTACACACGCTGCGGCTCGTCGACCTGCGTCACCACGCCGGCCTGCATCACGACCACGCGGTCGCTCACCGACATGGCCTCGCTCTGGTCGTGCGTGACCATCACCGTGGTGGTGCCGACCTTGCGCTGGATCTGGCGCAGCTCGAACTGCATTTCCTCGCGCAGCTTGGCGTCGAGGTTGGACAGGGGCTCGTCGAGCAGCAGCACCGGCGGCTCGATGACCAACGCGCGCGCCAGGGCCACGCGCTGGCGCTGGCCGCCGGAGAGCTCGCGCGGGTAGCGCTGCGCGTGGGCATCCAGATGCACCAGCGACAGCGCCCTGCGCACCCGCTCCTGCCGCTCGGCACGCGGGCGCTTGCGCATCTCCAGGCCGAAGCTCACGTTGTCGGCCACGGTCATGTGCGGGAACAGCGCGTAGCTCTGGAACACGATGCCCAGGCCGCGGCTGTTGGCCTTGGCCCGCGTGATGTCGCGCCCGGCCAGCGTGATGGTGCCGCTGCTCACCGGCTCGAAGCCGGCCACCATCTGCAGCGTGGTGGTCTTGCCGCAGCCCGAGGGGCCGAGCAACGAGACGAACTCGCCCTGCTCCACCGACAGGTTCATGGCCGACACGGCGCAGGTGCTGCCGTAGAACTTGCTGACGTCGCGCAGGCTGAGAAATGACACGGGCACTCCTGATTCGAAAGCGGCGCCCACGGTATCGGCGCGCCGCCGAAGCGGGGCCGGCCGCGCTTTGTCGCGGGCCGGTGCGTTCCACTCTATTGCAACAAGCAAGCCATATTGCGCAGGGTATTCCATTAAACGGACTTTTTCTTCCAATTATTCCGTTCAATGGAATCATTAGGGCGTACAGTGCGTTGAAGATTTCGAAGAGAGCAAGACATGACGACTTCCGAAACCGCGACCGGTGCCGTTCCCCGCCTGTTCGCCCTGCTGCGTGCCCTGGCGGATGCCCCATCCGAGGGCAGCCGCGTCACCCAATTGGCCAAGAGCGTCGGCTTGACGCAAGCCACGGTGCACCGGCTGCTGCAGTCGCTGGTGGCCGAAGGCATGGTCGAGCAGGACCCGCGCAGCAAGCTCTATCGGCTGGGCGTGGACTTCTTCGCGCTGGCCGCGCGCGCCGGCAATCCGGGCGACCTGCGCACCCTGTGCCGGCCGGCCCTGCTGCGCCTGTGCGGCAGCCTGGGCGACACCATCTTCCTGCTGGTGCGCAGCGGCTTCGACGCGGTCTGCCTGGACCGCAGCGAAGGCCCCTTCCCCATCCGCTCCTTCAGCGGCGACATCGGCGGGCGCATCGCGCTGGGCGTGGGCCAGGGCGCCATGGCCATCCTCGCCTTCCTGCCCGAGGCCGAGCGCGAGGAGGTGATTCGCTTCAACCTCTCGCGGGTGCGCGAATACGGCGTCTTCGACGAGGTGTACCTGCGCACCGAGATCGAGCAGGTGCGCAAGTCGGGCTACGCGGGGCGCAACACCGGCCTGCTCGAAGGCATGGCCGGCGTCGCGGTGCCGATCCTCGACCGCGAGGGCCGGGCCGTGGCCGCCCTCAGCGTGGG
>DATFFA010000126.1:0-24792 GCA_035250605.1 Variovorax sp. | reverse complement strand
GCCGACCACGGCCACGACGAGCCACACCAGGTGGCGGCGGATGCTGTGCATGGGATTGTCTCCAGACGTTGTGAACCCGGGCGAGTGTCCGGATTCGGCGGGCGGCTGGCATCCGTCGCACTGCGCGGGCGGGGCGCGTGGTGTTGCCTAAGGGACAACCCTTGGTATCTGCCGAGCGAGCCGCCGATGAATTGCGCATGGCGGAACCTCCCCGGCTCGCGCGTTACTCATGTTGCAGCATGTACCCTTCTACACTCAAACAGCTCACTCCGTTTAAGACGTCGGCAAGCACCGAAGTCGTTCTCTCCCACACCACACATTTGCCTGATTCGGCGCTCGATGCATGGGCGAGCCAGGGGCCGACACCAGCGGGCCGCCGTGCAAGAAGCGAGATCGTGCATGTGCTCAAGAGCGCCGCCGAGCTTCCATGCAGCGACTTGGATCTGTCTCATTGTGATCAGCAGGCATGCCTGGACCTCCGAGGCGATCTGGTCGTCGATCATGCCGATGTGTGCAGTAGATCGGAGCCGCCGACGATCCGATTGATTCTTCCCTCGGGTCTCACAGAGGTGCCCGCGTGGATCACCAAGTTCCGCGTGCTCAAGGAACTCACCGTGCCCGAATTCGTCGGTGACGCCAACGCCGCCTTGATGTGGCTTAAAGAGCAGTGTCCGGAGTTGACCCATTTGCGGGGCCTCACTACAGATTCGGCAGAATTCCCAGGCATGGTCGGCACAGAGTGCCAACTCGTCGCACATGCCGCTCCATCAAGCACCACGCTTCGTTCGGTCTATAGCCCTTACGTCGGCAAGCTCGACGAAGACGCGGAGAGAAAACTCCGGAGCTTCATGGGCAAAGTGCGTGAAGCCGCTGGCGCGACGCCCGACTTGACGACGGGTAGCGATTATCACTTGGGGGGCTTTAAGGTGGCTCGTTCGAGCGACGACGGCGAGCTCGAATTGTTGAAAGTGGAGACTCCGCCCTATGTCGCAATTGATCTCCACCCTTGCATAGCGGAGGGCTTGCCGAAAACGATCGAAGTATTCGAAACTCATTTCAAGGAAGTGCGGGACGTCGTGTGGCAAGCCATGACGAAGTGTCGCTACGTGGAATACTTGAAGGCCCACGCCGCGAGCTTGATAAATGACGACTGGGACATCCTGGTCGACATAGACCCCTATTTCAACCGCGATCCGACGCAGATCGTTGCTCACAAGGACACTCAGGGCGAGAACATGTTCGTGATGCTCTTGTATTGCAATGAGCAACCCATAGAGGGCTTCGAGTACATCCTGAGGCTTCCGATTCCGGAGGAACATCTGACGTTCATAAGAGAGCGGCTGCCTCCAGTGTTCGTCGACGAGGTGGAAGAAGTACTCAAAGAGCCGTCAGACGGTGTGGTGTACGCACCCCGCATCGAGCCCTGGGGCTTTGTTGCAGCGTGTGACGAGTTGATGGTTCACTCAACCCCGTTCGTCCACCATCGCGGCGCATTTGTCGTGGAGTCGGTCATTGCCTCGATGGGCGCCGCGGTGAGGCGCTCCTTTGGCATGTCTGCCGTGAAAGACTATTTTGACCTTAGGAACGGCGTGCAGCCAGCCCCACACAATGTCATCGCGCAAAAAATTTATGAGTTGGTGACGCAACTAGAAAAGCTGCCATCTTCCGACCCCTGGATCGACAAGGACGAACTGTACAAGCTCTTCAATGCCAAACTGAGTGCCGAGGATGCAAGCATGCTCGTCACTGCGCTGCTGGAGATTGCAGACAAAAAGGATCCTTTTGACGGGACAGCCCGGATCAACATACGCAACTTGAACCATTCGGCGGTGGTAAACGTGCCACGTGGCAATGAAGCACTCCAGCGACAGATGAGCGGAAAGTTGGACAAAGGGGAGGCGCTGCCGCATTCCAGCAAGGATGGCCGCGACTTTCTCAGGGTGTGGATCATGGCGCGACAGAACAAAAAGTAAGCCGCGTTTTGACTCTCCGCAAAGGGAGTGCAGCCGATGCGGCAACGCAGTACCGGCCTTCCACCTGCCTCAGCCCCGCCCGAACTGCCGAGCATGCTCCACCGCATACTTGATCAGCTCCGCCTGCCCCTCGATCCCCAGCCTCCGCTTGATGCTCTGCCGATGCGCCTCCACCGTGCGCACGCTCAGGCCAAGGTTCCGGGCAATCTGCTTGCTCGACTCCCCCCGCCCCAGCGCCGAGAGGATCTCGCTTTCCCGCGGCGTGAGCAGCGGCCGCGGCGCCTGGTTGCGGAACAGCCGCTGCGACACCGCCGGGCTCAGGAAGGTCCCGCCCGCCGCCGCCGCCTCGATGGCCGCCACGATCTCCGCTGCCGGTGCATCCTTCAGCACATAGCCGCGCGCACCGGCCGCGAGCGCCTGCTGCACGTACTCGGGGTTGTCGTACATGCTCAGCATCACCACGCGCACCGCGGGCGCAAGGGCCTGCAGCCGCGCGGCCAGCTCGATGCCGTTCATGTCCTTCATGCCGACATCGGCCAGCACCAGCTGCGGCTGCAGCCGCTCGATGGCTTCCAGCGCCTCGGCGGCGCTGCCGGCCTCGCCCACGATCTCGATGCCCGGCAGCGGATCGAGCCGCGCATGCAGCCCGTCGCGCACCAGGGGATGGTCGTCGACCAGGAAGAGGCGGATCGGTGCCGTCATCAACTCGTCTCCAGGCTCTTCGCCGGGACGAAGGCGACGATGGCGGTCCCCTTGCTGCCCGAGTGCAGGTCCAGCCGCCCCCCGATGGCCGCGATGCGCTCGCGCATGTTTCGCAGCCCGATGCCGCGCCGCGGATCGAGCTGCGTGGCGGCCAGGTCGAAGCCGACCCCGTCGTCGTTCACCTCCAGCCGCACGCCGCGCCGCTCGAAGTCCAGTGCGATGCGCACCTGTCGTGCCCGTGCATGCTTGCGCACATTGGTCAGTGCCTCCTGGGTCACACGGAACAGCGCGGTCTTGACCTCCTCCGGCAGCTCGCAAGGCGTTCCCTGTACCGCGACCGCGGCGGCGACCTCGCCCTCCTCGCCGAACTCCGCGCCCAGGCGCTCCAGGGCGGCCGGCAAGCCCAGCTGGTCCAGCAGCGCCGGCCGCAGCCGGTGCGAGATGCGCCGCACCTCGGCGAGCGATTCGTTCAGCCGCACCAGCGCCTTGCCCAACACCGCCGGTGCAGGCTGATGCGCGCGCTCCAGCGTATCCACCGCGGACTCCACCAGCAGCTTGGTCGACACCAGCGTCTGGCTGGTCCCGTCGTGAAGCTCGCGCGCGAGGTGGCCGCGCTCCTCTTCCTGCGACTGCACGACCTGGCGTGCCAGCAGGCGCAGCTTGGCCTCGGCCACGCGGTGCTCGCTGAGGTTGAGCAGCAGCCCGCCGGCGCTGACCACCGCCAGGCACAGGGCCGCGATGCCGGCGATCCACAGCATGGTGGTCGCGACGTTCTGGTTCATCTGCCGGTCCAGCGTCTGCATGGTCGACTGGATGTCATCCATGTACAGGCCGGTGCCGACCATCCAGTTCCAGCGCGGCAGCGTCGTCACGTAGCCCAGCTTGGGCGCGGTCTGCGCGCTGGAGGGCTTGCGCCATTCGTACTGGACGAAGCCGCCGCCCGCGCGTGCCTGTGCGATCAGTTCCTGGATGGTGAAGCGGCCGCGCGAGTCGCGCAGCTCCCACAGGTTCTGGTTCACCAGCTCGGGCTGGCGCGAATGCATCAGCGAGCGGCCTTGCAGGTCGTAGACGAAGAAGTAGCCGTCGCTGCCATAGTCGAGCGCGGCGAGCCGGCGCAAGGCTTCGGCGCGCGTGGCCTCGTCGTCGAGGCCCGCGTCATAGAGCGGCCGCACCACGCTGATCGCCAGCTCCACATAGCTGCGCAGCTCGTCGCGGCGCTGGTTCATGTAGGTCTGTTCGATCAACGCACGCTCGCGCTGCGCCAGGTCCCGTTCCTGGTGGCGCACCGCCAAGGCGACCAGTACCAGCGCGACCAGCAGCGGCGCGACGGCGAGCGCGACGATCTTGGTGCGAAGGGTCATGGGGCGGCAAGCCTACCACCTGCTGTCGGGCAGATCAGGTTGATATGCTCGCAGCCGGCCGGCAAACAGGTATTGCATTCACCCGATGCGCTGGACGGCGCAAAGGCATGAATCATGTGGAGATTTTCAGGGCTCGGCACAGTGGTCTTCAGCGTTCTGCTGACGGCCTGTGTGATGAATACACCCCCGTTGTATGAAAGCCGCGCCAGGGCGTACCTCGAAAGACGGGGCGTCGACGAGGCAGTCATCCAATGGCTCACCGGCGGACAGCCGCTGAGGCCGGCCGACGTTCAGATCCTCCTGCAATACCAGGACACTGCCACCTTGTTTCTGCTGGCCTCCAACAAGAGCACCCCGGCAGACATCGTGGAAAAGCTCGCTGCCAGCGACGATCTCGAAGTTCGATCGGGAGCGGCAAGGAACCCCAAGCTCTCGGTCGACACCATGGCCAGATTGCGCACGCCGGGAAAATATTCGACGATGAACGACTACCTCGCACGCAATCCTTCCATTCCGCTCGATGTCCTGCGGGCCATGTACCAGTCGAAAGAGGCGGGAAAGGAGAGCATCGCAATGAACCCATCGTGTCCGCCCGATCTCGTCGACGCGATCCTCGCAGATCAGCCCGAAGAAGTCCGCCTGTGGTTGTCATTCAATCGCGGCCTGGGGCCGGCTGCCTGGACCCGGCTGGAGGCGGACCCGTCGCCGCGCGTGGTGAGGATGCTGCAGTCCAATCCCGCCTATGTGCGCTGGAAAAAGGATCAGGCGCCGCGCGAACCGCACAGGCCCGGGGGTTAAGACTTCGCCTCGACCTTTTTCTGCATCTCGATGTGCGAGATGCCCGCTTCTTCAAAGGGCTCGCCGTGCGGCACATAGCCCAGGCGCGTGTAGAAGGCTTCGGCGCTGCGTTGCGCATGCAGCGTCACCTCGCGATAGCCGCGTGCCCTGGCAGCCTCCTCGAGCGCACGCAGCACCGCAGCGCCATGGCCGCCGCCGCGCAGCACCCGATGCACCGCCATGCGGCCGATGCGGCCCTGGCCGGTGGCGCCCGGCACGAGCCGGCCCGTCGCGATCACCTGCCCCAGCCGGTTGCGCGCGACCGCGTGCACGGCGCTTTCGTCGTGCTCGTCCCATTCGAGTTCCTTGGGAATGCGCTGCTCCTCGATGAAGACGCTGCGGCGCACCGCGCCGGCGCCCTCGCCCAGCTCGGCCCAGCTGCCGGTCTTGACTTCACTCAAGGCTTCGCCCGCTTCGTAGGCCGTGAAGATCTCGCGCAGCAGCAGCGGCACCGGCTTCGAAGTCTGCGTGGCCGGATCGGCAAACACGTAGACCAGCTCGCAGCCGACCAGGAAGTCCTCGCCCCGGAACAGCCCGCCGTGGAAGACGATGGAGGAATTGCCCACGCGCACGCATTTCATCGCGACGTCCAGCACGTCGTCGACCCGCGCCGAGGCCTGGAACTCGATCGTGGCCTTGCGCACGTAGAGGTCGCCGCCCAGCGCGTCCATTGCCTCCTGGTACGGCAGCGCCAGGGCGCGCCAGTAGTCCGAGATGGCGGTGTCGAAGTACATCAGGTAGTGGGCGTTGAAGACGATCTTCTGCATGTCCACCTCGGCCCAGCGCACGCGCAGGCGGTGGAAGAAGCGGTAGTCGGATCGGCGGGTGTTCTCGGTCATGGTTGCAAGGCTTCCTTGAGGGCGCGCGCCGCATCGGCCTGGGCCTGCAGCGCTTCGGGGATGGCACGGCCCATTTTGACGAACTCGTGGATCACGCCGCGGTAGATCTCCAGATCCACCGGCACGCCGGCGGCGCGCAGCTTGTCGGCGTAGGCGATGCCTTCGTCGACCACGGGGTCGCATTCGGCCAGGCCGATCCAGGCCGGCGCCACGCCTTCGACGTCTTCGGCATTGAGCGGCGCGAAGCGCCAGTCGTCCCGCTCGGCCGGGCCGTTGAGGTACTGGGCGAAGAACCAGGTGATGAGCGGCTCGCCGAGCAGCGGGCCCTCGGCGAAGCGTTGGTGCGAAGCCGTGTCCTGGTGCGCGGTGGTGCCCGGGTAGAACAGCATCTGCAAGCCCACGGGCAGGCCCGCGTCGCGCGCCAGAATGGCGCAGACCGCCGCCAGCGTGCCGCCCGCGCTGTCGCCGCCCAGCGCCAGGCGCGAGCCGTCCAGGCCCAGCTCGGCGGCGCTCTTCGCGACGAAGAGGCAGGCGTCCCAGGCATCGTTCGACGCGGTCGGAAACTTGTGCTCGGGCGCGAGGCGGTAGTCCACCGACACCACCGCGCAGCCGCTCTTCTCGCTCAGCACGCGGCACAGCGTGTCGTGGGTGGCGATGCTGCCGACGGTGAAGCCGCCGCCGTGGAAGAACAGCAGCACCGGCAGCCGCGCTTGCGAAGGCGCGTAAAGGCGGGCCGGCAGCGCATGGCCATCGCGCGCGGGAACCGCAAAGTCCTCGACGCGCGCCAGCTGCGGCTTGGGCACCTCCAGCACCCCGGCGCCCTTCTCGTAGGCGGCCTTGGCCTGGGCCGGCGTCAGCGTGTAGTACGGCGCCTGGTGGGCGCGAGCCATGCGCTCGATCACGCCGGCCATCTTGACGGTGAGGGGCGGCGCGAGGGTTTGGGTCATGGGCAAGAGGGGCGGCACTTGTTAAATTGGAAGGCCCGAATCGTAGCCTCACCTCCACAAGCCCCATGGCCCTCATCCAATACCTGACCCAGATCCAGTTCGACTTCGGCGCCATCCAGCTGCTGCGCAGCGAATGCGATCGCATCGGCATCGCGCGCCCGCTCATCGTGACCGACGCCGGCGTGCGCGCGGCCGGCATCCTGCAGAAGGCGCTGGACGCGCTGGGCGGCCTTCCGGCCGCGGTGTTCGACCAGACCCCCTCCAACCCCACCGAAGCCGCCGTGCGCGCCGCCGCCGCGATCTACCGCGACGAGCACTGCGACGGCCTGGTCGCCGTCGGCGGCGGCTCGGCCATCGACTGCGCCAAGGGCGTGGCGATCGCGGCCACGCACGAGGGCCCGCTCAAGACCTACGCCACCATCGAAGGCGGCTCGCCGAAGATCACCGAGCGCGTGGCGCCGCTGATCGCGGTGCCCACCACCAGCGGCACCGGCAGCGAAGTGGCGCGCGGCGCCATCGTCATCGTCGACGACCATCGCAAGCTCGGCTTCCACAGCTGGTTCCTGATGCCCAAGGCCGCCATCTGCGACCCGGAGCTCACGCTGGGCCTGCCACCGCGGCTCACGGCCGCCACCGGGATGGACGCCATCGCGCACTGCATGGAGACCTTCATGTCGGCCGCCTTCAACCCGCCGGCCGACGGCATCGGCCTCGACGGCCTGCAGCGCGCCTGGGGCTACATCGAACGCGCCACCAAGGACGGCAGCGACCGCGAGGCGCGCCTCAACCTGATGAGCGCCTCGATGCAGGGCGCCATGGCCTTCCAGAAGGGCCTGGGTTGCGTGCATTCGCTGAGCCACAGCCTCGGGGGCATCGACCCGCGCCTGCACCATGGCACGCTCAACGCCCTGTTCCTGCCGGCCGTGATCGCCTTCAACGCGGGCGCGGAATCGGTGCAGAAGGAGCTGCGCCTGCAGCGCATGGCGCAGGCCATGCATCTCGATTCGCCCGCGGACCTGGGCAGCGCCATCCGGGACATGAATGCGCGCCTGGGCCTGCCCAAAGGATTGGCGGAGGTGGGCGTCACGCCCGCGATGTTCGAGCCCATCATCGACGGCGCCATGGCCGACCACTGCCACAAGACCAACCCGCGCCTGGCGACGCGCGACGACTACCGCGCGATGCTCGAAGCCTCGATGTAGTCCAACAGCCAGCGCCGAAAAGCCTCCATCGCGGCGCTCGGCTTCCTCGACTTGAGCCGCACCAGCCAGTAGCTGCCCGTCATCACCTCGGTCGACAGCGGCCGCACGAGCCGGCCTTCGTCCAGCTCGCGCTCGAACATCGACGCCGGTGCGAGCGCCACGCCGGCGCCCTGCATGGCGGCCTCCACCATGAGCCGCGAGGAATCGAAGACCGGCCCGCGGATCGCCGGGCAGCCCGTGCCGGTGGCCGCGAACCAGGCCGGCCAGTCCTCCGCGCGGTAGGAGCGCAGCAAGGTCTGCTGCGCGAGGTCCCGCGGCCTGGCGATGCGCGCCGCGATCGCGGGCGCGCACAGCACCGAGAGCGGCGCCGCCATCAGGTGCTCGGCCTTCAGGCCCGGCCAGTTGCCGTCGCCGAAGCGGATCGCGAAGTCCAGCCCCTCGCCCGCCAGGTCGACCACGTTGTTGTGCGTCATCAGCCGCAGGTCCACGAAGGGGCAGCCCTGCTGGAACAGGCGCAGCCGCGGCAGCAGCCAGCCGACCGCGAAGGTGCCCACCACGCCCACCGTCAGCACCTCGAAGAACCGGCCGTTGTCGAACTGCTGGACCACCGCCTCCATGCGCCCGAAGGACTCGGCCAGTACCGGCAGCAATGCCTGCCCCTCGTCGCTGAGCGCCAGCCCGCGCGGCAGCCGTCGGAACAGCGCCACGCCCAGCCGCGCCTCCAGGCCGCGCACCTGCTGGCTGACAGCGGCCTGCGTCACGTTCAGTTCGTCGGCCGCCAGCGTGAAGCTGAGATGGCGCGCGGAGGATTCGAAGGCGCGCAGGGCGTTGAGGGGAAGGTGGGCGCGTGCCATAAGATTTTCTTGTGCGACTCAGCAAATACTATCGTTTGTGCCTGCGCCGCGGATCACCGAAAGTCGCCTCTCTTTCAGGAGCTTTCATTTCATGATCCATCGACGTCAATTCACCGGCGCCCTTCTTCTTCCGCTGGCCGCCGCCTCCTTCGACCTTCGCGCCGAGAGCCGTCCCGGCCTTGCGCGGCAACTCGCCGAGATCGAGAACAAGGTCGGCGGCCGGCTCGGCGTCCACGTGCTCGACACCGCGGACGGCCGGCGCGCCGGCCATCGCCAGGACGAGCGCTTCGCGCTGTGCAGCACCTTCAAGTTCCTGGCCGCCGCGCTGGTGCTGGCGAGGGTGGACCAGGGCCAGGAGCGGCTGGATCGAAGGGTCGTCTATTCGCGCGACGAACTCGTGACCTATTCGCCCGCGACCGAGAAGCACGCCGGCACGGACGGCATGACCATGGCCCAGCTGTGCGAGGCCGCTGTCACCCTGAGCGACAACGCGGCCGGCAACCTGATGCTTGCGAGCTTCGGCGGACCCGCAGGCCTCACCGCCTACATGCGCTCGCTGGGCGACACGCACACGCGGCTCGACCGCATCGAGCCCGGCCTCAACGAAGCCCGTGCCGGGGACCCCCGCGACACCACCACGCCCGCCGCGATCGTGGGCACCATGCAAAAGATTCTCTTGGGCAATGCCCTCCAACCCGCTTCGCGCGCCCGCCTGCTGCAATGGCTGGACGACAACAAGACCGGCGGCCAGCGCATCCGCGCAGGACTGCCCGCGGAATGGAAGGTGGGCGACAAGACCGGCACGGGCGAGAACGGCGCAACCAACGACATCGCGATCCTGCGGCCGCCGGGGCGCGCGCCCATCCTGCTGTCGGTCTACTTGACGGAGACCAAGGCGTCGATGGCCGATCGGAATGCGGCCCACGCCGCCGTCGCCGCCGCGGCCGCCGCCTGGGTCACCGGCGCCTGACGAAGCGCCCGTCGACTCGGCATCGGGCGCGCGCCCTCCCCGCGCTCACTCGGCCTTCACGCCCGCCGTCCGGATGACCTTGCCCCACTTCTCGGTCTCGGCCGCGATGAAGGCATCGAACTCTTCCGGCGTGCTGCCGGCCGGGAAGGTACCCATCGCGTCGAGCTTCGCGCGGGTCTCGTCGCTCTTGATGATCCGCGCCAGTTCTTCCGACATGCGCTTGACGATCTCGCGCGGCGTGCCCGCCGGCGCCAGCATCCCGGCCCAGGTGCTGCCGGTGAAGCCCGCGAAGCCCTGTTCGATGAAGGTGGGCACCTCCGGCACGGCAGGCAGCCGGCGGTCGCTCGCCACGCCGATCAGGCGCACCTTCCCGGCCTTGCCCTGGTTGATCAGCCCGGTCGGCGCGTCGAAGAAGAGCTGGATCTGCCCGCCCAGCAGGTCCGTCAGCGCCGGCACTGCGCCGCGGTACGGGATGTGGGTCATGTAGGTCTTCGTCAGCGATTTCCACAGCTCGCTGGTCAGGTGCGCGGCCGAGCCGTTGCCCGAGGAGCCGAAGCTGATCTTGCCGGGATGCGCGCGCGCATAGTCGATCAGCTCCTTCGCGGTCTTGAAGGGCGCGTCGTTGTTCACCGCTGCCAGCAGCGGCGAGATGCCCAGCAGGGAGACGCCGACGAGGTCCTTCTTCGGGTCGTAGGGCAGCTTGGGGTAGAGCGTGGTGTTGGCCGCGTAGGCCGCGATCACCACGCCGAAGGTGCTGCCATCGGGCGCCGACTTGGCCAGCGCATCCACGCCGATCAGGCTGTTGGCGCCGGGCTTGTTGTCGATCACCACCGGCTGGCCCAGCCGCGCTGCGAGGCCGGGCTGCACCAGGCGCGCCATCTGGTCGGTGAAGCCGCCGGGTGTGTAGGGGACGATGATGCGGATCGGCTTGTTGGGCCAGGCGGGCTGCGCGAGGCCGGGCGCCGCGATCGACGCTGTAGCTGCGGCGGCCGCGAGGTTGAAGGCGCGGCGGGACAACGGGGCTTGCTGCATGGAGACGACTCCTCGGATGGAGCGCCGATTCTGGAAGGCTGTGGCGTGCCGGCCCTCAGGGTTTGCCCTCCGCGCCTCCGGAACCAGCACTCACTATGCGCTTTAGGCGTATAGTGCCGCAATGCTCACCGTTGTCGAAACCTTGCTGTTCCAGCGGCAGTGGCCGCTCTACTGGACAGAGGAGGAACGAGACGCCTTTGCGGAGTTGAAGGAGATTCGCCGTGCCCTTGAAGAGTAAACCTCTCACCAAGACCGAGCTGGCTGCCTACGAAGCCAAGCGCAACCTCGCGGAAGAACTGCTGCAGTCCGTCCGCGAGATGAAGGCGGGCAAGGTTCACGTTGTCTCGTCTCCCGTGACTGAAGCAAGAAAGAAGACCGGCCTCTCCCAGTCACAATTTGCCGCGCTCATGGGTGTTTCAGTTCGTACCCTGCAAGGCTGGGAGCAAGGTCGCAAGCAACCTAGCGGCGCGGCGCGCACGCTTCTGGCAATCGCGAGCACCAATCCAAAGGCCGTCCTGGCGGTTGCCGGCGGGCAGCATTGAGGGACCGCAGGGTCTCAGCCCTTCCTGCCGCCGAACACCACCAGCGCCCCACCCACCACGATCGCGGCCACGCCGGCCCAGGTGGGGAAGCTGATGGTCTCTTTTTCCTTCACCGACAGCTCGATCGGTCCGATCTTGGCCTGGTGCGTTTCCTTGGTGAAGCTGAAGCCGCCCAGGCCGATGGCGGCGATGCCGGCGACGATCAGGATCAGGCCGATGATTCGTGTTGCGTTCATGGTGTCGTGCTTCCCCGTGGTTCGAAGTAGAGAAGCCCGACTGTAGCCGCCGCGCGGCCGGCGCCGGTCAGAGCGGCTGCACGTCCGCCACCGGGCTGCCCCGGTGCAGCCACTCGGCCAGCTCGTCCGCCAGCCGGCGCGCCTCCTGCGCGGCGATGCCCCAGGCCTTGATGCGGCCTGCCTGGTCGTTGCCGTAGTGCAGGAAGTCGTTGCGGTCGGGCAGCTTGCCATTCGGCAGCCCGCGCACCCACTCCGGATCGGGCGCCAGCACCACCGTGCGCTCCAGAAAGCGCGTGGGCTTGTGACGCCACTTGAGCCCCTTGTCCAGCCAGCCCGGCACCACCGCCTTCTGGAAATGCGGATACAGCACCACGCCGTCGGCATTGCCGTAGTTCAGGTGCAGGTGGTAGTCGGTGATGCCGCCGTCCCAGTAGGCGCCGGGTGGCGCGCCCGGAATGTCGTGCACCGCCTCCAGCATGAAGGGGATCGAGCACGACGCCTGCAGCGCGAGCTCGAAGTTGGTCTCGGCCAGCGCCACCTGCCGCGTGCGGAAGTCCTGCGTGCCGAAGGGCAGCGCCGCGCCGGGGCTGGAGAAGACCACGCGCTCCAGCCAGGCGCCCAGGCCCTTGCGATGCACGCTGTTGGTGATGAAGGCGCCCAGATAGCCGGCCGGCGTGCGCGCCCTGCCCTCGCGCCCGAGGATGTGGCGCCCGCGCGCGGTGATCACGTGCAGCCGATAGCGTGGATGCGCAAGCACCTCGCGCGTGCGGCCGCCGTAGAAGTCGCGCAGCCCCTCGCCGAACTTCGCGCTGACCTGTTGCGCACTCATGCGCTTCTGCCCCGCCGGCACCTCGAAATGCTGGTGGATGTAGCCGTGCTCGAACCGATCGAAGGCCGTCTTCGGATCGCTCAGGCAGGCATTGGCCAGCCGCCACGCGCCGATGGAAGCGCCGACCAGGTCCACGGGCTGCGTGGACTGCGGCAGCCAGTCGCCAAAAAGAAAGCGGTCGATGGGCCCGAGCACCAGCCCCTTGGGGCCGCCGGCCGCACCGGGCACGGTGCGCACGTCCTGCGGTGCCAGGCCCTGCGCGGCAATGTGCGCAAGCGCCGCCGGGCCCGCATGAATGCGCAGGGCCTTCACCGCTTGCCGACGAGCACGCCCAGCCCCAGGGCCTGCAGCAGCCAGCCGATGCCCAGGCCACCCGCCAGCGTGGCCGCGACCACCGCGAAGAGGCCCCACGGCCCGCCGTGGGAAACGGCGAAGGCGGTGAAGCCCGTGCTCTTGCTCACCTCCAGCATGGCAACGTTGGCCACGTAGATGGCGAAGGTGTTGCGGCCCACGAAGGCGACGGTGCGGCCCAGCACCCCCGGCCGCCGCAGCGGCGCGCGGTCGGCCGCGACGGCGCTCATCAGCAGCAGCAGCGAGGCCAGCGTCACGGTCAGCGCCAGGTAGGCCGAGTGCTCGGCGAAGAGCCGGCTCTCGATCGGTGCCGCGAGCAGCAGCAGCACGGCGACGAGGCCCAGGCCCGGCTTGCGGCCGAACTCGCCGCGCGCCAGCGCGATGCCCATGGCCACGTAGGGAATCCAGTAGATGAAGAGCCGGTCGCCGACGGCCGAGATCCACCGGTTCTCGAACAGCCAGTAGCCCGCAGCCACGTTCAGCGCCACGCCGGCGGCGATCACCGGCAGGGTCGGCGCCTCCGCCACCCATCGGCGCAGCAGCGGAAAGAGCAGCGTGAGCTGGAACAGGATCACGAAGTAGTACTGCCCCGACCACCCATAGCCCCCGAACCAGCCGCCCACGATGGTGTGCAGCGGCGTGGCGTCCCAGCGCCCGTCGTAGAACTTCTCGATGTAGAGCAGCGTCCAGGCGATGTAGGCGACGCCCAGCTCGACCAGCCGCTGCCCGAGGTAGGCCAGGTGCGTCTCGGGCGCGCGGCGTGCCAGCGCCTTCTCGAGGTAGTAGGCCCACAAGCCGATGAAGACCGGCACGCCGAAGCGGTACACGTCCTCGAAGGGCAGGCCCGCATGGATGCAGACCACGCCGACGATGGCGGCGGCCTTCAGGTAGTCCGCGTTCAGGTCGCGGGTGCCGGCCGCCGCAGCGGACTGCGCCGGCAACCCGTCGGCGCGCCGGGCCAGGTGACGGCGATCAGGCATGCGCACTTCCCATTCCTGTGATCCTTTCCTATGACTTGCGCAGGCCCTGCAGCTTGGCGAAGGCACTGGCCATCTGGCCCGCCGGCTGCGGCGCGTTGTCGCGGCGCGGACCCTGCTGGCCGCGCCCTGCTCCTTCGAAGCGGTTCTCGCGCGGGCCGTCGCGCCGGCCGGGCGCTGCGTCCAGCTTCATCGACAGGCCGATGCGCTTGCGCGCCACATCCACTTCCATCACCTTGACCTTGACGATGTCGCCGGTCTTCACCACCTCGCGGGCGTCGTTGACGAACTTGTGCGACAGCTGGCTCACGTGCACCAGGCCGTCCTGGTGAACGCCCAGGTCGACGAAGGCGCCGAACTGGGCCACGTTGCTCACCGTGCCCTCGAGCACCATGCCCTCGACCAGGTCCTTGATGTCCTCGACGCCTTCGTTGAAGCGTGCCACCTTGAAGTCCGGGCGCGGATCGCGGCCCGGCTTCTCGAGCTCGCCCAGGATGTCCTTGACGGTGATCACGCCGAACTTCTCGTTGGCGAAGAGCTCGGGCTTCAGCGTCTTGAGCATCTCGGCGCGGCCCATCAACGCATCGATGGGGGTGCCGGTCTTCTCGATCATCTGCTCGACCACCGGGTAGGTCTCGGGGTGCACGCCCGTCATGTCCAGCGGATTGGCGCCGCCGCGGATGCGCAGGAAGCCCGCGCTCTGCTCGAAGGTCTTGCCGCCGAAGCCCGTGACCTCCAGCAGCTGCTTGCGCGTCGAGAAGGCACCGTTGGCCTCGCGCCAGCGCACCACCGCCTTGGCCACGCCCGCCGACAGGCCCGAGACGCGCGACAGCAGCGGCACGCTCGCGGTGTTGAGGTCGACGCCCACGGAGTTCACGCAATCTTCCACCACGGCGCCCAGGGTGCGGGCCAGCTCGCTCTGGTTCACGTCGTGCTGGTACTGGCCGACGCCGATGGATTTGGGGTCGATCTTCACCAGCTCGGCCAGCGGGTCCTGCAGGCGGCGGGCGATGCTGGCGGCGCCGCGCAGGCTCACATCCACGTCAGGCATTTCCTGCGAGGCGAACTCGCTGGCGGAGTACACCGAGGCGCCGGCTTCGCTCACCACCACCTTCTCGACCTTCAGCGTCGGCGCGCCGGCCTGCTCGGCCATCTTCGCCAGCAGCTTGATCAGGTCGGCCGCCAGCTTGTCGGTCTCGCGGCTGGCGGTGCCGTTGCCGATGGCGATCAGGTTGACCCCGTGCTTGGCGCACAGCTTGCCCAGCGCGTGCAGCGAGCCTTCCCAGTCGCGCCGCGGCTCGTGCGGGAACACGGTGCCGGTGTCGACCAGCTTGCCGGTGGCATCGACCACCGCCACCTTCACGCCGGTGCGGATGCCCGGGTCCAGGCCCATCACGACGCGCGGGCCGGCGGGTGCGGCCAGCAGCAGGTCGCGCAGGTTGTCGGCGAAGACCTTGATGGCGACCTTCTCGGCCTCCTCGCGCAGCCGCGAGAACAGGTCGCGCTCGGTCGACAGCGAAAGCTTCACGCGCCAGGTCCAGGCCACGCACTTGCGGATCAGGTCGTCGGCGGCGCGGCCTGCATGGCTCCAGCCCAGGTGCAGCGCGATCTTGCCTTCGGCGATCGAGGGCTTGCCGGGCTCGGGCTCGACGGGCAGCACCAGCTTGGCGTCGAGGATGTCCAGCGCCCGGCCGCGAAACACGGCCAGCGCGCGGTGCGAGGGCACGCGGCCGATGGGCTCGTCGTAGTCGAAGTAGTCGCGGAACTTGGCGACATCGGCGTTGTTCTCGTCCTTGCCCGCCATCAGGCTGGACTTGAACAGGCCCTCGGCCCACAACCATTCGCGCAGCCGCTGCACCAGCGCGGCGTCCTCGGCCCAGCGTTCGGAGAGGATGTCGCGCACCCCGTCGAGCACCAGCTGCACGGTGGAGAAATCCAGCCCGTCGGCGGCCGGCTTGACGAAGGCGGCGGCCTCCTCGGCCGGGTTCAGCGTCGGGTCTGCGAAGAGCTTGTCGGCCAGCGGCTCGATGCCTGCTTCGCGCGCCATCTGGCCCTTGGTGCGGCGCTTGGGCTTGTAGGGCAGGTAGAGGTCTTCCAGCTCCTGCTTGGTCGGTGCGGCATCGATCGCAACGCGCAGCTCGGGCGTGAGCTTGCCCTGCTCCTCGATGCTCTTGCGCACCGCCGCGCGCCGCTCTTCGAGCTCGCGCAGGTAGGCAAGGCGCGCCTCGAGCTCACGCAGCTGAACGTCGTCGAGGCCGTCGGTGGCCTCCTTGCGGTAGCGGGCGATGAAGGGGACGGTGGCACCTCCGTCGAGCAGATCGACGGCGGCCTTCACCTGGTGCTCGCCGACCTTGATCTCGGCGGCGAGCTGGCGAATGATTTTCTGCATGGATGGGAAAAGGTGCCTGGATAACCGCGGGCGTGGCGCCTCGGGTCGAGAGAAGAGAAAACGGAAGCGTAGAAGTTTGCCATAGCGCCATTTCGCTGGTCCCGCGCCCGCGCCCGCCCCAATGACAGCTTGCAACAACTCGGTGGACGGGACTCAGATGGGCTCCGGCGGTGCATCCCTGTAGAAGGACTGCGGCAAGATGGCTTGCTCGAGATACTCGAGGTCGTCTTTGCTCACACCCCTCTCGGCGTAGAAGTCCCGCCAGCCTTGCACGACCTTCAGCATGGAGTCGAGCTCGTGGCGCGCCTGCGCGACGTCAAGACCGAACGCATCGCACCGGGACAGCAGGTTGTAGCGCCCCGCAGAGCGGCCGAACTTCCCGACGGTCAGGGCAAGGTCTCGTTGCTCCAAGGAGAGCAGCGGCTTGGGAACGATGTCGTAGGCCGGCGAGAGGCGCCAGCCCTCATGCGTGCGCAACATGGCGTGATTGCGCGGGCGGTCGTCGTTGTTGGTGACCATCGCGTTGAAGAGCATCCGCTTGTAGAGCTCGAGTCGGTCCTCGTCGGGCTTGCGGGACCATCGGCGCAGTTCGTCGGCCAAGAGCGGATACGACCAGCGCTCACGGCCGAAGTACCCATCTTCCGCGTCGAGCACCGTGAGCCCGGACACGAGGCCGTAGCGCAGATACGCCTTGGCCTCGGGCGCCCATTCCCGATCGAAACGCTCGAGCAGGAGCGCCTCTTTGGCCCCCACCGATTCCATTCGAGTACCGCACACCTTGAGTCCAGCCGCGCGGGCAAGCTCGAGCGTCGCGTACTCGATCCGCTGCATGTTCTGCCTGTCGCCTTTTTCGGGCAACTTTGCCAGCCAGATCTTGTTGCCGTCTTCCAGCGTGACCTTCGGACGCGCGCCTCCCATGCTGGTGCCGGGTTCCAGTTTTTCGAGGACCTCGTGAGGCAGGCGACCATCTTCCTCCAACTTCTCCGCAGCGGCGACGAGCGCTTCGAGCTGATGGGTGCGATTGAAGGGGCGCCGCTCCTTGGGCGGCTCCACCTGCGTCCCGAAGCTCAGATTGCCGGCGCCGTCGTCGGGGCCGTTCAAAAGGTATTCCATCTCCTGGATGTCCTGCTCTGGGCGCTGCAGCTTGGCTTGAATGACGCGGCGCCCCCATGCGTCGGGGCTCGCGTCCCGCACGGCGCCAGGCACCCCCTTGAGCTTGGTGAACTTGAGTGGCCGGGATGTCAGACCCAGATGGAAGGCATCCAGGGCCACGACGTCCTTGCGTTCGAGGAACCGGCGGCCGTACTGGAAAGTACCCTCGTAGACACCGGTGGAGACTTCGGCCACCGTCAGCCTGGCGCAGGTGACCGTCTCGAAGGTACCGGGGAGCTGGATGTAGACGAAGCAAGATCGTTCGGGGGCGGGCATGCGGCGGCTCAAAAGTCGTTGTCGATGGCGGTCGAGTGGCGCACGCGCTGTGGCTGGTTCGCTGCCTCCAGCACCTTGCCGTGTTCGTCCTGCTCTGGGTCCGCCAGCGCCGCGGCGGAGTCCAACAGACCCAGCTTCCATAGAACCGAAAAGAGCGTACCCACGGCTGTGGCGGATGAGCCACTTTCGATGGCGTAGACGGTCTTGCGGCTGATGCCGCTGGCCTTTGCCAGTTCGTCTTGCGTCATGCGCCGACGAATACGGGCAAGCTGAATCTTCTCGCCGAGCTTGCGCGCCGCCTCGGTGACTTCATATGGAAGCGCTTGAACTCGGCGAGTGGGCATTTTGTGACTCGTTATGATGCTTAAAGAGTAGCATTTTACCCATCGATGGAGCAAAGTGCAAACTTTCACCCGGGTCAATTGAAAGCCACGTTTTGCCCGGGTATTATTAGCCCCCATGTCATCTCTCGTTACCGAATCCACCGTTACCGCCTTTGCGGGCGTGACGCGCATCGAAGCGGGTCCGCAGGCCGAAGTGATCGCCCGGCTGCGCTCGCACCCCGAGGCAGCGCAAGCCCTCGTTTTCAACGACAGCACGGGCGAGCGGCTCGAGCTCGACCTGCGTGATGCCGGGCCGGCCGCGCAGCAGGCAGCCGACGAACAGGCCACCCGCGGCGTCGGCCGCCCCAAGCTCGGCGTGGTCGCGCGCGAGGTCACGCTGCTGCCGCGCCACTGGGACTGGCTCAGTCGTCAGCCCGGCGGCGCCTCGGTAGCGCTGCGCCGGCTCATCGACGAGGCGCGCCGCGTGCATGCCGATCGCGATGCCCAGCGCGCCTCGCGCGAAGCCGCCTATCGCTTCATGAGCGCGATCGCGGGCGACCTGCCCGGCTTCGAGGAGGCGGCGCGGGCGCTGTTCGCCGGCGAGGGCACGCGCTTCGCGGAACTCGTCGCTGCGTGGCCTGAAGACGTGCGCGCCTACCTGCAGAAGCTGGCGGCCGCGGCGTGGAGCGGCCAATGAACCGCGCCTTGCCTGTCCAGCCGATGGAGCCCGAGAACGTCGAACACGCCGGCGAGGTCGTCGCCCCGCCGGCGGCGGTGGCCGACCCGGTGCCGCCGCCGATCGCTCCCAGGGCCGATCCGCGCGCCGCGGCCATGGCCTCGCGCCCGCTGTGGAAGACCTTCCTGATCTTCCTCGCGCCCATGCTGCTGAGCAACATCCTGCAGTCGCTCTCGGGCACGCTCAACAACGTCTACCTCGGCCAGATGATCGGCGTGGGCGCGCTGGCGGCGGTGTCCAGCTTCTTCCCGGTGATGTTCTTCTTCATCGCCTTCACCATCGGCCTGGGTGCCGGCGCCTCGGTGCTGATCGGCCAGGCCTGGGGCGCGCGCGAGCCCGAGAAGGCGCGCGCGGTGGCCGGCACCACGCTCACGGTGGGCGTGCTGTTCGCGCTGTGCGTCGCGGTCTTCGGCGGCGCGTTCACGCAGCCGATGCTGGCCGCTCTGGGCACGCCGCCCGACATCCTGGCCGACGCCACGCGCTACGCACGCATCATCCTGATCGCGATGCCGGGCCTGTTCGTCTTCCTGCTCTCCACGGCCATGCTGCGCGGCGTGGGCGACACGGTGGCGCCGCTCTACACCTTGATCATCTCGACCCTGCTGGGCCTGGTCATCACGCCGGCGCTGATCCGCGGCTGGTTCGGCCTGCCGCAGCTGGGCGTCACCAGCGGCGCCTGGGCCACGGTGATCTCCTTCGTGGTCGCGACCACGTGGCTGGGCTTTCATCTGCGGCGCAAGAAGAGCCCGCTGGCGCCCGATGCGGCCTTCGTGCGGCACCTGCGCGTGCGGCCGGCGATCCTGAAGGCGGTGCTGAAGGTGGGCGTGCCCACCGGCGTGCAGATGATCGTGGTCTCGCTGGCCGAGCTCGCCCTGCTCTCCTTCGTCAACGCCTACGGCTCGGAGGCGACCGCGGCCTACGGCGCGGTGAACCAGGTGGTGGCCTACGTGCAGTTCCCCGCCATCTCGATCGCCATCGCCGCCTCGGTACTGGGCGCGCAGGCCATCGGCGCCGGCCAGGTCAAGCGCCTGGGCGCCATCGCCCGCACCGCGCTGATGATGAACGTGGTGCTCACCGGCGGCCTGGTGCTGCTGGGCTACCTGTTCTCGCGGCCGCTGATGGGCTTTTTCATCACCAGCGAGCCGGTGATCGAAGTGGCGCAGACCCTGCTGCACATCATGCTGTGGAGCACCGTCATCTTCGGCATGGGCGCGGCGCTGTCGGGGATCATGCGCGCCAGCGGCTCGGTGCTGGTGCCGACCTCCATCTCGATCTTCTGCATCGCGCTGGTCGAAGTGCCGGTGGCGTGGTGGCTGAGCCACCGCATGGGACTCAACGGGATCTGGGTGTCGTACCCCGTGGCGTTCGCGGCGATGCTGACGCTGCAGGCCGGCTACTACCGCTTCGTATGGCGCAAGAAGGCCATCCGCAGGCTGATCTGAAGAGCGCGGGCCGGCCGTGATCGATTCGTGAATCTTCGTTGATGGACGCGTGAACCGAGGAAGCCAGACTGGCTTCCAGGACGGAACAGCGATGCGGCAGTCGCATCGAGACCGTCCCACCTCGCTTCACCCAACCATCGACAGGAGATTCACATGACCGCGAACCACCACCAACGCATCCACGGCGCCATTGCCAGCCTGCTCGCCCTGGGCCTGGCCGCCGCCACCACCGGTGCCATGGCGCAGAAGGCGCAGACCGAGAAATGCGCCGGCATCGTCAAGGCCGGCCAGAACGATTGCGGCACCAGCAAGGGCTCCTGTGCGGGGACGTCCACCATGGACCGCGATCCGGAGGCGTGGATCTATGTCGCCAAGGGCACGTGCGCGCGCATCGCCGGCGGCATGGTGACCAACAAGCCCGAAAACGTGCATGGCGGCGCCGCGGCCGTCGCTGCGCCCAAGAAGGGCTGAGGAGAAGATCGTGCAAGGCACGGCTTCCATGCCCGCCGCCCATGCGCCCCACGCCGGCCCGGCACGCCGCGTGGCCAGCCGGATGGGCAGCGCACACCGCGGCCTGCAGGCGCTCGCGCCGCTGGCCGACCTCGCGGTGCGGCTCTTCGTCGCCGCCGTCTTCTTCAAGGCGGGACTGACCAAGATCGCGACCTGGAGCTCCACGCTCGCGCTGTTCGAGAACGAGTACGCGGTGCCGCTGCTCTCCCCCGAGTCCGCGGCCTGGCTGGGCACCGGCATCGAGCTGCTGTTTCCGGTGCTGCTCGCGATCGGGCTGGGGGCGCGCTTCTCGGCCGCGGTGCTGTTCGTCTTCAACATCGTCGCCGTGATCTCCTACCCGGACCTCGGCGCGGTGGGGCTGCGCGATCACCAGACCTGGGGCCTGCTGCTGCTGGTGAGCCTGCTGCACGGGCCGGGAGCCATCTCGTTCGACCACCTGATCGGCCGCCGCATCGGCCACCGCTGAAACCGGAGCGCCCCATGTCCGAAGACAGGAACATCGTCATCGTCGGCGGCGGCTTCGCCGGCACGACCCTGGCGCGCGCGCTGGCGCCGCGCCTGCCGCAGGGCTGGCGCGTGGTGCTGGTCAGCGAGGAGAGCTACACCACCTTCAACCCGATGCTGGCGGAGGTGGTGGGCGCCTCGGTGTTCCCCGAGCACGTGGTGGCGCCGATCCGCCAGATGCTGCGGCCCGGCGAGACCAGCCGCTTCGTCATGGGGCGCGTGACCGGCGTCGACGCCGAACGCCGCCGCGTGCAGGCGCAGACGCTGGCAGGCCCGCTGGAGATCGCCTACGAGCACCTGGTGCTGGCCTTCGGCACGCGCGCCCACCTGGGCCTGGTGCCCGGGCTGGAGCAGCACGCACTGCCGCTCAAGCTGGTCGGCGACGCCCTGTTCATCCGCAACCGGGTGCTGCAGCGCATCGCGCGCATCGAGCTCGAGCACGACCCGGCCGAGCGCCGGCGGCTCGGCCACTTCGTGGTGATCGGCGGCGGCTTCTCCGGCGTCGAGGTGGCCGGCGCGCTGGCCGACTTCCTGCGCAGCGCCGCGCGCTACTACCCGCAGGTGCGGCCCGAGGAACTGCAGGTCAGCGTGATCGAGGGCGGCGAGCGGCTGCTCGCCGAGCTGCCCGACTCGCTGGGCCATGCCGCCGCGCGCTCGATGCGCGGGCGCGGCATCGCGGTGCGGCTCAACGCACTGGCCGCCGAGGTCGATGCCGACGGCGTGCGTCTCACCGGGGGCGAGCGGCTCCGCGCCGCCACCGTGATCTGCACGATCGGCACCCGGCCCAACCCGCTGCTCGATGCCCTGTCCTTGCCCCGACTGCGCGGACGCATCCAGACCGAGCCCGACCTGTCGGTCTGCGGCTCGCCGCAGCTCTGGGCCCTGGGCGATTGCGCGCTGGTCCACAACCGCGCAACGCGGCAGTTCGCGCCGCCGACCGCGCAGTTCGCCGTGGCCCAGGCACGCGCGCTGGCGCGCAACCTGCGCTCGCGCATCGAGGGCCGGCCGACGCAGGCCTTCGGCCATGTGTCCAGGGGCATGATGGCCACCACCGGCCATCTCAAGGGCGTGGCGAGCGTCTTCGGCCTGCGCCTGCAAGGGCTTCCGGCCTGGCTGCTGTGGCGCGCCTACTACCTGTCGCGCATGCCCACTGCCGGCCGCAAGCTGCGCATCTGGATCGAGTGGACGTGGAGCATGCTGTTCGCGGCCGACATCACCCACCTGCGCTTCACGCGCACCGGAGAGGCCGACGCGGAGCACCCCGCGGCCGCCGGCGAAGCGCTTTCCCGCATCCAACCGCAACCCTGAGGAGAGCACCATGCTCAAGCAGAAATCCGCCATCGTCACCGGCTCCACCAGCGGCATCGGCCTGGGCATCGCCCGCGGCCTCGCCGGCCGCGGCGCCGACATCATGCTCAACGGCTTCGGCAATCCGGTGGAAGTCGAGTTCACGCGCGGCGAGATGCAGCGCCAGTTCGGCGTCAAGGTGCGCTACAGCAGCGCCGACATGAGCCGGCCCGAGCAGGTGCGCGACATGATCGCGGCGGCCGAGCGCGAGTTCGGCAAGGTCGACATCGTGGTCAACAACGCCGGCATCCAGCACGTGGCGCCCATCGAGGATTTCGCCGACGACAAATGGGACGCGGTGATGGCCATCAACCTCTCCTCGGCCTTCCACGTGATCAAGGCCGTCACGCCGGGCATGAAGGCGCGCCGCTTCGGCCGCATCATCAACGTCGCCTCGGCGCACGGGCTCACCGCCTCGCCCTTCAAGTCGGCCTACGTGGCGGCCAAGCACGGCTTGATCGGGCTGTCGAAGACGGTGGCGGTGGAGCTGGCGGAATTCGGCATCACCTCCAACACCATCTGTCCCGGCTACGTGAAGACGCCGCTGGTGGAAAGGCAGATCGCCGACCAGGCCAAGGCGCACGGCATTTCGCCCGAGCAGGTGGTGCGCAACGTGATGCTCTCGCACCAGGCGCGCAAGTCCTTCATCGAGGTGGAGGAGCTCGCCGCGCTGGCCGTGTTCCTCGCCTCCGACGCGGCGGCATCGATGACCGGCTCCGCGCTGGCCATGGACGGCGGCTGGACGCTGCACTGACGGCCGGAGCGCATCGTCATGGCCAACGCAACGAAGCAGCCCGCCGCCGGCCGCGGCGATCCCAAGGCCGCGCTGCCCGGCCAGGTGGTGCTGGTGCTGCAGGGCGGCGGCGCACTCGGCGCATATCAGGCCGGGGTGTACCAGGCACTGCACGAGGCGGGCATCGAGCCCGACTGGGTGATCGGCACTTCCATCGGCGCCATCAACGCCTCGCTGATCGCCGGCAACGCGCCGCGGCACCGCATGGAGCGGCTCGACACCTTCTGGAACATGATGCAGGCGTACGCGCCCGGCGCGCGCTTCCCCGACTGGATGGGCCTGGGCAACCTGGTGTCGAACATGGCGACGGTGATGCGCGGCATTCCCGACTTCTTCACGCCCAACCTGCATGCGCTGCGCGGCTCGGCCGCGCCGCTGGGGGTGGAGACGGCGTCTTACTACAGCACGGCGCCGCTGCGCGGCACGCTGGAGTCGCTGGTCGACTTCGAGTACCTGTGCGAGTGCCACACGCGCATGACGGTGGGCGCGGTCAACGCCTGCAGCGGCGAGATGCGCTACTTCGACACCCGCAGGGAACGCCTGGGCGTCGACCATGTCATGGCCTCCGGCGCGCTGCCGCCGGCCTTTCCGGCGGTGCGCATCGACGGCCAGCCCTACTGGGACGGCGGCATCTACTCCAACACGCCCATCGAGGCCGTGCTCGACGACAAGCCGCGCCGCGACTCGCTGATCTTCGCGGTCAACGTCTGGCACCAGACGGCCCCCGAGCCCGAGTCGATCTGGCAGGTGATGGCACGCCAGAAGGACATCCAGTACGCCAGCCGGGCCGACAGCCACATCGCACGGCAGAAGCAGATCCACCGGCTGCGCCACGTGATCCGCGAGCTGCACCGGCAGATTCCCGCGTCGCGGCGGGCAGACCCGAAGGTGGCCTCGCTGGCGGCCTGGGGTTGCGGGACCACCATCCACGTCGCCCACCTGCTGGCGCCGCGCGTCGAGGGCGAGGACCACACGAAGGACATCGACTTCACGCCCGCCGGCATCCGCACGCGCCGGCAGGCCGGCCATGCCGACACGATGCGGATGATCCAGCGCGCACCCTGGCACCAGGCGCACGCCGATCCCATCGAGGGCGTGATCGAGCATCACGGTGCCGGAGCGCTGACATGAGCCCGATGCTCGCGGGCCTGGGCTTCGCGCTCGCCGCGCTGTGCGCGGGCGTGATGGGCTTCGCCATCCAGCGCGGTGGCACCTGCACCGTGGCGGCCGTCGAGGAGATCGTCGACAAGCACAGCGCGCGCCGGCTGCTTGCGCTCGGCGAGGCCTCGCTGTGGGTGGCCGGCGGCCTGCTGCTGGCGCAGGCGATGCACATGCTGCCGGCGCTGGCGGCGGGCCATGCGCTCAGCGGCTGGACGGTTGCGGGGGGCGCACTGCTGGGCCTCGGCGCCTGGGTCAACCGCGCCTGCGTGTTCGGCGCCATCGCGCGGCTGGGTTCGGGCGAGTGGAGCTATGCGCTGACGCCGCTGGGCTTCTACCTGGGCTGCCTGAGCGTGGGGCCACTGTTCGGCGCGGCGCTGCAGCCGCCGCTGCCGCAGGGCTCGCCGGTGCTGCAGGCGCCGGCCTGGGTGGCCGTGCTCTTCCTTGCGTTCGCTGCCTGGCGGGTGCTGCTGCCGCTGCGGATGCCCGGTGCGCGGCGCGCCCTGGCCG
>DATFFA010000125.1:0-4655 GCA_035250605.1 Variovorax sp. | reverse complement strand
CGACGACCAGGTGGTGCCCATCGAGGCCACGGCCAAGCTCGCGGCCGAGATGATCAAGGGCAGCCAGCTCAAGGTCTACGCCGGTGCGCCGCATGCCACCTGCACCACGCACAAGGACCAGGTGAACGCCGACCTGCTGGCGTTCATCCAAGGCTGAGCGTTCGGCGGACGCGGGCATGCAAGGCGCCTACGGCGATCTCCTGGGGCGGTACTTCGAGCTGCCTTCCGTGCCCGCCCTCGTCATGCTGCCCTCGCCGAAGACGCCGTTCGTCGCCACGCGCATCACCTGCCTGCCCGACCAGCTGGGCATGAAGCAGGAGATCCCGCCGCAGGATGCCTTTGCCGTGACCCTGCACCTTGCCGGCGTGAGCCACCACGAGCTCTGGGTGCGGGGCCGGCCTTCGGTGGTGCGCGGCTATGTGCCCGGGGCGATCAGCATCGTCGACTTGCGCGACGAGGTGGCAAGCTACCTGGGCAGTCCGCTGGATGCCCTTCACTTCTACGTGCCGCGCGCGCTGGTGGACGCCTTGACCGATGCGGCGGGGCTGGCGCGCGTGAGCGGCCTTGCCTGCGCGCCGGGGCTGGTCGATCCCGTGATGGGAAACCTGGGCGCGGCGGTGCTGGCCTTGCTCGAGGGGCCGCAGCGCGCGAGCTCGGCGACGAGCGAGCACCTGGCGATCGCGATCTGCGCGCACCTGGTCCATCGTTTCGGGAGCGCGGCCACCGGCGATGCGGTCGCGTCCCCAGCTCCGTGGCATTCGCGGTGCATGCACTGAAAGCCACCTCCGCCCACCCGGGACCCTTTTCATGACCACGCCTTCCTCACCCTCCGTTCAAGACAACCCGTCGAAGCACCGTTTCGAATTCGCGTCGCAAGGCGAACGCGCGGTCGCGATCTACAGCCTGTCGGGCGGCGTCATCACCTTCATCCACACGCTGGTGCCCGAGGCACTGCAAGGGCAGGGCGTGGCCCGGCAGCTGGTGCTCGCGGGCCTGGCTTCCGCGCGCGAGCGCGGCCTGCGCGTCATTCCGCAGTGCCCGGTGTTCGCGGCCTACATGCGCTCGCATCCCGAGACGCACGACCTGCTGGCCGGCGAAGGCCGCACGCTGCTGGGCCTCTGAGGCGGGCCGGGCCGGGCCGGGCATTCATCAAGGCGGGCGACTCTTGTTCAAGACACGGGCGCGCCGACGCGGTACACATCCCGTCGAGACATCCCGCAGCAAGAATTCCATGACCCACCCCCACAGCAGACCCCCGACCCTGACCACCGCGGGCGGCGCGCCCGTCGCGGACAGCCAGCACTCGATCACCGCGGGCCCGCGCGGACCGATCCTGCGGCAGGACTACCAGATGAGCGAGAAGCTGGCCTACCTGGCCCGCGAACGCATTCCGGAACGGGTGCTGCACGCCAAGGGCGCGGCCGCCTTCGGCACGCTGCGCATCACGGGCGACATCTCGCGCCACACGCGCGCACGGGTGCTGCAGCCGGGGCAGTGCACGCCCGTGCTGGTCCGCTTCTCGGGGCTGACGGGCGAGCAGGGCTGCGCGGACGCGGAACGCGACCTGCGCGGCTTCGCCATCAAGGCGTACACCGAGGAAGGCAACTGGGACCTCGTCGGCAGCCACCTGCCGGTCGCCTGCATCCGCGATCCGCAGAAGTTTCCCGACCTGGTGCGGGCGCTGAAGCGGCATCCGGTCAGGCATGTGCGCTCGCCCACGGCGATCTGGGACTTCTGGTCGCTGTCGCCCGAGAGCCTGCACCAGATCGTGATGCTGTTCTCCGACCGCGGCCTGCCGGCAGGCTTTCGCCACATGCACGGCTATGGCGCGCATGCCTTCGGGCTGGTCAACGCAGCCGGCGAGCGGGTCTGGGCCAAGTTCCACCTGCGCACGCTGCAGGGCATCCGGTGCCTGACCAATGCCGAGGCCCGCGAGCTGATCGCCGACGACCGCGAAAGCGCACAGCGCGACCTGTTCGACGCGATCGAACGGGGGGAGCTTCCGCGCTGGTCGCTGCAGATCCAGGTGATGGACGAGGCGCAGGCGGCGCAGTTGCCGTTCAACCCGTTCGATGCGACCAAGGTCTGGCCGCAGCGGGAGTTTCCGCTCGTCGAGGTCGGCGTGCTCGAGCTCGACACCAACCCCGACAACTACTTTGCGCAGGTCGAGCAGGCCACCTTCAATCCGTCCAACATCGTGCCCGGCATCTGCTTCTCGCCCGACAAGCTGCTGCAGGGGCGGCTGCTGGCCTATGCCGATGCGCAGCGCTACCGCGTGGGGACGCACCACGAGGCGTTGCCGGTGAACCGGCCGAAGTCGCCGGTGCATACCTATCACGCGGACGGCGCGATGCGCCTGGACATTCCGGCCCGCACCGATGCCTACTATGAGCCCAACTCGTTCGGAGGACCGCGCCCCGACCGCACGCTGGCCGAGCCGCCGCTGCCCCTGGACGGCGACGCCATGCGCTTCGACGATCGCCAGGGGCTCGGGGACCATGCGCAGGCCGCGGTCCTGTACCGCCGCATGGACGACGGCCACAGGCACCGGCTGCACGAGAACATCGCAAGATCGATGGCCGGGGTGCCCGAGGCGATCCAGCGGCGCCAGATTGCGCACTTCCGGCTCGTCGACCACGCGCTGGGCGAGGGCGTTGCGCAGCGGCTCGGTCTCTAGCTTCCGACCCGCATCCTGCGCCGCCAGGTGCCCGGCGGGGCGCCGGAATGCTGGGAGAAAACGCGGGTGAAATGGCTTTGATCGGCAAAGCCGCAGGCCGCCGCAACGTCCGCCAGCGGCATGTCGAAGTCGATGAGCAGCGTGCGAGCCTGCTCCAGCCGCTGCGCAATCAACCATTGATGCGGCGTGTAGCCGGTGGTCTCGCGGAAGGCGTGGATGAAATAGCTGCGCGACAGGCCGCACGCATCGGCGATCTCGGTGATCGAGATGCTGCCGTCGATCCTGCTGCGCAGCATCTCCTTGGCGCGCACCTCGTGCGCGCGCGACAGGAGCCGGTTCGTCCTGGGCGCCGTCGGGGCTGCGCCGCCGTATCTTTCGACGAGATAGCTCGTCATGGCGACGCTCAACTGGTCGACGAACAGCCTGCTCGCGCCGTCGGGATGCTCGAGCGCCGGCGTCAGGGCCGCCGCCAGGTTGAGCAGCACCTCGTCCCGGACGCCCGCCACGTAGGCGAGGCCTGCAACGCGCTTTCCGTCCCTTTCGTCGATGGCCCGCTCGAGACTGGCATGCGATATCTCGAGCAGCACGAAATCGAACGGGCGCCGGATGTCCGCGCGGTAGCGGTCCGAAAAACTGCGGATGTAGATGGAGCCCTTGTCGAAATCGTGGCTGGCGGCGCGGGACCCATCGAGAATGCGCCGGCTGTGGCCGTCGCGCAGCGAGATTCCGAGCAGCACGCCGCGCGCGCTCGCCTCCGTCTCCACGTGGTGGAGCTGGGGCAGGTCCATCGTCTTGCGATGGATCCCGATCCCGTCCGCGCGCAGGCCCTGGTCCCGCTGAAGATGATGGGCCGTGCAGCCCAGCGTGTCCTTCGGGGCGGGATCGAGGCGCTGCGATGAGGAAGCTTCCTGGATCGACGGGGGCATGTGGCTGTGTTGTTTGCGATGGAAGGCTTGGGTGCCTGGAGATTCTGCACCGAGTCGGGCGCCGCGGCAGGAGGCCTCAGGGTCGCATCCAAGGCAACGACATTGTTTTGCGTGAGCGGCCCGCGAGCGCAGCCGCAATCTTCGACGCGCTCGTCGGAATGCCTGCCGACTTCATGGACGATGGCCGCGACGATACCGCTCCCCAGGAACGGGAGTCGTTCTGAATGGCCATCAGGTATCTACTCGACACCACCATCTGCATCTACATCGCCAAGCACAATCCGGCATCGATTCGAGCCCGCTTCGAGCAACTGACAGAGGCGGCAGCCCAGCACTACGGTCAGATCCGCAGCGCCCTTGAGCGCAAGGGCCGGCCCATCGGGAACAACGACCTGTGGATTGCCGCTCACGCCTGTGCCGAAGGCTGGGTGCTGGTCACCAACAACGAGCGCGAGTTCAGCCGCGTCGAGGGTTTGGAGGTCGAGAACTGGGTGTGATGCTTCAACGCATCGCCCCCTCAGTTGCGCTCCGACAGCTGCTCCAGGATGGCCGGGTTCTCCAGCGTCGACGTGTCCTGCGTGATCGGCTCGCCCTTGGCCACGGAGCGCAGCAGCCGGCGCATGATCTTGCCGCTGCGCGTCTTCGGCAGGTTGTCGCCAAAGCGGATGTCCTTGGGCTTGGCGATGGGGCCGATCTCTTTTGCGACCCAGTTGCGCAGCTCGTTCGCGATCTTCTTCGCTTCGTCTCCGGTGGGGCGCGCGCGCTTGAGCACGACGAAGGCGCAGATCGCCTCGCCGGTGGTGTCGTCGGGGCGGCCGACCACCGCGGCTTCGGCCACGAGCGCGGTGCACGACACCAGCGCCGATTCGATCTCCATCGTGCCCATGCGGTGGCCCGAGACATTGAGCACATCGTCGATGCGGCCGGTGATCGTGAAATAGCCGGTCTTCGCATCGCGGATGGCGCCGTCGCCCGCGAGGTAGAAGCCCTTGAGTTCCGGCGGGTAGTAGCTCGCCTTGAAGCGTTCCGGGTCGCCCCAGATCGTGCGGATC
>DATFFA010000124.1:0-2994 GCA_035250605.1 Variovorax sp. | reverse complement strand
CTCGGCGGCTGGCGCGGCCGCCGCCGTCTCGACCGGCGAGGCAGAAGGTGCCGGAGCGGGATCTTCCTGCACTTGCTCCTGCAGTCGCGGCGCAGGCGTTGCCGGCTCGGCGACCCGAGCCTCCGATGCCTGCGGCGGGTCGGGCTCGCGCCTGGCTTCGATCACCGGCGCGGCCGGCGGAGGAAGCGTGGTGGCCGGCGGAGGAAGCGTCGCGGCCGCCGTCCGGCTCTCCGGCTCGGTCGACGGCTGCCGCACAGTTGACGCCGGAAGAGACGGCGCCTGGTTTTGCATCGCCGAGCGGCCGAGATACCAGAGCACGAAGGCGCCATGCGATACCGCGAGCACCAGCAGCAGCCACACGATGGACGCATCGACGCCCGGCGGCACTGGGATTCCCAGCACGCGCCGAGCCGTCCTGCTCCCGCGCGACTTGCGCACCGGAGGCCATTCGTCCAGCGCGAGGTGCGGTTCCGGCCGTCCGTTCGGCTCGCCGGTCGCCGTCTCCGCGGGCTCCGCGACGCCGGGCGGCAAGAGCTTGCGCGCGCAATGCCGGCAGTACTGGGCGGTATCCCTGTTGAGCGTCTGGCACCCCTCGCAGACCCGCGTCAGCTGGTGCGGCGGGATGGCCGGCCCGGGCGGCTGCCAGTCCGTCCAGTCGGGCTGCGCTGGTGACGTCGTCCGCGACAACCCTGGGGCGCCGGCTTGCAAGGGCTCGTTGGCGGCGGGATTGGCGTGATCGAAGGCCGGCGAGCGGATGGCGGTCTCGCGCATTTCGCTGGCGGGCTGGCTGGCCTTGTCTCGCATGGCAGCGGGGTGGTGGGCGCCTACCAGCTGATGCCGAACGCCGTCGCGCCGGCCAGCGAATTGATGACGAGCCAGAAGGCAGCCAGGTCCCATGTCCACGCGTGCCCTTGCCTGGGCGCTTCCCGCAACTTGGCGGGTGGTTCCGCCGGGTCGCCGGCAGGTTGCTGCTCGGCATAGAACGCCGGCAGCTTGTGCGAACAGCCTTTGCAGAATCGCGCGGCCCCGAGATTGATGGTGCTGCACGCTTCGCATACTTCCACCGAGACGGCGCCTGTTCGCACCATCGCCAGATCGATCAGGCTGCCGAAGGCGACGTCCGAAAGGCCCGGCTGGCGGGCGAGGGCGGTCGAGCTCATGGCTGCTCTCCTTGTGAAGGATGGGTGGGCGGCGGCCTCCGCAGCCGGCGCTCGAGCCTTTGCTCCGCGATCGCCAGCCTTGCGAACTTCAGTAGCTGCTCGTCCGTCGGTCCCGGCCCGGACCCGTCGAGGTACCTCCCGAAGGCCGCGGCAATGCTGGCCTGCACGGCTTTCCTCGCGTCCGCCGCCGCGATCCAGGCGCTGCGTGCCTTCTTCTCGCGCGGCTCCCAGGACGTCTGCATGGAGGTCCAGGCGTACCGCGGGACGCCGTTCGCGCGACGGCTGCGCGAGGCGGCCGAGCTCTTCTGATGTGTGACAGGCTTTGACATTTTTTCCTTGAAGCATCGGCCGCTTGGCATGTGAAAACTTCACATCGAATAATGCGCTTGTCTTATAGTCAGACCCAGCTTTTTGTAAGACGGTTACGCATGTCACTGTCCATTTGGTAACTGGGCGTCAATGCCTGTCATCTTCTGCACTGGGGAGCATCGTGTCGCATAGGACTTTGCGGGCTTTGTTCGAGATCAGGTTGCGCTGGTCCGACGAAGTCCTTCAGGAAGGCGCTGTCCCGTACGGCAGCCTGTGGCTTCCCGACATTCCCCGCAACCGAGATCAACTCAACGAGGCCATGGCCTTGGGCAACCGGCTTTATGGCGACAAAACGCACTGGATCGAGCAGCGCCAGGCCTGACGAAGGCGGCGCCGCCGCGCACGTCGAGGCTACCGGCTCCGTCGGCGAGGGCCCCATCGGCTGGGCGCTTCAGGCCTGCGCGCGCGTGATGCGGCCCATCATTCGGCTCGCGCTGGCGCTGGGCCTCAAGCACGCGAACCTCGAGCTGATGCTGCGCGAACTCCTCATCGACGAGGCGCGCCGCGCATGGCTCGCCAAGGGCGTGGAGCCGAACCTCAGCCAGATTTCGGTGACCACCGGCTTGAACCGCAAGGCCGTGACGGCCAAAGTGCGCGAGGCAGAAGAACCGCTGCCGCACACCGAGATGTCGGCCGCGGCCAAGACGCTCACCCTATGGCTGCAGATGTCCATCGACGACCCGGCCCTGGTGAGCTTGCCGATCGCGGCAGAGGGCGAGGCGGCCACCTTCGAATCCGTGGCCCGGCATGCCAGCCGCGGCAATGTGCATCACCGCACGATCCTCGATGAGCTGGTGCGCCTGAACATGGCGATCGAGCGGGCAGGCCGCGTCGAGTTGAACGCCGCCGCCTTCGTGCCGGCGACGGATCTGAAGGGCATGCTCGCCTTCCTCGGCGACAACGCACGCGACCATCTGCTGGCCGGCGTGGCCAACACTTTGGGCGCGTCTGCACCCCTGCTCGAGCGCTCGGTGTTCGCCACCGGCATCTCGGTCGAGGATTGCGAGCGGATCCACCAGTTGGCGCGGCAACGCTGGAGCGCGCTGCACCATGAGCTGACGCGTGAGATGACGCGTGCATTCGAGGCGGCCGACAACACGGCTTCGGGGCGCATCCGCGTCGGCATTTACACCTACTACGAAGACGCGGCGGAAGTGGCAAGAGCTTCCGTGGCGACGTCCTCGAAACGATCGGACAGAAAAGCATGAAGTACGCATTCCTGCGCGCCGGCCTGCTGGCGCTGTCGACCGCGCTGCTGCTCTCGTGCGGCGGTGGTGGCGGCGGCGGTGGCGGCGGTGTGGCCGTCGGCGGCACCGGCGTGGCCGGGTCGGGCGCGGTATGGAGTTCGCTCGACGGGAGCAGCCCGGCTGGCGGCGGCGGGGGAGATGGCCAGGGTGGCGTCGGCTCAAGCGGTTCAAGCGGCTCGGACGGAACGGCCTCCGCGCCTGGCGGCACCGGCTCGGGC
>DATFFA010000123.1:0-6011 GCA_035250605.1 Variovorax sp. | reverse complement strand
CCGGGCCCGGCAGCGCGAGGCCGCTCGCCGAGAACAGCCCGCCGAGCAGGATTGCCCAGGGCATCGGGTTCTGCACGATGCCGCGCAGGGCCTGCCGCGCCGCCCGGGCCGCGCCCTGTGCGCCGGCCCCGTCCAGGCGCGACAGGGCGATGCACAGCGAGGAGGTCAGCACCAGGTCGAAGGCGATGGTGATGATCATCGGCGAGGCCGCCTGCGCGCCCAGGATGGCGATCAGCAGCGGCAGCCCCATGAAGCCGGTGTTGGGGAAGGCGGCCACCAGCGCGCCGAAGGCCGCGTCGTTCCAGGCCAGGCCCCGGCGGCGCGCCAAGCCCACGGTGGCGCCGACCACGAGCAGCGCGCAAGTGCCCCACACCAGCGCCACGCCCGCATCGAGCAGCTGTGCGATCGGCGCGCCCGCGCCGAAGCGGAACAGCATGCACGGCAGCGCGAAATAGAGCACGAAGGCGTTGAGGCCCGGAATGGCCGCCAGCGGCAGCGCGCCGCTGCGTGCCGCCGCATAGCCGGCCGCAATCAAGGCGAAAAACGGGATGGTGACGGCGAGGATGTGCAGCACGCGGGCGATTGTCGCCCTGGCACATCGCGACACAGCTTTCACAAGGCCTTGCATCGGGCCGCCCCCGTATCATTGCCCGCTTTGCGCCCCCTTCCCCCTTCATGTCCTCCGGTCTCAATCTCGCGCAGCAGGAAGCCGTCAACTACCTTCATGGCCCCTGCCTGGTGCTCGCCGGCGCGGGCTCGGGCAAGACGCGCGTCATCACGCACAAGATCGCGCGGCTGATCCAGGCCGGGCTGGAACCGAAGCGCATCGCGGCCATCACCTTCACCAACAAGGCGGCAGCCGAGATGCGCGAGCGCGCGAAGGGCCTGATCGGGCGCGATGCGAACAAGGTGGTGGTGTGCACCTTCCACGCGCTGGGCGTGCGCATGATGCGCGAGGACGGCGGGGTGCTGGGCCTGAAGCCGGCCTTCAGCATCCTGGACAGCGACGACGTCACCAAGATCCTCAAGGATGCCGGCGGCACCACCGATGCGGCGACGGCGCGCATCTGGCAGTGGACCATCAGCAAGTGGAAGAACATGGGCCTCAACGCCGCGCAGGCCGAGGCCCAGGCCGCCGACGACAACGAGCGCATCACCGCACGCATCATGGCGCGCTACGAGGAGCGCCTGGTCGCCTACCAGAGCGTGGACTTCGACGACCTGATCGGCATGCCGCTCAAGCTGCTGCAGCAGCACGAGGACGTGCGCGCCAAGTGGCAGGCTGCCCTCGGCCACGTGCTGGTCGACGAGTACCAGGACACCAATGCCACCCAGTACGAGGTGCTGAAGGCGCTGGTCGGCCAGCGCGGCCGCTTCACCGCGGTGGGCGACGACGACCAGTCGATCTACGGCTGGCGCGGCGCCACGCTGGACAACCTGCGCAAGCTGCCGGTGGACTTTCCCACGCTCAAGGTCATCAAGCTCGAGCAGAACTACCGCAGCACCAGCGCCATCCTGCGCGCGGCCAACAACGTGATCGGCCCCAACCCCAAGCTCTTCCCCAAGACGCTGTTCAGCGAGCTCGGCGAGGGCGAGCCGGTGCGCGTGGTCGATGCCGACACCGAGGCGCACGAGGCCGAGCGCGCGGTGGCGCGCATCCAGAGCCTGCGCGGCGGCGACGCCACCACGCAGGGCCAGCAGTTCAAGGAGTTCCGCGACTTCGCGATCCTCTACCGGGCCAACCACCAGGCGCGCGTGTTCGAGCAGGCGCTGCGCCGCGCGCAGATCCCCTACAAGGTCTCGGGCGGCCAGAGCTTCTTCGACCGCGCCGAGATCAAGGACCTGTGCGGCTGGTTCCGGCTGTGGGTCAACAACGACGACGACCCGGCCTTCCTGCGCGCCGTGACCACGCCCAAGCGCGGCATCGGCCACACCACGCTGGCCAGCCTCGGCACCTTCGCGAGCCAGTACAAGCTGAGCCTGTTCGAGGCCCTGTTTTCGCCCTCGCTGCCCGCCGTCATGGCCAAGCGCGGAATGGAAGGCCTGCACGAGTTCGGCCGCTACATCAACGACCTCGAATACCGCGCGCGCCGCACCATGGGCGCCGAGGATGCGCGCGCCTTCCTGGCCGACTGGCTCAAGGAGATCGAGTACGAGAAGCACCTCTACGACGGCGAGGAGAGCGAGCAGGCCGCGGCCGGCCGCTGGACCAACGTGCTCGAGTTCTGCGACTGGATGTCGCAGCGCTGCGGCGGGCAGATCGCGGATGCCTCGGGGGCGACGGTCGAGAACGAGCGCAAGAGCCTGCTCGAAGTGGCACAGACCATCTCGCTGCTCTCCACCATCAGCGAGCGCGAGAAGGACCAGAACGTGGTGACGCTTTCCACGCTGCATGCCTCCAAGGGCCTGGAGTGGCCGCACGTGATGCTGATCGGCGTGAACGAGGGCCTGCTGCCCTTCAAGCTGGAGGACGACGGCGGCCGCCAGCTGAAGGTCAGCGAAGACACCCTGCAGCGCCTGCAGGAGGAGCGCCGCCTGATGTACGTGGGCATCACGCGCGCGCAGCGCAGCCTGGCCGTGAGCTGGACCAAGCGCCGCAAGCAGGGCCGCGAGATGGTGCCGGCGCAGCCCAGCCGCTTCATCGCCGAGATGGCGCTCGACATGAAGACCATCAAGGAAGATCCGCGCGAGAAGCTCAAGGCCCTGCGCGCCGAGTTCGCGCGCAAGGCCCAGGACAGCGCGGCGGCAGCAGCCGCAGCCGCAGCGGGCTCATGAGGGCCCCGCTGCTTCTGGCGCTCGGCCTGGCCGCGGGCGGCGCCCTGGCCCAGCCGGCCTGCCCCGCGAACGGCCGCGAGCTGCCGGTGGGCGCGCTCTACGGCCAATGGGAGGCGCGCATCGAAGGCGAACCCGGCATCGCGCGCGTGCAGCTGGGGAAGCATCCCGAATACGAAGGCGTGCGCGGCACCATCACGCGCGAGCGCGGCGGCAAGCCGCCTTCGGTGGCGCAGCTCGCGGGCGACATCGACGACGAGGGCCTGCTCAACATCGACGAGTCGCTGGATGGCCGCGCCATCAGCGGCAACTGGCTGGGCGAACTGCAGCCCGGCTCCTGCGGCAAGGAATTCAAGGGAACGTGGCGCAACGCGTCCGACGACAGCACGCACCCCTTCGTGCTGAACAAGACTGGCAGTTGGCAATGAAGAACACACGCATCACCCCCATCGTGGCAGCCCTCGCGGCGCTCCTTGCCGGCCTCGGCATGGGGCTCGCGCAGGCCCAGCCCGCGCCCAAGCCGGCGAGCCCGCTCGCCGACGCGGCGCTGACCTGGCAGCAGTGCCAGCGGCTCGCGAACGACAAAGACGCGCGCCTGGCCTGCTTCGACCGCTGGGCCCAGCAGCAAAGCCCGCCGTCGGCCACCGCTCCCGCAGCGTCGGCGGCCTCGTCCGGCACGCCCGCGGAGAGCACGAACAGTTTGCCGCCGGTCGACGCCGCCATTCCGGCCACCCGGGTCGTCGAGGTGAACGGCGATGCCTGCCGCGACCGCCAGTACTCATCTCTGTCGCGCTTCTGGGAACTGGAGGAAGGCACCGACTGCGGCGTCTTCGGCCTGCGCGGCTACCGGCCGATCGACGTGACGTTCGCGATGGCCGCCGACCAGCCGCAGACGCCGACTTCGCCCGCGCCGAACCACACCGGCACGCCGATGGACTACCAGCCTGGCGAGATGCGCCTGAACCTGTCGCTGCGCACCAAGCTGGCCCAGGGGCTGCTCACTGGCGGGGACCCGGCGCGCAAGGATTCGCTGTGGTTCGGCTACACGCAGCAGTCGACCTGGCAGATCTTCAACTCGGAGCTGTCGCGCCCCTTCCGCACCACCGATCACGAGCCGGAAGTGATGTATGTCTATCCAACCGACATGCACCTTCCCGGCGGCTGGCGCTGGCGCTACGCCGGCGCCGGTCTGGTGCACCAGTCCAACGGCCAGACCGACCCGCTGTCGCGCAGCTGGAACCGTATCTACCTGATGGGCGGCGTGGAGCTGGACAACCGCTTCGTGATCACCGCCCGCGTCTGGAAGCGCCTCAGCGAAGAACCGGAGAAGGACGACAACCCGGACATCGCGAGCTACATCGGCCGCGCCGAGTTCTCGGGCTGGTGGAATCCGGACGGCAAGAACTCGCTTGGCCTGACGGTGCGCACCTTCGGCAAGGGCTCGCAGCGCCTGGAATACACCCGCGCCATCGGCGACCCTGCCACGAACAACCTGCGTTTCGTGATGCAGCTTTTCAACGGCTACGGCGACACGCTGGTCGACTACAACCGCAAGCGCACTGTATTCAGCGTCGGCCTGCGGCTGGTGGATTTCTGATTCGGACTCCGGAGCTTCTCAGGGAAAGACGGTGATGCAGCCGACGCTGCTCGCCGCCACCAGGCGCCGGGCTGCGTCGTAGCCTTCCACGTGATAACAGTAGGTCTCATCGACGAAGACCGAGGCGTCGACCAGCGAGAGGGTCGCCACTTCTGCCAGCGGATGGCCGTCGCGCACCACCAGGAAGCTGGCGACGAAGGGATCGTCGCTCCACTCGACCTCGATCGCCAGTGGCCCGACGCGCGACAGCGCCATCGCGAGCGGCGCCACCACGGGCTCGTCGTCGATGACCTCGACGCCGATGCCCACGCCGACCGAGCCGCCGCCCCCGCCGCAGGCCGCCAAGCCGCCGAGCAGCAGCAATGCCGCCGCGCTGCGCGAGAAGAATCCCATCGTCGTGTTCGACATCATGGCTTCCTCAAGGCGTGGTGGCCGGCCCGGCCGATACCGTCAACTTGGACGAGCTGAGATACAGCAGCGGCGTCGGATCGCCGGCCGATCGGTCGATGCGCAGCTCGAGAAACTTGTCGAACGCGCTCGCCGTGTTCAGGTTGGCGAGCATGGCGGCCGCCGGCAACGCATCGCCTTGCAGCACGCCCGCGGGTCCGCGCAGATCGGCGCCCTTGGCCTGCTGGTGGGCCTGCACCCAGCTCAGGCGCAGAGTGCCGGAGGGCGTGGCCATCCTGGCTTCGAGGCGAATCATTTCTCGATTGGGGAAAGCCCCGCCGCCGTCGCTGACGACGATCTCCGTCTGCTCGGCCGGCAGGTCCAGCGTGGTGCCACCGATCACCAGGCGGGCCGCGCCGACCGCGCCGACATAGCGGGCCGCATAAGGATCCGGGTCCTTGTCGGGCAGGCTGTCGTCATAGCGCAGCGAGAAAGACCAGGTGCCGGATTCGAGGTCGGCGCGAGAGAAGCCCAGATCCACCGGCAGCGCGGCCAACTGCGCCGCCGATGGCGGCTTGAAGCTGCCATTGCCTGACAGCTTGAACTCGGCCGCATCGCTCACGCGCGGCATCGCGGTGCCGGCCGCCAGGACAAGAGGCGCCGCCAACAGAAGGGCCCTTGCCCTGGGGGCTGCTGTGCGCACGGTCGTTTCGACCTGCTGTTTCGAATGCATGTGACCCTTCTTGTGGAAATCTCGATGCGAGCTGCCTCCACAACGCGGGGCCTCCGACTTTCGGCGACCGTTCTTCGACAAACGTGTTACCGATTCCATCTGGGCAGGCATCGCGCCGACGTCGCATCGCGGCGCAGACCTACTTGCGAACCCGGGCGCCAACTTTCTGCAGTTGCGCTATGCCTATCGATTCTCAAGGCCCTAGCTTGCTTGCATGTGCGTACCGGAGCTGCGACCGATGCGCGGCTACCAGGCACTCCTGAAACGCCAGCACCGCCCTCGAGGGCTTTGGCGATTTGCGCAACAGGCTGACAAAGCGGCAGTCGTAGTTGAAGCGATCCGGCAGCAGCGCGCGCATCTGTCCGCGCGCTTCGAACACCTGCGCGTAGTGGTCGGGCAAGAAGCCGAGGAAGCGCCCTGACAGGATCAAGGTGGCGATCGCCTCCTGGTCGAAGCCGGTGGCCTTGCGCGCCAGCTTGGCACGGTGGCTCAGCTCCATGTTGGGCGAGTGGTAGCCCAGGC
>DATFFA010000122.1:0-14652 GCA_035250605.1 Variovorax sp. | reverse complement strand
GTCGCTCTCGCGGCGCGATGCCGGACTGGCTGCGAGCGAGGGCGATTGAAAGTGCAGCGCGCATGCGTGCGCGCCGCTGACGGCTTGCCATGGGAATCCCTGGTGAATTGATCTTCTCGCTGCGTGCCCTGGGCACGCAGCGGCGCATTCAATAAAAGGGAGTGCGGTGGCAACGACATCCCGTCACTGCATCCATTTCATTGGTGGCGCGGATCGTAGCCACACAAGTCACAGCAGCATAGACAGGAGAAAGTTCAACCCATGTCAATTCGGGTGAGGACGAGTAGTACTTATCGCGTCCCTTTGAGACCTCAGAAGGACTGCCCGCAGAAATTCTTCAGTGCGCGGCCGACACCACCACCGGAATCTCCGTCGCCGGCGGCGTATTCCGGCTGCGCCCGCAGCGCACGATGCCATCGATCATCACCATCCCCACGCCCGGGATGTCGCCCAGCTGCACGCTCTCCAGCAGCGTCTTGCCGGCCGTGTGCTGCGCCCGGTCCATGAAGACGAAGTCCGCCGCGCGGCCGGGTTCGATCAGCCCGCAGTTCAGCTTGCGGATGCGCGCCGTGTTGCCGGTCGCGAAGCAGAACACCAGCTCGGCCGGGATGTTGGCGAGCGAGGACAGCATCGCCACCATGCGCAGGATGCCCAGCGGCTGCACGCCCGAGCCGGCCGGCCCGTCGGTGCCCAGGATGATGCGGTGCGGGCACTTCAGGTCCAGCGCCGCCTTGGCCGCCGCGATCGCCACGCGCTCGTTGCCGTTGTGCACGATCTCGATGGCGCGCGACGACTTCTCGCACAGCTCGCACACATGCGCCTCGGGCAGCGAGGTATGGCCGCCGTTGATGTGGCCGATGACGTCGGCGTCGGCCTCCAGCACCACGTCCTTGTCGATCAGGCCCGAGCCCGGGATCGACGGCCCGCCGGTGTGGATGGTGCTCTGGATGCCGTACTTGCGCGCCCAGGCCACCATCTCCTTGGCCTCGTAGCCGGCCTTCACCGAGCCCAGGCCCACCTCGCCGAGCAGGCCGACGCCGGCCTCGGCCATTTCCTTGAAGTCGCTCTCGACCATGCCCTTCTCGAGCACCGGCGCGCCCGCCAGCACTTTCACGCCGCCCGGGCGGAAATTGTCGAAGGCGCGCTGCGCGGTGATGGCCAGCGCCTTCACGCCCACGATGTCCTTGGGGCGGCCGGGCAGATGCACCTCGCCGGCAGAGATCATGGTGGTCACGCCGCCGTTCATGGTCGAGTCGATCCAGCCCAGCTGGCTTTGCCGCGGCGTCCAGTCGCCGAAGACCGGGTGCACGTGGCTGTCGATCAGGCCGGGCGCGACGCAGGTCTTCTTCGCGTCGATCACCGTCTGCGCGCCTTCGCAATCGCAGTCCTTCTCCTTGCCGACGGCAACGATCAGGCCGTCGTTCACGACGATCGTGTCGGCATCGAGGATGGGCTGGTCCAGGTCGCCGGACAGCAGCAGACCTATGTTCCGGATGACGACCTTGCCCGACTTTGCGGTGCTTGCGACTTCTGCCATGTCTTGTCCTCGTGGGGTGCTGGGGATGGGGGTGCTTCTTCTTCGGAGGGCCCCGCGTCGACCGTGCGCAGCACGGTCTCGATCACGAAGTCCTCCCAGTGCGTGACCGCCTCCGGCGTCTCCAGCGGCTCGCCGAGGAAGGCGGTGAGCGTGTGGCGGTTGGAGGTGTAGAAATAGCCGGTGGAGGCGATCAGCAGATACAGGTCGCGCGCCGCCACGTCCTTGCGGAACAGGCCCTGCGCCACGCCGCTTTCCAGCAGCTCCTGGATGATCGCGATCGCCTTCGACGAGTACTCGCGCGCGCGCAGCGACTTCGCGATGTGCCGGCCCTTGTGCAGGTTCTCGGTGTTCAGCAGGGTCACGAACTCGGGGTTCTTGCGGTAGTAGCCGAGCACGAAGCGGATCACCGCCGCGAGCGCTTCCACCGGCCGGCTCGCATCGAGGTGCAGCGCGGCCTCGGCATCGTCCATGCGGCGGTAAATGCTTTCCAGCACCGCGATGAACAGCCCTTCCTTGCTGCCGAAGTAGTAGTAGATCATCCGGTCGTACGAGTTGGCGGCCTTCGAGATCTTCTCGACGCTGCCGCCGTCGTAGCCGTACTTGGCAAACACCTTGGTGGCCGCGCGCAGGATGCTGTCGCGCGTGGCCTGCGCGGCGGCCTCGCGCACGCCGGTGCGGCGCGTGGCCGGCTTGGGTGCGCGGGCCGTTGCCATTACTTTTCGGCGAAGGCGCGCTCAATGACGAAGTCGCCCGGGGTCGACGTGTTGCCCTCCTTGAAGCCGCGGCCTTCGAGGATGTGCTTCAGGTCGACCAGGAGGCCGGGGCTGCCGCACAGCATCACGCGGTCTTCCTTCGGATCGAGCGGCGGCAGTCCGAGGTCGTCCGTCAGCTTGTTGGTCGCGATCAGGTCGGTGATGCGGCCCATGTTGCGGAACTCCTCGCGCGTCACCGTCGGGTAGTAGAGCAGCTGCTTCTCGACCATCTCGCCCAGGAATTCATGCTTGGGCAGGTGGTCGATCACCAGGTCGTGGTAGGCCAGCTCGTCGATCTGGCGCACGCCGTGCACCAGCACGACCTTCTCGTACTTCTCGTAGGTCTCCGGGTCGCGGATGATGCTCATGAACGGTGCGAGGCCCGTGCCCGTGCCGAACAGGTAGAGCCGCTTGCCCGGCAGGGTGTAGTCGATCAGCAGCGTGCCGGTGGGCTTGCGGCCCACGATGATGGTGTCGCCCACCTTGATGTGCTGCAGCTTCGAAGTGAGCGGTCCTTCCTCGACCTTGATGCTGAGGAACTCCAGGTGCTCCTCGTAATTGGGGCTCACGATGCTGTAGGCGCGCAGCAGGGGCTTGTTGTTGACCTTCAGGCCGATCATCGTGAAGTGGCCGTTCGAGAAGCGCAGCGCCGGGTCGCGCGTGGTGGTGAAGGTGAACAGTCGGTCGGTCCAGTGGTGGACGCTCAACACACGTTCTTCGCTGAATGCACTCATAGGAATCAGGGCTGGTTGTGGACGAAAAAACGCGCACGGACGGGGTGCGCGGTGACGCGGAGCCGAACACCGTCAGTCTGCCGCAACCCCTCGATTGTCGGCGACACCTGAGAAAACACCATTGCAAGCATCGGGTCTGTTTGCTACATTGACTTCATGTAGCGATCACCACATGAAGTTGTAGTGAATACTACACAAAGCGAAGTTCCAGCACAAGAGCGCCCTCCGGCCCATTTGTTGCACCCCGCCGCCACGAATTTCACGAGAAGCCCGCGATGACCGAACACACCAAGACAGACGGATTGCCCGGCATGGACATGCCGGTGCTACCCGAGGCCACGGGCCGCTCGGCCCCGCGCAACGAGCGCATGAGCACCAGCAAGGTCGAGTGCAACGCCTGCCCGGTGCTGTGCCAGATCTCCGAGGGGCGCACCGGCGCCTGCGACCGCTATGCCAACCGCGAGGGCGTGCTGGTGCGGGTCGATCCGGTGCTGCTGCTGCGCCGGGAGCTGGTTGGCGAATCGCCGGCGCTGGTGCCTTTCGCGCGCCCGGCGGCCGAGCCGGCCGCGCCCGGCGCCGAGCCCGACTGGAACGGCGATCTCCTCCATGCCGACGAGGTCTTCGTGACCGGCGTGGGCTCCTCCACCACCTACCCCGACTACAAGCCGGCGCCCTTCATCGTCGCCTCCAAGGCGCAGGGCGTGGACATGGTGACGGTGGTGACCGAGGGCATCTTCAGCTACTGCAGCTTCAAGGTGAAGATCGACACCGATCGCTTCCTCGGCGCCGAGCAGGCCAACGTGCGCTACCGCGGCGAGGTGGTGGGCCATGTCACCACCGCGGAGTACGGCTCGCAAATGCTGTCGCTCGGCGGCGTGCATCACCTGACCGGCGGCAGCAAGAAGGAAGGCCGGATGACGGTCGAGCTCATGCAGCTGCTGGGCAACAAGAAGCCGGCCGAATGCGTGATCGACGGCGGCGCCAGCATGGTGATCCAGGCCGGCCGGGCCCCCATCGTCAATGGCGTCGAGGAAAAGCGCATGCGCGTGGGCTGCGGCTCGGCGGCAATCGGCATCTTCGCGCGCCAGCTCTTCGGCCAGGCCGACGAGGTGGTGGTGGTCGACGACCACATCACCGGCGTGCTCACCGAGCACCAGGCCGGGCGCTGCCTGGACATGGCGCCTTCGGGCATCCAGATGCGCGGGCGCAAATCCACGCCGGGGCGCTACTTCCAGGTGGCCAATCCGGGCAACGGCTGGGGCGGCACCGACATCGACGACCCGCTCTCGATCATCGAGGGCTGGGAGGAGGGCGTGGCCCGGCCCGGCCTGCGCCTGCTGATGACCTCCACCACCGGCGAGCACGCGCAGTGGTACGTGCTCGACGATGCGCTCAAGCCGGTCGAGCAGCCGATGCCGGCCGAGGTGCGCCGGGTCGTCGAGCGCATCGGGGAGAACTGCGAGCCCTCGATGTGCACCGTGCTCTTCCTCGGCGGTGCCGGCGGGTCCTTGCGCGCGGGCGTGACCGAGAACCCGGTGCTGCTCACGCGCGCCATCAAGCGCGCGCTGGTCAACGTGACCTGCGGCGGCGCACCGGCCTACGTGTGGCCCGGCGGCGGCATCACCGTGATGGCCGACGTGCTGCGCATGCCCGACAACAGCTTCGGCACCGTGCCCACGCCGGCCATCGTCGCGCCCATCGAGTTCAGCATGCGGCGCGAGGACTACGCGGCGCTGGGCGGCCACATGGAGCATGTGTTTTCGCTCGAGCAGGCGCTGGCCCGCGGCGCCTGGCAGAACGACGGCGCACCGCTGGCGCGCCAATGGCGTCGCATGGACGATGCCAACCCGTGGCCGCTCGGCCGTCCGCCCATGCTCGGCTGATCGGGGTTCCCATGACGGCCCAACGCAGCGCTCTCGAGGGAGGCCGCTGGCATTTCAACCACGGCCCGATCGACATCGTGGCCGAGGCGCATGGCAACGAGGTGGAGGTCGCGGTCGCCCACGAGCATGCCTGGCGGCGCTTCGGCACGGTGCTCGACGAACTGGTGGGCGAGTTGCGCCTGCTGCGCCAGCCCGTGGGCGAGACCTGTGCGCTGCAGGGCCCGATCGCACGGCGCATGTGGCAGGCCTGTGCGCCCTTTCGCGCCGGCTTCATCACGCCGATGGCCGCGGTGGCGGGCGCCGTCGCGCAGGAGCTGATTGCCTTCTACCAGCGAGAGGGCATCGAGCGTGCGTGGATCAACAACGGCGGGGACATTGCCTTGCACCTTGCGCCGGGCCGGTCGGCGCGCGTCGGCCTGTTCGCCGACCTGGCGCGCTTCGACCTCCGAGATCGCGGGCCGCTCACCACCGACGGCCAGTTCGAGCTGCGCGCCGAGATGCCCGTGCGTGGCGTCGCCACCAGCGGCTGGCGCGGCCGCAGCTTCTCGCTGGGCATTGCCGACAGCGTGACCGTGCTCGCGGCGACGGCGGCCGAGGCCGATGCGGCCGCCACGGTGATCGCCAACGCGGTGAACGTGGAAGACGCGGGCATCCATCGCCGCCCGGCCGGCGAATGCAAGGACGACAGCGACCTCGGTGACATCCCCGTGACGGTCGATGTCGAGACGCTCGCGCCCGCGCAGGTGCAGCGCGCACTGGAGGCGGGCGCTGCCCGTGCGATGGCCCTGCAGCGCTCGGGGCTGATCGGGTCCGCCATGCTGGTTTGTCAGGGGCAATGGCGCCTCGTGGAGCCTTTAAGCTCGCCTGCGTCCGGCATTTCCGCGCTCGTGAATTCGCCGCAGGCCGCGGCAGTTGGTTCAGTATTTGCTTAACGAAAAGCAGGACCCTTCGATGATCGATATACGCCGTGTTTTCACCCAGGTCGAGACCATCCACCACGAGTTCGGCCCGCGCGCAGCGACGCCGCTGGTGCGCGGTGCGATCAGTGCGGTGCTCGCCAATCCCTTCGCCGGCCGCTACGAGCCTGACATCCTGCCGATGATGAGCCTGCTCGATCCGGTGGGCCTCGACATGGCGAAGCGCCTGCACGCGGCCATGGATGTGCCGCTTGCGCGCATCGCGACCTACGGCAAGGGCGCCATCGTCGGCGCCGCCGGCGAGCTGGAGCATGGCGCGCTGTGGCACGTGCCGGGCGGCTATGCAATGCGGGAGCTGCTGGGCTGGAAGGGCGATCGCGCGGCCTACACCGCCGGCACCGTGGACGAGAAGAAGACCGGCCAGCCGGGCAATGCGCTCTCGATCGTGCCCTCGACCAAGAAAGTGGGGCCGCCGGGCGCGACGCTGGACGTGCCGCTCACCAACATCAACGCCAGCTATGTGCGCGGCCAGTTCGACGCCATCGAAGTGCGCGTGCCCGGTGCGCCGGCGTCCGACGAGATCGTCTTCATCCTCGCCATGAGCACCGGCTACCGCGTCCACGAGCGCGTGGGCGGCCTGCGCGCCGAGAACATCGCCAAGTGGGACGGATTGAGATGACCCCCCCCCGTTGCTTGCGCACTTCGTGTAGCCGCCTCCCCCCTCGAGGGGGCAACACCAGCGGCCCGGCCCTTCGCCGGGCTCAGGACAGGCCAAGCCCGGTTCCGCGGTGTTCCCCGAACAAGCATCGCTGCGCTCGCTGCAGCAAGTGACAGAAACAGGAGATACAGATGCCAGCCAACATCCGCAAGCTCGTCGTGCAGATCGACGAAACCCGCAAGGAAATGGGCAAGACCATCGAGCCGCCCACGCGCCGTGCCGTGGCCATCGCCGTCATCGAGAACCCGTACGCCGGCCGCTACAGCGAATCGCTCGACGAGCTGATCGCCATCGGCGAGGAGCTGGGCGCGCTGCTGGGGCAGAAGGCCGTCCAGGCGCTGGGCATCGAGCCCGGCCGGGCGCAGAGCTACGGCAAGGCCGCGATCGTCGGCGAATCCGGCGAGCTGGAGCATGCCGCTGCCATCCTGCATCCCAAGCTGGGCGCGCCGCTGCGCCAGGCGGTGGAGAAGGGCGCTGCGCTGGTGCCTTCGGCCAAGAAGCGCGGCACGCTGGGCACCGCCATCGACGTGCCGCTGGGCCACAAGGACGCGGCCTTCGTGCGCAGCCACTTCGATGCCGTGGAGGCGCGTGTGTCCGATGCGCCCCGCGCCAACGAGATCGTCGTGGCCGTCGCCGTGACCGACAGCGGCCGCCCGCTGCCGCGCATCGGCGGACTGCAGGTCTCCGAAATCAAGGGCGAAGACGGACTTCGTTGAGCCGACACGCCACCTTCCCGATTTTTCACCGTTCGACCCCAAGGAGCTTTTCCATGAATCCCCTGCGTCATGTCTTCAGTGCGGCCGCCGTCGCTTCGCTTGCTGCCACCGCACTCGTCCCCGCGCATGCGCAGGGCGTGATCAAGATCGGCGAGATCAACAGCTACAAGGCGCAGCCCGCCTTTCTCGAGCCCTACAAGAAGGGCATGGAGCTGGCGGTCGACGAGATCAACGCCGCGGGCGGCGTGAACGGCCGCAAGATCGAGCTCATCAGCCGCGACGACAACGCCAACCCCGGCGACGCGGTGCGCGTGGCCGAGGAGCTGGTTTCGCGCGAGAAGGTGGACCTGCTCGCCGGCACCTTCCTGTCGAACACCGGCCTGGCGGTCACCGACTTCGCCAAGCAGAAGAAGTTCTTCTTCCTGGCCGGCGAGCCGCTCACCGACAAGATCACCTGGCAGGGCGGCAACCAGTACACCTTCCGCCTGCGGCCAGGCACCTACATGCAGGCCGCGATGCTGGTGCCCGAGGCGGCCAAGCTCAAGAAGAAGCGCTGGGCCGTGGTCTACCCCAACTACGAGTACGGCCAGTCGGCGGTGGCGGCCTTCAAGAACCTGCTGAAGCAGGCGCAGCCCGACGTGGAGTTCGTGGCCGAGCAGGCCACGCCCCTCGGCAAGGTCGACGCCGGCAGCGTGGTGCAGGCGCTGGCCGATGCCAAGCCCGATGCGATCTTCAACGTGCTCTTCGGCGCCGATCTCTCGAAGTTCGTGCGCGAGGGCAACACGCGCGGCCTCTTCAAGGACCGCGAGGTGGTCAGCGTGCTGACCGGCGAGCCCGAGTACCTGGACCCGCTGAAGGACGAGGCGCCCAACGGCTGGATCGTGACGGGCTACCCGTGGTACGGCATCACCACGCCCGAGCACAAGAAGTTCGAGCAGGCCTACCAGGCCAAGTTCAAGGACTACCCGCGCCTGGGCTCGGTCGTGGGCTACAGCATGATCAAGTCGGCCGCAGCCGGCATCGCCAAGGCCAAGAGCACCGACACCGACAAGCTGGTCGCCGCTTTCAAGGGCCTGCAGGTCGACACGCCCTTCGGGAAGATCAGCTACCGGCCGGAAGACCACCAGTCGACCATGGGCGCCTTCGTGGGCCGCACGAAGAACGAAGGCGGCAAGGGCGTGATGGTCAACTACGTGTACCTCGACGGTGCCGATCCCAAGTACCAGCCGCCGGTCGAAGAGCTGAAGAAGTCCCGCGCCAACGACTGACCCACAGGCGGACGAGTCATGAGTTTTTCAGGTTTCATCGTCCAGCTCCTCAACGGGCTGGCGAGCGCGTCCTCGCTGTTCCTGGTGGCGGCGGGGTTGTCGTTGATCTTCGGCGTCACGCGGATCGTGAATTTCGCGCATGGCTCGTTCTTCATGGTCGGAATCTACGTCGCCTACACGCTGGTCGAGCGGCTGGGCACCGGCTTCGGCTTCTGGCCGGCGCTGGTCGTGGCGGCGTTGGCGGTGGGCGTGCTCGGCGCCTTGATCGAGGTGGTGCTGCTGCGCCGCATCTACAAGTCGCCCGAGCTGTTCCAGCTGCTCGCGACCTTCGCGCTGGTGCTGGTGATCAAGGACGCGGTGCTGTGGCTCTGGGGGCCCGACGAACTGCTGGGGCCGCGTGCGCCGGGGCTTTCCGGCTCGGTCGCCATCCTCGGGCGCCAGTTCCCGTCCTATGACCTGTTCCTGATCGTGGTCGGCCCGGTGGTGCTGGGCCTGGTGTGGATGCTGCTCACGCGCACCCGCTTCGGCACCCTGGTGCGCGCCGCCACGCAGGACCGCGAGATGGTCAGCGCGCTGGGCGTCAACCAGGCCTGGCTGTTCACGGCCGTGTTCGCCCTCGGCGCCATGCTGGCGGGCCTGGGCGGCGCACTGCAGCTGCCGCGCGAGCCGGCCACGCTGGAGATGGACCTCAACACCATCGGCGCCGCCTTCGTCGTGGTGGTGGTGGGCGGCATGGGATCGATCCCCGGCGCCTACGCGGCCGCGCTGCTGATCGCCGAGATCAAGGCGATCTGCATCTGGCTGGGCGTGGTCGATGTCTTCGGCGTCAGCGTGTCCTTCTCCAAGCTGACGCTGGTGGTGGACTTCCTCGTGATGGCGGTGGTGCTGGTGTGGCGTCCCTGGGGCCTCTTCGGCCGGCCGCAGGCGCCCAGCCGCTACGTGGGCATGCAGGAGGAGCCGCTGCGCCGGCCCGGCAGGACCTACCTGGTGGCCGCGGCCGTCTTCGGCCTGGTGCTGGCGGCGGTGCCGATCTTCACCGCCGACTCGCCCTACACCACGGTGCTGATGATCGACCTGATGATCGCCGCGCTGTTCGCCACCAGCCTGCACTTCATCATGGGCCCGGCCGGCATGCATTCCTTCGGGCATGCGGCCTACTTCGGGCTCGGCGCGTACGGCGCCGCGCTGCTGGTGCGCACGAGCGGCATGCCGATGGAGCTGGCACTCGTCCTTGCGCCGCTGGTGGCGGCGGCCGGCGCCTTCGTCTACGGCTGGTTCGCGGTGCGGCTGTCGGGCGTGTACCTCGCGATGCTGACGCTGGCCTTCGCCCAGATCACCTGGGCCGTGACCTACCAGTGGGACACGTTCACCGGCGGCAGCAACGGGCTCACCGGCGTGTGGCCGGCGGCCTGGCTCGCGGACAAGCGGGTGTACTACTGGCTCACGCTGCTGCTGGTGGCGCTGGGCGTGCTGTGGCTGCGGCGCGTGTTGTTCTCGCCCTTCGGTTACGCGCTGCGCGCGGGCCGCGATTCGGTGCTGCGCGCGGACGCGATCGGCATCGACGTCAAGCGCATGCAGTGGGCTGCCTTCGTCATGGCCGGCGCGGCGGCGGGGCTGGCGGGAGCGCTCTATGCCTTCTCCAAGGGCAGCATCTCGCCGGAGTCGCTGAGCGTGGGCAAGTCGGTCGACGGGCTGGTGATGGTGTTGCTGGGCGGCATCCAGACGCTCGCAGGGCCGGTGGTGGGGGCCGTGACCTTCACCTGGCTGCATGACACGGTCGCGCGCAACACCGATTACTGGCGCGCGATGCTGGGCGGAATCATCCTGCTGCTGGTGCTGCTGTTCCCGCAGGGAATCGCGGGCTTTGCGAAGCAGCTGTTCGACAGGCGGCGGCATTCGAAGGATCCGGCCGAACTCAAGGAAGCCAAGGCATGAGCCTTCTCAAAGTCACGGAACTCGGCAAGTCCTTCGGCGGCGTCAAGGCCGTCGACGGCATCAGCTTCGAACTCGCCCCCGGCGAGCTGCTGGCGCTCATCGGTCCCAATGGCGCCGGCAAGTCCACCACATTCAACATGGTCAACGGGCAACTGAAGGCCGACCGCGGCTCGATCCTGCTCGATGGCCAGGAGCTCGTGGGCCGCAAGCCGCGCGAGATCTGGCGCATGGGAGTGGGCCGCACCTTCCAGATCGCCGAGACCTTCGCCTCCCTCACGGTGGTGGAGAACGTGCAGATGGCGCTGCTCTCGCACGACCACAAGCTCTTCGCGACCTGGCGCCGCGCCGCCGACCACAAGCGCGAGGAGGCGCTGGCCCTGCTCGACCAGGTCGGCATGAAGGCCCAGGCCGACCGGCCCTGCAGCGTGCTGGCCTACGGCGACGTCAAGCGCGTCGAGCTCGCGATCGCGATGGCCAATTCGCCCAAGCTGCTGCTCATGGACGAGCCCACGGCCGGCATGGCCCCCAAGGAGCGCAACTCGTTGATGGCGCTGACAAAGCAACTCGTGATCGACCGCGGCATGGCCGTGCTCTTCACCGAGCACAGCATGGACGTGGTCTTCGCCTATGCCGACCGCATGATCGTGCTGGCGCGCGGCCGCCTCATCGCGCAGGGCAAGCCGCTGGAGATCCGCGACCATCCCAAGGTGCAGGAGGTCTACTTCGGCAGCGGCAAGACCTTCGAGAAGATCGCCGAGAAGGCGGCCGCGGTGAACGCGGCGGTGGGAGAGCACGCATGAGTTCGCACGAGATGCTCCTCGAAGCCAAGGCGCTCTGCGCCTGGTACGGCGCCGCGCAGATCCTCTACGACGTCGACCTCGAAGTGCGGCGTGGCGAGGTGGTCGCGCTGATGGGCCGCAACGGCGCCGGCAAGTCCACCACGCTCAAGGCGCTGATCGGCATGCTCACCAAGCGCCGCGGCGCGGTGCGCTTTCTGGGCCACGACCTCTCCAAGTGCGAGCCGCACCAGGCCGCCAAGCTGGGCCTGGGCTTCGTGCCCGAGGACCGGCGCGTGTTCACCGACCTCACGGTGATGGAGAACCTCGAGGTGGGCAAGCAGCCCGCGCGCCGCTGGGCCGACGGCAGCGAGGCGCCGCTGTGGACGCCCGAGCGCCTGTTCACGCTCTTCCCCAATCTCGGCGAGATGCCGCAGCGCGCCGGTGGGCGCATGAGCGGCGGCGAGCAGCAGATGCTGACCGTCGCGCGCACGCTGATGGGCAACCCCTACCTCGTGCTGCTGGACGAGCCCTCCGAGGGCGTGGCGCCGGTGATCGTCGAGCAGATGGCCAACATGATCCTCGAGCTCAAGGCGCAGGGCGTGAGCATCCTGCTGTCGGAGCAGAACATGCACTTCGCCGAGCTGGTCTCCGATCGCGCCTACGTGCTGGAGAAGGGGCAGATCCGCTACCAGGCCTCGATGGCCGACCTGGCGACCAACGAGGAAGTACGGCGGGCCTACCTGTCCGTCTGAGCCAGGGCTTTTTCATCAACGAGGAGCGAACACCATGCACAACACGCACCGCAGAATCTTTCTCCAATCCGCCGCGGCATTGGGTCTGGCCGGCCTTTCGGCGCCGCTGTTCGCGGCGGCGAAGATCAGGCCTTCCGACAAGTCGGCGCTGATCGTTGTCGATGTGCAGAACTGCTTCGTCGACGGCGGCACGCTGCCGGTCAAGGGTGGCGCCGATGTGGTGCCGGTGATCAACAAGCTCTCCACCGCGTTCGAGAACATCGTGCTCACCCAGGACTGGCACACCCAAGGCCATGCCTCCTTCGCGAGTTCGCATCCGGGGCAGAAGCCCTTCAGCAGCATCAAGCTCGGCTACGGCAACCAGGTGCTGTGGCCCGACCACTGCGTGCAGGGCACGGAAGACGCCGCGCTGCACAAGGACCTGAAGCTGCCGAGCGCGCAGCTGATCATCCGCAAGGGCTACCACAAGGGCGTCGACAGCTACTCGGCCTTCGAAGAGGCCGACCGCAAGACGGCCACCGGCCTGGGAGGCTATCTCAAGGCGCGCGGCATCAAGACCGTGTTCGTGACCGGCCTGGCCACCGACTTCTGCGTGGCCTGGACCGCGCTCGACGCGCGCAAGGCCGGCTTCGAGGCCTATGTGATCGAGGACGCGACGCGCGCCATCGACCTGAACGGCTCGCTCGCCAAGGCCTGGAAGGAGATGCAGACCAAGGGCGTCAAGCGCATCCAGTCCACGGACATCGAGATCAGCGCCTGAGGAGCCCGCGCGCGCAATGCAGGAACTCGCACTGAAGGTCAACGGACGCGAGCTTGCGCTGTCGGTCCCCGAGGCAGCCTCGCTGCTGCACGTGCTGCGCAACGACCTCGCGCTCAACGGCCCCAAGTACGGCTGCGGGCTGGGCCAGTGCGGCGCCTGCACGGTGTGGGTCGACGGCGTGGCGGCGCGCGCCTGCGTGATCCCGGCGCATGGCGTGGCGGGCCGCGCCATCACCACGCTGGAAGGGCTCGGCTCGCGCGAGAAATGGCATCCCGTGCAACGGGCCTTCGAGGAGGCCCAGGCCGCGCAATGCGGCTACTGCCTCAACGGCATGGTGATGCAGGCCGCCGCGCTGCTGGCGCGCGAGCCGCACCCCGGCGGCGAGCGCATCCGCGCCGAGCTCTCGGGCAACTTGTGCCGTTGCGGCACGCATGTGGAGATCCTGGCCGCGGTGCAGTCTGCGGCCGAGCGGTTGGCAAAGGGCGAGCCCTCGTGAGCGCCGCCCGGCCGGCCGAAGGCGCTCGCAGCGCAGCCGAAGGCGAGGGTCGCCGATGACCCGGCGCGCCGAACAGCCGCGCACTCGCAGCGACTTCCTGAACGCCCGGGACGTCCTGGTGGTGGTGCGCGAGACGCCGCCCGCGCCGCCCGCAGCCAATGGCCAGCCCGCGGTGGTTGCGGGCAATCCCGCCGAAGGGCCCGAGATCCTGCTCGCGCTGTGGAGCGACGGCAGCGCGACTGCGCTGAACGGCCACGTGGACCTGGGCACCGGCATCCGCACCGCACTGGCCCAGGTGGTGGCCGAGGAGCTCGACCTGCCGCTGTCGCAGGTGCACATGGTGCTCGGCGACACGGCACGCGCGCCCAACCAGGGCGCGACCATCGCCAGCGCCTCGCTGCAGATCCACGCCGTGCCGCTGCGGCTGGCGGCGGCGCAGGCACGCGCCTGGCTGCTCGCGCAGGCTTCGGAGCGCTTCGGCGTGCAGCCTTCGCTGCTCGAGGTGCGCGAGGGCCGCATCCATGCCGGCGAGGACCCGGCCTTCAGCGTGCCCTTCGGCGAGCTGGTGGCCGGCACGCGCACCGTGCTGCAACTGGACGGCGCGGCCCGGCTCAAGGACCCGAAGGACTACCGCCTCGTGGGCACTGCCGTCCCGCGCGTCGACATCCCCGCCAAGCTGGCGGGCGAGACGGTGTTCGTACACGACATGCGCGTGCCCGGCATGCTGCACGGCCGCGTGGTGCGCCCGCCCTACGCGGGCGCGGACCACGGCGACTTCATCGGCAACACGCTGGAGTCGGTCGACGAGTCGTCCATCGCCCACATCCCCGGCATCCGCGCCGTGGTGGTGATTCGCGATTTCGTCGGCATCGTGGCCGAGCGCGAGGAGCATGCGGAACAGGCGCTGCGCGAGCTGCGGGTGCGCTGGAAGGCCTGGCCGGGGCTGCCCGCCCTCGATGACCTCGAAGGCGCGATCCGCGCCAACCCCGCGACACAGCGCCTGCTGGTCGACGAGGGGCGGGTGGACGAGGCACTCGCCAACGCCGCCCAGCCGATGCTGCGCACCTATGTGTGGCCCTACCAGATGCATGCCTCCATCGGTCCCTCGTGCGCGCTCGCGCACTGGCAGCCGGCGGGCGAGGCGGGCGTGCAGCTGCGCGTGTGGGCCGGCTCGCAGAACCCGCATGTGCTGCGCGCCGATCTTGCGAAGCTCATGGGCCTGGAGGACCTGGCCGTCGACGTGGTGCGCATGGAGGCCGCCGGCTGCTACGGCCGCAACGGCGCCGACGACGTGGCGGCCGATGCCGCGCTGCTCGCGCGTGCCGTGGGTGCGCCGGTGCGCGTGCAGCTCTCGCGCGAGCAGGAGCATGCGTGGGAGCCCAAGGGCGCCGCGCAGCTCATGGAG
>DATFFA010000121.1:0-28697 GCA_035250605.1 Variovorax sp. | reverse complement strand
AGCGTGATCACCTGCGAGAACAGCAGCCCGCCGACCACCGCCACGCCCAGGGGCTGGCGCAGCTCGGCGCCGGCCCCCAGGCCCAGTGCGAGCGGCAGCGCGCCCATCAGGGCAGCCAGCGTGGTCATCAGGATCGGCCGGAAGCGCAGCCGGCAGGCCTCGCGGATCGCGTCGACCGGCTGCATGCCCTGGGTGCGCTGCGCATCCAGCGCGAAGTCGATCATCATGATCGCGTTCTTCTTGACGATGCCGATCAGCAGCAGGATGCCGATGGTCGCGATCAGCGTCAGGTCGAAGCCGAAGAGCTTGAGCGAGAGCAGCGCTCCCACCGCCGCCGAGGGCAGGCCCGCGAGGATGGTGAGCGGGTGGATGTAGCTCTCGTAGAGCACGCCCAGCAGCACGTAGATGACCAGCACCGCCAGCACGAGCAGCACCGCCTGGCTGGCCTGCGAACTCTGGAACACGGCCGCGTCGCCGCCGTAGCTGGTGATGATCGAAGGGGGCACCTTGAGCTCGGCCTTGAAACGATCGATCTTCGCGGTCGCGTTGCCCAAAGGCACCTCGGGCGCCAGGTTGAAGGACACCGTCACGGCCTGCAGCTGGCCCTGGTGGTTGACCGAGGTCGGGCCCACCGTGCGCTTGACGGTCGAGAAGGCCGACAGGGGCACCAGCTGCCCGGCCTTGTTGCGCACCGACAGGCGCGACATGTCCTCCTCGAAGCGACGGTCGTCGTCGGCGGCCGAGAGGATCACCTGGTAGGTGTTGCTGGGCGCGTAGATGCTGCCGATCTGGCGGTCGCCGTAGGCGTTGTAGAGGGCGGTGCGCAGGTCGCCCACGGCGACGCCGAGCACGCCGGCCTTGTCGCGGTCGATCTCCAGCGTGGCCTGCAGGCCACGGTTCTGCGAGTCGCTGGTGACGTCGCGGAAGTCCGGGTCGGCGCGCATGCGCTCCATCAGCTTCTCGGCCCATTCGTTGATGGCGCCGGCGTTGACGCTCTGCAGCGTGTACTGGAAGCGCGCCTTGCTCTGGCGGCCGCCCAGGCGCAGGTTCTGCACCGGCTGCATGTAGACGGCCACGCCGGGGATTTCGCGGAAGCGCTTGCGCAGCTGCTCCAGCACCTGCGGCATGCGCGGCCGCTCGCCGCGCGGCTTGAGCACCGCGAACAGGCGGCCGGCGTTCTGCGTGGCGGTCGGGCCGCCGACGCCGATGAAGGAGTTGACGTAGGCCACGCTCGGGTCGGCCATGAGCGCATCGGCAACGCGGTCCTGCAAGGCCTTCATCGCGGGGAACGAAATGTCCTCGGCCGCCTCGGTCGTGATCTGGATCTGGCCGATGTCCTCCTCGGGGAAGAAGCCCTTCGGGATGCTGATGAACATCCAGGCCGTGAGCGCGAAGGTCGCGGCCGCCAGGGCCAGCATGAGATTGCGGTGGTGCAGCGTCCAGTCGAGGGTGCGCATGTAGTTGCCGTGCACCCAGCGGTAGCCGCGCTCGAAGCCGCGGCCGATCGCGGTGCCGGGCTCGGGATGGGTTTCCTCGTGGTCCTCGGCCACGCCGCCTTCGCGCGGCTGGTGCCGCAGGAGCCGGCTCGCGAGCATCGGCACCAAGGTGAGCGAGACCACGGCCGACACCATCACGGCCAGGCCCACCACCACGGCGAATTCGTGGAACAGCAGGCCGATCACGCCGGGCATGAAGAAGATCGGGATGAACACCGCCACCAGCGAGATCGAGATCGAGATGATGGTGAAGCCCACCTCGCGCGAGCCGCGCAGCGCGGCGGCCATGGGCTCCATGCCCTTCTCGACGTAGCGCATGATGTTTTCGAGCACCACGATGGCGTCGTCCACCACCAGGCCCACGGCCAGCGTGATGCCCAGGAGCGACACGTTGTCCAGGCTGTAGCCGAAGGCGTAGAGCAGCGCCACCGCACCGATCAGCGAGATCGGGATGGTGGCCGCGGGAATCAGCGTGGCGACCACGCGGTGCAGGAACAGGAAGATCACCAGCACCACCAGCAGCACGGTGCCCAGCAGCGTGAGCTGCACGTCGTGCACCGCCTCGCGGATGGAGATGGAGCGATCGTTCACCATGTTGATCGCGACCGACTGCGGCAGCTCGTCGCGGAAGCGCGGCATCAGCGCGCGCACCGCGTCGACCACCTGCACCGTGTTGGCATTGGGCTGGCGCAGCACGGCCAGGGAGATCGAGCTCTCGCCGTTGAAGCTGCTGGCGGTCTTGACGGACTCGAAGCTGTCCTCGATGGTGGCCACCTCGTCCAGCCGCACCGGGGCGCCGTTGCGCTGGCCGACGATCACCTTGGCGAAGTCGGCGGCCTTGAGCATCTGCTCGTTGGCCTGGATGGTGAGCGTCTGGCGCGGGCCGTCGAGCACGCCCACGGGCGTGTTCGCGTTGGCCAGGCGCACCGCGTTGGCGAGTTCGTCGAGGGTGATGTTGCGGGCGTTGAGCAGGTCGGCATCGGCCTTGACGCGCACCGCGAAGGCCTTGCGGCCGTAGACCGCGACCTGGGCCACGCCGTCGATGGTGGAGAGCGTGGGCGAGATCAGGTTCTCGGCGTAGTCGTTGAGCTCCGACGGCGACATCGAGGGCGAGACCAGCGAGATGAAGAGCACCGGCGCATCGGCCGGATTGACCTTGCGGTACGAGGGCATCTGCGTCAGCTCGACCGGCAACTGGCGCTGCGCGCGCAAGAGTGCCGCCTGCACGTCGACGGCAGCGGCATCGATGTCGCGGCTGCTGACGAATTCGAGCGTGATCGAGCTCACGCCCTGGGTGTTGACCGAGCTGATGGTCTGCAGCCCGGGGATGGTGGAGAACTGCTTCTCCAGCGGCAGCGCGACCGAGGAGGCCATGGTGTCGGGACTGGCGCCCGGCAGCTGCGCATTGACGTTGATGACGGGCGTGTTGTAGCTCGGCAGTGCCGCGACCGGAATCTGGAAGTACGCGAAGATGCCCGCCACCACCGCGGCGGCCGAGAGCAGCACCGTCATCGCCGGACGGCGGATGCAGAGCTCCGAGATGTTCACTGGATCACCCCCGCCCTGCGGGCTGCGGTGCTCACGTGCGCTCCCGCTCCGCGACCACGCTGGCGTTGCCGGGCTTTGCGGAGGCCGCGCTGCCCGGGGTCGCCTCGGGCGCGTTGCCGTTGGGGCGCTGCTGCGGCGGGGCGGCGCCGTCCAGCCGCACCTTGCCGCCCGGGCGCACGTTCTGCTTGCCCTCGATCACCACCTGCTCGCCGGGCTCGACGCCGCGCACCGCGACCTGCGTGCCGAAGGTGTGCAGGGTCTCGATCTTGCGGCGCGTGGCCTTGTGCTCGGCGTCGACCACGTAGACCGAGCTGCCATCGGCCAGCATCATGACGGCGGCCGCGGGGATGACGGTGGCGCCCTGGAGGCTGCGCACGGTCACGCGAGTCTCGACGAACTGGCCGGGCCACAGGGCCTGGTCGGCGTTGTCGAACACTGCCTTGGCGCGCACCGTGCCGATCATCGGGTCCACCGTGTTGTCCACGAAGTTCAGCGTGCCCTTCATCGGCGTCCTGCGTCCGCTCACCAGCGCCTCGACCGGCGTTTGCGAGCGCGCGGCGGCCAGCAGGTCCTGGAGCTTGCCCTCGGGCACCGGGAAGCTCACCGCGATCGGGTCGAGCTGGGTGATGGTCACCAGCGTGAGGGTGGGCTGGACCAGGGTGCCCGGGTAGATGTTGACGGCGCCGATGCGCCCGGCGATGGGCGCGCGCAGCGTGGCGTAACCCAGCGCCACCTGCGCCGACTGCACCGCCGCCTTGTCGGCCGCGACCGCGGCGCGCTGGGCCTCCCACTGCGACAGCGTCGCGTCGGCGGCGGCCTTGGCGATGAAGTTCTGCGCCAACAGCTCCTGGCTGCGGCGGTACTGGCGCTCCAGGTCGGCCAGCGTGGCCTCGTCCTTCTGCTGCTGGGCGCGGGCCTTGGCGAGGTTGGCCTGGTCGGGGCGATCGTCGAGCGTGAAGAGCAACTGGCCCTGCTTGACGAACTGGCCTTCCTTCACATGCACCTCGCGCACGGTGTTCGTCACCTGCGGGCGCAGCTCCACGCTGTTGAGCGAGACCACGCTGCCGTTGACCTGCACCGTGATCGGCACGTCCTGCTTCTGCGCCGCGGCGAGCGTGACCAGGGCGGCTGCGCCGGCACCCGGCCCGGCGCCCTTGCCGGGCGCGGCGCTGCTGCCGGCGGCCGGTGCGCCCGTTTGTGCCACGTCCTGGGTCCTGTTCCCGGCCCAGCGCCAGGCGGCGGCCGCACTCAGGATCAGCACACCCGCGAGGGCGAGGACGAGTTTCTTGTTCATGAGCGCTTTTGCATTGGGTAGAAAGCCGGCCACGGTTGTCCGAGGCGCACTTTTGCCTGACAGCAGCTATTGGATCAGGGGTGGGGGACTGCCGTCCATCGGTGCCGTAAAGATAAGTAAAGCGAACATGAAGCACGGCACGGAAGGCGCTCCCTTCGCCGCGGCGTGTGGGAGGCGGCCGCTAGAATCGCCGCTGCCCCACAGCCTCTGGATGAACACCATGAACCGCTGCAACCCTTCCTGGTCTGCTCTCATTTTGGTAGCACTGTGCGCCGTTCTGGCGCCCGCCGCCGCGCAACAGTCGGTCCAGACTCAGAACGAGGCCGCGCTCGGCGGCCGCAACTTTCCCGTCGGCACGCTGCGCGGGCGCTTCATGGTGATGAATGCGCCCGAGATCCAGCTCGACGGCCAGCCCGAACGGCTCTCGCCCGGCGCCCGCATCCGCAGCGCACAGCAGATGCTGGTGATGCCGGCGGCCCTCACCGGACAGAACCTGCTGGTCAACTACAAGCGCGACGCCGCCGGCCTGGTGAGCGAGGTCTGGATCCTCACGCCCGAAGAAGCCCAGGCCAAACGCGAATCGGCCGAGAAGCCGCTCCTGAACTTCTGGCCCTTCGTGGCCGACACCGGCCCGCGCGACGACGGCAAGACGCCGTTCGACCAGCTGCCCCGCTACGGCCAGTAATCCTCGAACCCGGCGACCGGACGCGGGGCGCGCCTGCCCCTGACGTCCGGAGTTCGGCTTTTCGACGGCACCTCCACGGAGCCCACCCCATGACCCCCAAAGTTTTCATCAAGACCTTCGGCTGCCAGATGAACGAGTACGACTCGGACAAGATGGCCGACGTGCTGCGCGCCGCCGAGGGCTACGAGCCCACGACCAACGTGGAAGAGGCCGACCTGATCCTCTTCAACACCTGCTCGGTGCGCGAGAAGGCCCAGGAGAAGGTGTTCTCCGACCTCGGCCGCGTCAAGCACCTCAAGGCGCGCGGCGTGAAGATCGGCGTCGGCGGCTGCGTGGCCAGCCAGGAAGGCGCGGCCATCATTGCGCGCGCGCCCTACGTCGACGTCGTGTTCGGCCCCCAGACCCTGCACCGCCTGCCCGAGCTGCTGCACGAGCGCGAGCGCGCGGGCCAGCCGCAGGTGGACATCAGCTTCCCCGAAATCGAGAAGTTCGACCACCTGCCGCCGGCACGCGTCGACGGCGCGACCGCTTTCGTCTCGATCATGGAAGGCTGCTCCAAGTACTGCAGCTACTGCGTGGTGCCCTACACCCGTGGCGAAGAGGTGAACCGGCCGCTGGACGATGTGCTGGTCGAGATCGCCGGCCTGGCGGACCAAGGGGTTCGCGAAGTCACGCTGCTGGGCCAGAACGTCAATGCCTACCGCGGCCGCATGGGCGACACGGCCGAGATCGCCGACTTCGCGTTGCTCATCGAGTACATCGCCGAGATCCCGGGCATCGAGCGCATCCGCTACACCACCAGCCACCCGAACGAGTTCACGCCGCGGCTGATCGAGGCCTACGCCCGCGTGCCGAAGCTGGTGAGCCACCTGCACCTGCCGGTGCAGCACGGCAGCGACCGCATCCTGATGGCGATGAAGCGCGGCTACACGGCAATGGAATACAAGAGCACGGTGCGCAAGCTGCGCGCCATCCGCCCGGGCCTCTCGCTCTCCAGCGACTTCATCGTCGGCTTCCCGGGCGAGACGGACGCCGACTTCGAGAAGATGATGAAGCTGATCGACGAGCTGGAGTTCGACAACAGTTTCAGCTTCATCTTCAGCCCGCGCCCCGGCACGCCGGCGGCGCAGTTGCACGACGACACGCCGCACGCAGTCAAGCTGGCGCGGCTGCAAAGGCTGCAGGCGGCAATCGACGCCAACGTCAAGCGCTTCGGCCAGGCCCTGGTGGGGACGGCCCAGCGCGTGCTGGTCGAAGGGCGCTCGCGCAAGGATGCCGACGAGCTGATGGGGCGCACCGAGTGCAACCGCGCGGTGAACTTCGAAGGCGATCCGCGCCTGGTCGGCCAGATGATCGACGTGCGCATCACCCGTTCGCTGGCCTACTCGCTGCGCGGCGAGGTGCCGACCGCCGAATCGACCTCGTCGCCGGCCGCCCGGACCGCGGCGGCCGCGGCCTGATGGCGGGCCTGAAGTCGGCGCGCGGCTCGTTCCAGCAACTGCTGCTGTTCGCGTTCCTCCTGATCACCGCGCTGCTGGTGGGCGTGGCCCTGCGCTCGGTGTTCCAGTACGACGCGCTGATGACGCAGAGCCGCAACGCCGCAGGCCGCGCGCTCACGCTCTCGGGCGCGGCGCAGTCCCTGGCCGAGCGCAGTGCCGCGATGGAGCGCGCCGGGCGCCAGTCGCTGGTGCTCAACGATGCGGTGCTGCGCCGCCGCTTCGACGATGCGGCACGGGACGCCAACCATGCGCTCGACCGCCTGGGCGCCAATGGCCTGCCCTCCACCGGCCTCGACCTTTGGCGCGGCCAGCTGGCCGTGATCGAGGGACTGATGAGCGGTGCGCCGGAAACCGCGCTGGCGCGCGAGAGCTCGATGGCCATGCAGTTCCGCGACCTCGACGCGCTCAACACCAACATCGCGCAGCAGGCCCAGATCCTGATCGAGACGCAGAACAACGCGCTGGCGCAGCGCATCGAGAACGCGCGCCGCCGGCTGATGCGCGAGGTGCTGGCGGCCAGCGCGGTGGCGGTGGCGCTCGCGCTGGCCTTCGGCGTGTGGCTGGCGCGGCCCTTCAAGCGGCTGCAGCGCGCCATCGTCGGGCTGGGCGAGAACCGGCTCGACGAGCCGATCGACATCCGCGGCGCGGCCGACGTGCGCCGCATCTCGCAGCAGCTCGAGTGGCTTCGGCTGCGGCTGACCGAGCTGGACGCCGACAAGGCACGTTTCCTGCGCCACGTCTCGCACGAGCTCAAGACCCCGCTGGCGGCGCTGCGCGAAGGCGTGTCGCTGCTGGAGGACGGCGTGACCGGCGCCTTGAACCCGGCGCAGCGCGAAGTGGCGCAGATCCTGCAGCAGAACACCGTCGCGCTGCAGGGCCAGATCGAGGCGTTGCTGCGCTTCAACGCGGCGGCCTTCGAGGCGCGCGAGCTGCGCCGCCAGCGCACGCCGCTGCTGCCGCTGATCGAGGAACAGATCGAGGCCCAGCGCCTGCAATGGCAGGCCAACGGGCTGGCGGTGCGGGCCGAGGGCGAGCCGCTCGCCGTCGTGGTGGACCCGGTGAAGCTGGGTACGGCGCTGGCCAACCTGCTGTCCAACGCCATCCGTTATTCGGCGCGCGGGGGCACCATCGTGATCACCGTGTCGAGCACGCCGGACACCGTCTGCATCGAGATACAGGACGCGGGCCCCGGCATCGCCGAGGGCGACCGCGACCGCATCTTCGAGCCCTTCTATCGCGGCGAGCGCCAACCCCAGCATGCCGTCAAGGGCACCGGCATCGGGCTGTCGATCGTGCAGGAGTACATTGCAGCTCATGGCGGCCGCATCACGTTGCTGCCCGAGGGACCCGGGGCGCGCTTCCGCATCGAGCTGCCGCGCTCCGCCTGACCACCGCCCCCGCCTCAAGCGTTTTTCTCTGACCTCATGTTCTTCAGTTCGATCGCTCGCAGATCCGCATTCGCCATGACCGTGGTCGTCATGCCGCTGCTGCTCGCTGCATGCGCCGCGCCGTCCAAGCCGCCGCCCGAACCCGTCGCCGTGCAGCCGGCACCACCTCCACCGCCGCTGCCGCCGCCGGTGCAACCCGTCGAAGCCGAGCCGATGGCGCCGGCCACGCAGCCGGCGCTGATCTTCACGCAGCTCACGCAAGGACCGGTGGCCGCCCTGCTCGTGTACGCCGACAAGGTGCGTCCGCTGAGCGGCAACGAGCTCGCCAACGAGATTTCGCGCCTGGGCGAGCCGGGCGAGCAGCCGCTGGTGCAGATGCAGCTGGCGATGCTGCTGGCGCAGACCCGCTCGCCGGCCGATCTCGCGCGTGCGCTTGGGCTGCTGCAACGTGTGATCGCCAACCCGGCAAACGAGGCGCAGGCCCTGCATCCGCTCGCCCGGCTGCTGGCCGCGCGGTATCAGGAGCAGCGCCGCGTCGAGGACGACCGCGACCGCCAGGCGCAGCAGCTGCGCGACAGCCAGCGCCGCATCGACCAACTGACCGACCGGATCGAGGCGCTGCGGGCGATCGAGCGCAGCTTCTCGCGTCCCAACAACCCGCCGCCCGTCGCGCCGGCAGCACCCAAGCCTGCACCATGAACACCCCCCCTGGTTCCGCGAAGGACCCGCCCGGCGCCCGCCTGCTGGTGGTGGACGACGACGCGGACATGCTGCGGCTGCTGTCGATGCGGCTCACGGGGGCCGGCTACCAGGTGACGGCCGTGACCTCGGCCGAATCGGCGCTGACGCAGCTCGAGATCGAGCACCCCCAGCTGGTGCTGAGCGACGTGCGCCTGCCCGGCCGCGACGGCCTGCAGCTCTTCGATGAGATCCGCAAGCGCCATCCGACGCTGCCGGTGATCCTGCTGACGGCGCACGGCACCATTCCCGACGCGGTCGAGGCCACGGCGCGCGGCGTCTTCACCTACCTCACCAAGCCCTACGACGCGCGCGAGCTGCTCGACAAGATCGCGCAGGCCCTGGCGCTGGGCGCGCCCGCGCCCAGCGGCGGCAAGGTCGGCGACGAGAGCTGGCGTTCGGAGATCGTGAGCCGCAGCAACCGCATGGCCGAGCTGCTGGCCGAGGCCCGGATGGTGGCCAAGTCCGACGCGAGCGTGCTGCTGCGCGGCGACAGCGGCGCGGGCAAGGAACTGCTGGCCCGCGCCATCCATCGCGCCAGCGCGCGCGCCGACAAGCCTTTCGTGGCGGTCAACTGCGGGGCCATTCCGGAGGCGCTGCTGGAGTCGGAGCTGTTCGGGCATATGAAGGGCGCCTTCACCGACGCGGTGGCCAACCACAAGGGCCTGTTCCAGCAGGCCGACGGCGGCACCCTGCTGCTCGACGAGATCGGCGACATGCCGCCGGCCCTGCAGGTCAAGCTGCTGCGGGTGCTGCAGGAGCACGCGGTGCGGCCGGTCGGATCGACCCAGTCGATCGCGGTCGACGTGCGGATCGTCTCCGCCACCCACCGCGACCTCGATGCTGCGATGGAGGCCGGGCAGTTCCGCGAGGACCTGTACTACCGTCTCAACGTCGTGACACTCCAGCTGCCGCCCCTGTCGGCGCGGCGCGAGGACATTCCGCTCTTGGCCAATCACTTCCTGCACCGGCTTTCGAGCAAGTACGGCAAGCGCTTGTCGGGCTTCGCGCCGGAGGCGCTGAAAGCGCTGACCATGGCGTCCTGGCCGGGCAACGTGCGCCAGTTGTTCAACGTGGTCGAGCAGGTCTGCGCCCTGTCGAGCTCGCCGCTGATCCCGCTGGCGCTGGTGCAGCGGGCGCTGCGCTCGCCCAGCGTCGAGGTGCAGACGTATGCCGAGGCCAAGCAACGCTTCGAGCGCGAATACCTGGTCGGCCTGCTCAAGCTGACCGACGGCAACGTGGCCGACGCGGCACGCCTGGCGGACCGCAATCGCACGGAGTTCTACCGCCTGCTGCAGAAGAACGGGCTCACGGCCGGGCACTTCAAATCCGATGCCGTGTCGCCGGGCGGCGATGCTGTCGCCGAAGAGCGACGACCCTAAGTACTTGATTTCATTGGGAATTGACATCCCGTTCACAAGCCTTGTCGGGATTCGGCGACAAATTCGGGGCTTTTAGAGGTCTTTAGACCTCAAGAGTCGGCACCGACGCTTCGAAATCGTGCTAAGCGCTTGATCTGAAAGGGTTTTTCCAGGCTGGCACGGGGTTTGCCCTTATGAGGGCATGACAGCACTTACCAGCCCATCTTTCGCACTGCGTCCGCAGCGCGACGGCCTGCGTCAAAAGCAGTTTTCCCTCTCGCGGTCCCGTGCCGCGGGTCATCCTCCCGCCGGACTGGCCAGCGCCGGCGGTGCGGCACCGGACTGCGTCTTCAAGCGCTTTCCGGCAATCGGCGACACGCCTTCCGTCGACAAGCAACGCGGGTGAGTCGAACATGAAGCCCAACGATTTTTCTCAGCTCAACGTTCTCACCGGAGTGGGTATTTCCCGCCGCAGCCTGCTGCGTGAAGAACGCCACCCCAACTCGGTCACCGCCCCGCCGATCAACCGCGGCTCGATGACGCCCCGCCCTTGGCGCGGCTTCTGGAACAGCATCGGCACGGCCCTGCTGGTCAAGCTCGGTGCCGGCGGCAAGGCAGCGGCGGTCGCGTCGCGCGCGCCGCAGGCCCCCCAGGCCTGGCAGCGCACGGCCCAGCAACGTCGCATGGCCTTCCTGGCGCTCACCGTGGTCAGCACGGTCATCGCCTCCTCGCTGTTCGCCGGCGTGCAGCCCGACTACGACAATCTCTGGCTCCAGTACAGCCAGATCGCCCTCTACGGCCTGCTCTCGGGCTGGGTGGTGACGGGCTTCGTGACCGCGCTGATGGGCTTTTACGTCTCGGTGCGCGGCGACAAGCATGCGCTTTCGGCCAAGCAGGTGGCCGACCATCCGATGAATCCGGAAGCGCGCACGGCGATCATCATGCCGATCTGCAACGAGGACGTAGCCACCGTGTTCGCCGGCCTTCGTGCCACCTGCGAATCGGTGGCGGCGACCGGCCATGCCAAGCAGTTCGATGTCTTCGTGCTGTCCGACAGCTACACCCCCGAGGTCGCCGCCGCCGAGCGCGCCGCCTGGGAAGAGCTGCGGGCCGCACTGGCCGACAGCCCGAACCAGCCTCAGGTCGAGGTCTACTACCGCCTGCGCAAGCGCCGCACCCACCGCAAGGCCGGCAACGTGGCCGACTTCTGCCGCCGCTGGGGCAAGGACTACCGCTACATGGTGGTGCTCGACGCCGACAGCGTGATGAGCGGCGACTGCCTGACCTCGATGGTCAAGCTGATGGAAGCCAACCCGACCGCCGGCATCATCCAGACCGCGACGCAGGCCATCGGCCACGTCACGCTGCACGCCCGCGCCCAGCAGTTCGCCTCGCGCGTGACGGGCCGCCTGTTCACGCTGGGCATGCAGTTCTGGCAGCTCGGCGAGTCGCACTACTGGGGCCACAACGCGATCATCCGCATCGAGCCCTTCATGGAGCACTGCGCGCTGGCGACGATCAAGGGCACCGGCGGCATGTCGGGAGGCATCATGTCGCACGACTTCGTCGAGGCTGCGCTGATGCGCCGCGCCGGCTACCACGTGTGGCTGGTGGCCGACCTGGTCGGCAGCTACGAGCAACAACCGCCGGATCTGCTGGCCGAGCTGCAGCGCGACCGCCGCTGGTGCCAGGGCAACCTGCAAAACGCCCGCCTGATGGCCGAGCCGGGCCTGCATCCGGTGCACCGCGCGATGTTCATGACCGGCACCATGGCCTATGCCTCGGCGCCGCTGTGGCTGGCCTTCCTGACGCTGGGCACCGCCCTGTGGCTTACCGGCTCGAGCGTGATGGCGCACTGGATGGTGATGCCGATGGAACTGGCCGGCCTGTGGCTGTGGACGCTGTGCCTGTTGTTCCTGCCGCGCCTCCTGGGCATTGCGGCCGTGGTGATGCGCCGCGAGCAGCGCCAGTACGGCGGTGTCGGCGGCCTGCTCAAGAGCGCCGCGCTGGAAAGCGCACTGGCCATCGTGCAGGCCCCGGTGCGGATGCTGGCCCACTCCCTGTTCGTGGTGGTGGCGCTCACCGGCATCAAGCTGGACTGGAAGTCGCCGCCGCGGGAAGCCGCCGCCGTGCCGTGGCGCATCGCCTTCACCCAGCTGGCGCCGATGTCGCTGGTGATCGCCGCGCTGGCGGTGGGCATCGCGCTGATCGATGCCAGCGCGCTGGCCTGGCTGATGCCGGTGGGGCTGCCGCTGCTGCTGGCGATCCCGCTGACCGTGCTGACCAGCCAGATCGCGCTGGGCAATGCGATGCGCGACCGGGGCTTCCTGGTGATTCCGGAAGAGTCGCGTTCGCCGGCGGTGCTGCGCCGGGCGTGGATGCACGCGGTGCGACTCGCGCGCGCCTGACGGTTTGCCGCCCATGAAAAAGCCCGCTCGATGAGCGGGCTTTTTTCTTTCCCCCTGCCTTTCGAGGCAGTGGGCGGAGTCAGAAGCGCGGCATGCCGCCCCCGCCCCCACCCATGCCGGGCAAGCCCTTCATGCCGCCCATGCGCTTCATCATCTTCATCAGGCCGCCGCCCTTCATCTTCTTCATCATCTGCTGCATCTGCTCGAACTCATTGAGCAACCGGTTCACCTCCTGAACCTGCACGCCAGCGCCGGCTGCGATGCGCCGTTTGCGCGTGGCCTTGAGCAGCTCCGGCTTGCGCCGCTCCAGCGGCGTCATGCTGTTGATGATGCCCTCCTTGCGCCGGATGTCGCGCTCGGCGCGGGTCATGTCGGCATCGGTGGCCTTGGCGGCCAGCTGCGTCGGCAGCTTGTCCATGATGCTGGAGAGCCCGCCCATCTGCTTCATCTGCTGCAGCTGGCCGAGGAAGTCGTTGAGGTCGAAGCCGGCGCCGCTCTTGACCTTGGCCGCGAGCTTCTGCGCCGCCGCCACATCGACGCCGGCCGTGACCTGCTCGACCAGCGCGACGATGTCGCCCATGCCGAGGATGCGGCCCGCATGGCGCTCGGCATCGAACACCTCCAGGCCGTCGATCTTTTCGCTGACGCCGGCGAACTTGATCGGCACGCCCGTGACCTGCCGCACCGACAACGCCGCGCCGCCGCGCGAATCGCCGTCGGTCTTGGTGAGGATGATGCCGGTGAGCGGCAGCGCCTCCTTGAAGGCCTTGGCGGTGTTGATCGCGTCCTGGCCCTGCATCGCATCGACCACGAACAGGGTCTCGACCGGATTCAGCGCCGCGTGCAGCTGCTGGATCTCGTTCATCAGCACCTCGTCGATGGCGAGGCGGCCGGCGGTGTCGACCAGCAGCACGTCGAAGAAATGACGCTTGGCGTGATCGAGCGCGGCGCGGGCGATGTCCAGCGGCTTCTGCTGCGGCGTGCTCGGGAACCACTCGGCGCCGGCTTGCTTCGTGACGGTCTTGAGCTGCTCGATGGCGGCCGGCCGGTAGACGTCGCCCGAGACGGTGAGCACTTTTTTCTTGCGCTTCTCGATGAGATGCTTGGCCAGCTTGGCGGTGGTGGTGGTCTTGCCGGCGCCCTGCAGGCCGGCCATCAGGATGACTGCGGGCGGCTGGGCCACCAGGTTGATGTCGGCCACGCCCTCGCCCATGGTGGCGGCGAGCTCGCGGTTGACGATGCCCACCAGCGCCTGGCCGGGCTTGAGCGAGCCCAGCACCTCCTGGCCCATGGCCTTGTCCTTGACGCGGGCGACGAAGTCGCGCACCACGGGCAGCGCGACGTCGGCTTCGAGCAAGGCCATGCGGACCTCGCGCAGCATGTCCTGCACATTGCTTTCGGTGATGCGGGCCTGGCCGCTGACCTGCTTGACGAGGCGTGAGAATTTTTCGGTGAGGGCGCTGGCCATGGTGCTTCCCGCGGGCGGGACCGGTAGGTGGGGAGTGGGGGCGTCATCGCGGAGGATCACGCAAGTGCGAGACGCTAAACTCCGACCGATGATTTTAGCGATCCCCTCCCCACTCGGCGTGGCGCTGGGCATCGCCACCGCCGCCGCCTACGCCGCGACCGCTGCCGCGGCCTCCTGGCTCGGGCGGCCTCCCACGCAATGGATGCTGGGTCTGGCCTGGGTGCTGCACGCCTGCGTGCTCGCCTGGTCGCTGGCCGGAGGCGATCCGCGCTTCGGCTTCGCGCCCGCCCTGTCCGTCACCGCGTGGCTGGTGACAACGGTTTACGCGATCGAGAGCCGCCTGTATCCGCAGCTCAAGGTGCGGCGCATGCTCGCGGGGCTGGGCGCGGCGGCCGTGCTGCTGGCGCTGGTCTTTCCGGGCACGCCGCTGCATGTGTCGGCCTCGCCCTGGCTGCCGCTGCACCTGGCGCTGGGCATTGCTTCCTACGGCCTGTTCGGCGCGGCGGTCATCCACGCCTGGATCATGACGCGCGCCGAGAAGCAGATCCGGCTGGCGGCCGAGCCGCAGGGCGGCGTGCCTCTGCTCACCATGGAGCGCCTGACCTTCCGCTTCGTCACCGCAGGCTTCGTGCTGCTGTCGGCCACCCTTCTCGCGGGCCTGCTGTTCAGCGAGCAGTTGTACGGTGCCAGCGCACGCAGCTGGAAATGGGACCACAAGACCGTGTTCTCGGTGCTGGCGTGGATCAGCTTCGCGGTGCTCTTGATCGGGCGCGCGCGCTTCGGTTGGCGCGGTCGCACCGCACGGCGCGTGCTCTACGCCGGCGCGGCCCTGCTGCTGCTGGCCTATGTGGGCTCGCGCTTCGTGCTCGAGGTGGTTCTGGGGCGCGTGACATGAAATACCTGCTGGTCCTCGCGGTCATCCTCGTGGCGGTGTGGCTCTGGCGCAAGGCCCGGCGAGAGGAGTTGCAGTCGCGCACGCCGCCGCCCTCGCCTCCGCCTGCGCCGGGCGCCATCGCGCCGCCGCAAGCCATGTTGCGCTGCGCGCATTGCGGACTGCACCTGCCGGCCTCGGACGCGGTACGCGGCACGGACGGTGCGGCCTACTGCAGTACGGCGCACCGCCAGGCCGCCACACACTGAGTGAGCCGTCGCCGATGAGCACCTTCCTCTGGTCGCGTGCCGAACCCGGGACCGACTGGACGCCGCTCGACCGGGCGGCGGGCCGCGAAAGCTCGGCCCTGCTGCGCCTGTGGCGCGGCTTCATGACGGCGCGCGTCTTCATCGCGGTCGTGCTGCTGTTGCTGCAGGCCATCGTCTTTGCGCTCGGGCAAGCCCCGCAGCCGATCGCGGTGGCGCTGACGGGCGGCTACCTCGTGTTGACCCTGCTGATCGCGCGCTACTCGATCTTCCAGCCGCCGGTGCGGCGCTTCGGCACGGCCTGGCTGTCGACCATCGGCGTCGACCTGGTGGCCTTCAGCACGCTGCAGATGCTGCAGGTGGGCAGCATCAACTACACGCCGCTGTTCGCCTTGCCGGTGCTGATGGGCGCGGTGCTGGGCACCGGCACCGTCGGGTTGGGCACCACCGCCGTCGTCACGCTGCTGCTGCTCGCGCACGCCGGCTGGTACTGGCTGCAGCAGCAGGTCGAGCCTTCGGCGCGCTTCGTGCAGGCGGCGCTGACCGGCACCGGCCTGTTCGTGGTGGCGCTGCTGGCGCACGAGCTGGCGCGGCGCCTGATGCGCGAGGAGGCGCTGGCGCAGAGCAATCGCGGCGCGGCGCAGATGCATGCCCTGGTCAACGACCTGGTGATCGAGACGCTCAGCGAGGGCGTGCTGGTGGTCGACGCCCAGGGCCAGGTGCATGCGGCCAATCCGGCGGCCGACACCATCCTCGGGCAGGGCCTGGCGCAGCTCACGCTGCCCTTCGCACTGGGCGCGAACCCGGCTTGGGCGCCGCTGGCAGCGATCGCGCGCAGCACCTTCGCGCGACGCACGTCGCAGGCGCGCGAGATTCCGATCGCGCAGGCCCAGGGTGCGCCGCGCGAGGTGCGCGTGCGCACGCGCCTCACGCGCGCCGCCGAGCGCGGCATCGACAGCCTGTGCGTGATGTTCCTGCAGGACCTGCGCGAACTGGAGGCACGCATCCGCACCGAGAAGCTGGCGGCCATGGGGCGCATGTCTGCGGCGGTCGCGCACGAGATCCGCAACCCCCTGGCCGCGATCACCCAGGCCAGTGCGCTGCTGGGCGAGGACCTGGTCGATCCGGCCCATCGCCGCCTGACGAACATGGTCCAGCAGAACGCCCAGCGCCTGGCGCGCATCGTCGACGACGTGCTGGACGTCGCCCGCGCCCGCCAGCAGCGCGTGCTGCCGATGGGCGAGCAGCTGGTGCTCGATCCGACCGTGCGCACGCTGGCCGAGGAATGGGTGCGGCAAACCCAGCGCCAGGGCGTGCTGCTGGTGCTGGAAGCCCCCGGCAGCGTGGTGCGCTTCGACATCGAGCACCTGCGGCGCATCCTCGTGAATCTGCTCGACAACGCCGCGCGCTACGCGGGCGCACGCGAGGGTTCGATCCAGGTGACGACGCGCCTGAACGCCGCCGGCCGCGCCAGCCTGCAGGTGTGGAGCGACGGCGCGCCGCTCGAGCCCGCGGTGCAGCGCCATCTGTTCGAACCCTTCTTCTCGTCCGAAAGCCGCTCCAGCGGCCTCGGCCTGTACCTGTGCCGCGAGCTGTGCGAACGCCACGGCGCGACCATCGGCTACGAGCGCCGCACCCTCGCCGCAGGCGGGCCGGAAGGCAACGAATTCGCCGTCGTCTTCATGCCGGGCGAACTCGGGCTGACACAATAGCGCCGTGAGCAGCTCCAACCCGTCCGCCCAGCGCCCTGCACAGATTCTTGTCGTCGACGACGAACCCGACCTGCGCACGCTCTACGAGCTCACGCTGCTGCGCGAGGGCTACCGCGTCGAGGCCGCCGGCAGCGTGTCGGAGGCGCGCGAGCATCTGGACGCGGGGCGCTTTGACGCCGTGATCACCGACATGCGCCTGCCCGACGGGCTGGGCATGGAGATCCTGCAGCGCATCCAGCAGGAGCAGCGCAGCGAGCGCTGCGTGGTGATGACCGCCTACGGCTCGGCCGAGAACGCGGTCGAGGCCCTGAAGGCGGGCGCCTTCGACTACCTCACCAAGCCGGTGGACCTGAAGCAGTTCCGCACCGTGGTCGCCTCGGCGGTGCAGGCACAGGCCGCCCCCGCGCGGCCGGTGCGCCCGGCGGAGGACAACGGCGGCAAGCTCGCCGCAGCCACCAGCAATGCCGGCACCTCGGCGCTCGAACGGCTGGTCGGCGACTCCGAGCCGATGCGCCTGGTCAAGTCCCGCATCGCCAAGGTGGCACGCGGCATGGCGCCGGTGCTGGTGCGCGGCGAGTCCGGCACCGGCAAGGAACTGGCGGCGCGCGCGGTGCATGCGTGCAGCCAGCGCAGCGACGGCCCCTTCGTCGCCGTCAACTGCGGCGCCATCCCCGAGAACCTGCTCGAGGCCGAGTTCTTCGGTGCCAGAAAAGGCTCGTACACCGGCTCCTCGCAGGACCGCGACGGCTATTTCCAGGCCGCGCGGGGCGGCACGCTCTTCCTCGACGAGATCGGCGACCTGCCGCTGGCGATGCAATCCAAGCTGCTGCGCGCGATCCAGGAGCGCAGCGTGCGGCCGATCGGCTCGACCCAGGAAGACGCCGTCGACGTGCGCATCGTGAGCGCCACGCACAAGGACCTTCAGGCCGAAGTGCAGGCCGGCCGCTTCCGGCAGGACCTGTTCTATCGCCTGAACGTCATCGAGATCGCGGTGCCGGCGCTGCGCGAGCGACGCGAGGACCTGCCGGCACTCTGCGAGGCCCTGCTGGCACGCATCGCGCGCGACGCCGGCATGCCGATCCCCGCGCTGTCGGCCGAGGTGCTGCAGCGGCTGTCGCAGCATCCGCTGCACGGCAACGTTCGCGAGCTCGAGAACCTGCTGCACCGCGCGGTCGCCTTGAGCGATGGCGACGTGCTGCACATCGATGTCTCAAGCCCCGCGGCTCACCCCGAACCGGCGGGTGCGCTGGCCGCCACGCCAACGCAGGCACCGGCCGCGCCGCAGCAACCCGGGCTTCATGCGGCCGGGCCCGCGGCCGCGGTGCCGAGCGATCTGCAAAGCTATCTGGACCAGCAGGAGCGCGAGATCCTCGTTCGTGCGCTGCAGGAAAGCGGCTTCAACCGCACCGCCGCCGCCGCGCGGCTGGGCCTGAGCCTGCGGCAGATCCGCTATCGCATTGCGCGCCTGGGCATCGCGACGCCGGGCGGCGACGACAGCCAAGGCAATGGCCCCGACGAGTGAACACAACCGCCCCGCACGGCCGCCCGACGCTGCCTCGATGAGTGGCGGCCGGCCGCCCGAAGGCGCTTGCATCGCAGCGCGTAGCGCGAAGGTGGGCTCATGAACCCGGCCCTCTGGCAGGACGGCTGGTACCGCTTCGCCCGGCCACTGCGCTCACCGAACTTCGGGCCGCGGCCCGCCGGTGCGCAGATCGACCTGATCGTGCTGCACTCCATCAGCCTGCCGCCGGGCCGCTATGGCGGGGACGAGGTGCAGCAGCTCTTCACGAACCAGCTCGACTGGGATGCGCATCCCTACTTCGGCAGCATCCGCGGCCTCGAGGTCTCGGCCCACTTCTATGTTCGCCGCAACGGCGAGCTCTGGCAGTTCGTGAGCTGCGACGACCGCGCCTGGCATGCCGGCCCCTCGTCCTGGCGCGGCCGCACCAACTGCAATGACGATTCGATCGGCATCGAGCTCGAGGGCCTGGAGGGCGACCGTTTCGAGCTTGCGCAATACGAGACCCTGGCCAGTCTCTGCCCGGCCCTCGCGCAGCGCTACGCGATCGCCTTCATCGCCGGGCACGAGCACATCGCACCGGGCCGCAAGGCCGATCCCGGCAGCGGCTTCGACTGGGCTCTGCTGCAGCAGCAGTTGGCATGGGCGCCCGCGATGTTCCCGGACACAACTGTTGCCCGCTGATTTTTTTTGATCGTCGATGCGTCACTGATGCGCCGGCGCCACGGCCGCGCGATCGCAGCTCTTGCTTTCGGCCCGCGCAGCAACCATGCGCCTTTCAGGCCCAAAAACGCGCGCAAGGCGCATGGATAGCGGCGCCCGCTAAGGTGGCTCAGTAACGACGGGGCAAACCCGCCGATCGCAAGGCGTCCACAGGGGATGGATACCGTTGAACTACAAGGAAAACACTATATCTAGTGGGTTGAACCCCCCTTGGACCCCAGATATAGTGTGCCCTGGTCCCGTGCTTCATGCGGAGCAACCGGCCAGACGCGGCACCGCCGCCCCCAACAAGAATTGCCAACAGAGGATCGAATGCAAACTGCCCTGAACCATCCCGCCACCTCCCGCGCCGTAACCTCGACGCCGCAACACCCCAGCGACAAGGCCGGCTCGCCCGCCGGCAACGCGCTCGCCAACTACCAGATCATCCGCCGCAACGGCGCCGTCGTTCCCTTCGAGCCCAACAAGATCGCGATTGCGATGATGAAGGCCTTCCTCGCGGTGCACGGCACCCAGGGCGCGGCCTCCGCCAGCGTGCGCGAAACGGTCGACACCCTGACCCAGGGCGTGGTGCGCGCCATGCTGCGCTCGCGCCCGGGCGGCGGCACCTTCCACATCGAGGACGTGCAGGACCAGGTCGAGCTGGGCCTGATGCGCGGCGGCCACCACGAGATTGCGCGTGCCTACGTCCTGTACCGCGAGCGCCGCGCCCAGGAGCGCTCCAAGCAGGGCGAGCAGGATGCCCCGATCGCCGTCTCCACGCTGCACGTGCTGGACCGCGGCGAGCGCGTGGCCCTGGACCTGAACGAGCTCAAGGGCCTGATCGAATCCGCCTGCGCCGGCCTGGGCGAGAGCATCACCGCCGGCCCGATCGTGGCCGAGACCATGCGCAACCTCTATGACGGCGTGCCGCTGGACGAGGTCTACAAGGCCTCGATCCTGGCCGCCCGCACGCTGATCGAGAAGGACCCCGACTACACCTTCGCCACCGCGCGCCTGCTGCTGCACACGATCTTCAAGGAAGTCATCGGCCGCGAAGTGCCGGCCGCCGAGCGCGCCCAGGCCTATGCCGACAGCTTCCCGCTGTTCATCAAGAAGGGCGTGGACAACGAGCTGCTCGACGAGAAGCTGCAGCAGTACGACCTGGCCCGCCTGGGCGCCGCGCTCAAGCCCGAGCGCGACCTGCAGTTCGACTACCTCGGCCTGCAGACCCTGTACGACCGCTACTTCCTGCACGTGCGCAAGACCCGCATCGAGCTGCCGCAGGCCTTCTTCATGCGCGTGGCCATGGGCCTGGCGCTGAACGAGATCGACCGCGAAGCCCGCGCCATCGAGTTCTACGAGGTGCTGTCCTCCTTCGACTTCATGTCCAGCACGCCCACGCTGTTCAACAGCGGCACGCTGCGCTCGCAGCTCTCCAGCTGCTATCTGACCACCGTGCCCGACGACCTGGACGGCATCTACGAATCGATCAAGGAAAACGCCCTGCTCTCCAAGTTTGCGGGCGGCCTGGGCAACGACTGGACGCGCGTGCGCGCGCTGGGCAGCCACATCAAGGGTACCAACGGCGAGTCGCAGGGCGTGGTGCCCTTCCTCAAGGTGGTGAACGACACCGCGGTCGCGGTCAACCAGGGCGGCAAGCGCAAGGGCGCGGTCTGCACCTACCTGGAAAGCTGGCACCTCGACATCGAGGAGTTCCTGGAGCTGCGCAAGAACACCGGCGACGACCGCCGCCGCACGCACGACATGAACACGGCCAACTGGATTCCCGACCTGTTCATGCGCCGCGTGATGGAAAAGGGCAGCTGGACGCTGTTCTCGCCCTCCAGCGTGCCGGACCTGCACGACAAGTTCGGCATCGACTTCGAGACCGCCTACGTCGCCTATGAAGAGAAGGCCGCGCGCGGCGAGATCAAGCCCAGCCGCACCGTCCAGGCCACCGATCTCTGGCGCAAGATGCTCACGATGCTGTTCGAGACCGGCCATCCCTGGATCACCTTCAAGGACGCCTGCAACGTGCGCTCGCCCCAGCAGCACGTGGGCGTGGTCCACTCGTCCAACCTCTGCACCGAGATCACGCTCAACACCAGCGACACCGAGACCGCCGTCTGCAACCTGGGCTCGGTGAACCTGCTGCAGCACCTGAAGGATGGCAAGGTCGACCAGGAGAAGCTGAAGCGCACCGTGTCGACCGCGATGCGCATGCTCGACAACGTGATCGACATCAACTACTACGCGGTCAAGAAAGCCCGCGACTCCAACCTGCGCCACCGCCCCGTCGGCCTGGGTCTGATGGGCTTCCAGGACGCGCTGTACGAGCTGCGCATCCCCTACGCCTCGCAGGAGGCCGTGCAGTTCGCCGACGAGTCGATGGAAGCGATCTGCTACCACGCCTACTGGGCCTCGACCGAGCTGGCCCGCGAACGCGGCCGCTATTCGAGCTACAAGGGCTCGCTGTGGGACAAGGGCGTGCTGCCTCCCGACACGCTCGACCTGCTCGAGAAGGCGCGCGGCGGCTACGTCGAGCTGGACCGCTCGGCCACGCTGGACTGGGACGCGCTGCGCCAGAAGATCAAGGCCGACGGCATGCGCAACTCCAACTGCGTCGCCATCGCACCGACCGCCACCATCTCGAACATCATCGGCGTGGACGCCTCGATCGAGCCCTGCTTCGGCAACCTCTCGGTCAAGTCGAACCTCTCGGGCGAGTTCACCGTCATCAACCACTACCTGGTGCGCGACCTCAAGCGCCTGGACCTGTGGGACGACGTGATGGTGATGGATCTCAAGCACTTCGACGGGTCGCTGCGCCCGATCGACCGCGTGCCGCAGGACGTGAAGGCGCTCTACGCGACCGCTTTCGAGATCGAGACCACCTGGCTGGTCGAGGCGGCCGCGCGTCGCCAGAAGTGGATCGACCAGGCGCAGTCGCTGAACATCTACATGGCCGGCGCCTCGGGCAAGAAGCTCGACGACACCTACAAGCTCGCATGGCTGCGCGGCTTGAAGACCACCTACTACCTGCGCACGCAGAGCGCCACGCACGCCGAGAAGTCGACGGTGCAATCGGGCCGGCTCAATGCGGTGTCCTCCGGTTCGAACGATGCGACGTCGTCGGGCATGAGCGCGCTCGAAGCGGCCGCGGCGGCTGCGCGCGCGCAGCTCGGCGCGGTGCCTGCGACCGACATCGCCTTCTGCGGCGTCGACGATCCGACATGCGAAGCGTGCCAGTGATGTCGGCGTGAAGACGCATCGATTCGCGGCATCGCCCGACAAATGGCGATGCACGCGAACAACATAACGACAACATAAATGGAGCGGCGATGTGAAGAGCGCTTTGCAACTCACATCGTTGCTCACATAATTTGAGCATTGGATTTTTCTATGTTGACCTGGGACGAAGAAGTCAAGCCCTCCTTGCCAAAGGATCTGCAACAAGGCATGCGGCAACCATCGATCAGCGACGCGCAAGCCGGCCGCTCGCTGGAGCGTCCGACTTCGCAAACAGCTCCCGGCCTCGCTTCGGTTCCCCGCACGTTCGATGACGGCGCTGCGCCGCGCGCCGCCCAGCAGGCCACGCCGGCAATGCCGGCCGCACGCCGCGTCAAGGCCGCCGACAAGCGCATCATCAATGGCCAGACCGACGTCAACCAGCTCGTCCCCTTCAAGTACAAGTGGGCCTGGGAGAAGTACCTCGCCACCTGCGCCAACCACTGGATGCCGCAGGAAGTGAACATGACGCGCGACATCGCGCTCTGGAAAGACCCCAACGGGCTGACCGAGGACGAGCGCCGCATCGTCAAGCGCAACCTCGGCTTCTTCGTGACGGCCGATTCGCTGGCCGCCAACAACATCGTGCTGGGCACCTACCGGCACATCACGGCGCCCGAATGCCGCCAGTTCCTGCTGCGCCAGGCCTTCGAGGAGGCGATCCACACGCACGCCTACCAATACATCGTCGAGTCGCTGGGCCTGGACGAGAGCGAGATCTTCAACGCCTACAACGAGGTGCCGTCGATCCGCGAGAAGGACCAGTTCCTGATCCCCTTCATCGACGCCATCAGCGACCCGAACTTCCACACCGGCACGCACGAGAACGACCAGACGCTGCTCAAGTCGCTGATCGTCTTCGCCTGCCTGATGGAAGGCCTGTTCTTCTACGTCGGCTTCACGCAGATCCTCGCGCTGGGCCGCCAGAACAAGATGACCGGTGCTGCCGAGCAGTACCAATACATCCTGCGCGACGAGTCGATGCACTGCAATTTCGGTATCGACCTGATCAACCAGCTGAAGCTCGAGAATCCCCACCTCTGGACCGCGGAGTTCAAGGCGGAGATCAAGGCCCTCTTCCTGAAGGCCGTCGAGCTCGAGTACCGCTATGCCGAAGACACCATGCCCCGCGGCGTGCTCGGCATGAACGCCTCCATGTTCAAGGGCTACCTGCGCTACATCGCCAACCGGCGCGCGCAGCAGATCGGCCTGGAAACGCTCTTCCCGAACGAGGAAAACCCCTTCCCCTGGATGAGCGAGATGATTGACCTGAAGAAGGAGCGCAACTTCTTCGAGACCCGCGTGATCGAGTATCAGTCGGGTGGTGCGCTCTCCTGGGATTGAATTGTTCCGACAAGAAAAGTGAATTCAAGAATAGCCCTCATCACGACCAAGCACCGGAGAGTGCGGCGGCGATGAAGGCGCAGGTGTTCATGGCGCTGGAGCTCGATCCAACGCCATGAATCGCTTCACGCTACCAACATGCGTGGAGTGCTTCAAAAGGTTGATTTTTTTCAACTTGATCAAGGAGAAAAGAGAAATGGCAACTGCAAAGAAAGCGCCGGCTAAGAAAGCCGCAGCAAAGAAGGCTCCGGCCAAGAAGGTCGCTGCTGCCAAGAAGGCACCGGCCAAGAAGGTCGCAGCGAAGAAGGCCCCTGCCAAGAAGGTAGCGGCCAAGAAGGCGCCGGCGAAGAAGGCCGCAGCGAAGAAGGCTCCTGCCAAGAAGGCAGCAGCCAAGAAGGCGCCGGCGAAGAAGGCCGCTGCCAAGAAGGCTCCTGCGAAAAAGGCGCCGGCGAAAAAGGCCGCGGCCAAGAAGCCTGCCGCCAAGAAAGCAGCGAAGAAGCCTGCTGCCAAGAAGGCCGCGAAAGCGCCCACCGCTGCTGCGCCTGCGCCTGCAGCGCAAACGACGCTGAACCCCCAGGCAGCCTGGCCGTTCCCGACGGCCAGCAAGCCCTGAGTCGCTCAGCAGCCTTGAAGGCAAAAGCCCGGCACTTCGGTGCCGGGCTTTTTTTATTGCGGGCCGGGGCTCAGAGGCCGAGCGCCTGGCGATCCACCTGGTAGTTCTGCGGGCCCCGCTGCGCGATCTTGAGCGCGCCAAGGCGATTGCCCAGGGCGGCGCAGCGCGCGAGTGGCCAGCCCTGCTCCAACCCGTACAGCAGCGCACCGCGCCAGGCGTCGCCGCAACCCGTGGGCTCGATCACGGCGGTGGGCTTGACGGCCAGCACATGTTCGCGCTCGCCTCGGGTCCACACCTCGCAGCCCTCGGCCGCGAGGGTGACGACCAGGCCCTGCACGCGCTCGGAGATCTCGGCGAAGCTCCAGCCCGTGCGCTGCGAGAGCATCTTGCCCTCGTAATCGTTGACGACGACCCAGCTCGCCAGCTCCACGAAATGCCGCAGCTCCTCGCCGTCGAACATCGGCAGGCCCTGGCCGGGATCGAAAACGAAGGGGATGTTCGCCGCCTTGAACTGCTCGGCGTGCTGCAGCATCGCCTCGCGTCCGTCGGGTGCCACGATGCCGAGCCGGATGTCGTCGCGCGCCGTCACGCGCGTGATGTGCGCCTGCTGCATCGCGCCGGGGTGGAACGCCGTGATCTGGTTGTTGTCGCGGTCGTTCATGATCATCGCCTGCGCGGTGAAGCTGTCGTCGATCTGCCGCACGAACTCCGTGCTGATGCCGAGCGAGCGCAGCCGCTCCAGGTAGTCGCCGCCGTCGCTACCGACCGTGGCCATCGGCAGCGCCCTGCCGCCCAGCGCGTTGAGGCTGTAGGCGATGTTGCCGGCACAGCCCCCAAAATCGCGCCGCAGGCCGGGGACCAGAAAGGACACGTTGAGGATGTGCAGCTGATCAGGAAGGATCTGATCGGCAAACCGGCCCTCGAAGGTCATGATCGTGTCGAACGCGAGAGAACCGCAAATCACTGCTGCCATGAATGAACCACTGGTTGGGTTGAGAAGAAAGAAGAGGCGCCGGCTTCAGGGATAGAAGGCCAGCAGATGAAAGCCCGCGACCGGCGGCAGCGCGGCGGCGTCCGGACCGCCGAGCGCCAACGGCAGCGATGCCGTGCGCTCGGCACGGGGCGGCAGCACGGAGGGCGCGCCGAACTCCGACGGCATGAGCACGCGCCGCACCACGGCGCGCTCCTGCATGTCGAGCAGGGACAACTCGACGGCCGGCATCGCGAGCGGCACGGACGCGGCATTGCGCAAGGTGAAGTTCAGCCTGTAGGCATCGCCGACCTTCTCGCGCGCGAAAGAGGCGCCGTCGATCGTGATGTCGCCGATCTGCCGCAGTGCCGAAAGCTCGCAGCCCGTCAGCCCGCAAACGGCTGCGAGCACCGGGCGCATCGAAGGCTGGCGCGCCGCGATCAGGTCACGCTCCTGGTGCAGCACCTGCACGACCAGGAGCACCGCAGCCAGCGCGGCCATCCCGACCAGCGCCCGCCGCACGCCGGCGCGTTCCCAAAAGGCAGTGCCCTCGGCGGCAGCAGCGAAGCGGGGCAGGCGCTGCGGATGATCGGGCACGGGTTCGGGCTCGCTGGCCGCGAGCACGATGGGGGCCGATTCGCGCGCAGCGCGCTCTTCGCCGCGGGCCTTGGCTCGGGCAATCTTGGCGGACTTGGCACGCGCGCGCCGCAAGGCCTTCTGCAACTGCACGTTGCCGGCGTCCTCTTCCGCCGTGGTCGCAGGTGCGGCCTTCGCCTCGACCCGCGCCGGCTCCGCTCGCCGCGCATTGCGACCGATGGAAGGCGAGGCGGGCAGACTCAGGTCGATATTCGGGAAGGGCGGCAAGGATGGGTACGGCGGCACCACATGCGGACCCGCCTCGACCATCGACGCAGAAGTCTCGGGCCAGGGCTCGTCGGTGACGATGCCGGCGAAGGGCAGCGGGTCGAACTCGGCCCGCGCCTCGGGTTTCCGGGGGGCTTCGGGTGGCAGCGGCTCGGCGACCGGTGGCTCTGCGATTTGCGGTTCGGCCGGCGGGGGCTCGGTCTCGTGCTCGTCGTCGAGGAAGTCCGTCTCACCCACGTCGTGCGCTGAATCCTCCGAGGGCGGCGCGACCTCTTCCTGCTCGGGCTGGGTGGGGGACGGCGCGCTCACCGGCGTCTCGACGACCGGCCCCGCGGGCGCCTGGGCATCCGGCGCCGGGTCGGGCGTCTCCTGCAGCGCAAGGGTCGCATCGAAGACCTCGCTGCAGCGCCCGCAGCGCACCCAGCCATCGGAGATGCGAAGCTGGTCCCTCACCACCTTGAAGGTGGTGCCGCAGGCAGGGCAGCGGGTGACCAGGCTCATGAGGCGCCGATTGTAGGGTTGCGACCTCCGGCAGGAGGAGGCTCTAGACCTGCGCGGTCATCAGGATCCAGCCGTCCTCGGCGTCGCTGACCTCCAGCGCCGCATAGGGCGCATAGGCCAGCTTCAGCTCGTCGGCCTGGCGCTCGAGGATGCCGGCCAGCACCAGCGAGCCGCCGGGCGCCACGTGCTCGCACAACAGGGGGGCCAGCACCTTGAGCGGGGTGGCGAGGATATTCGCCAGCACGATGTCATAGCGCCCCTGGGCGAGTTCGCTCAGCCCGGCCCTCAGTTGCACGCCATTGGCCTTAGCGTTGAGGCGGGTCGCGTCGACGGCGGCTTCATCGATGTCGACGGCATCGATCTCGGCGGCGCCGAACTTCGCCGCACCGATCGCCAGGATGCCGGAGCCGCAGCCGTAGTCCAGCACGCGCTGGCCGGCCATCTCCGCGCGCGACGCGATCCAGCGCAGGCACATGCGCGTGGTCGGGTGCGTGCCGGTGCCGAAGGCCAGGCCGGGATCGAGCCGTATGACCTGCCGCGCCCCGGCCGGCGGCTCATGCCAGGTGGGCACGATCCAGAACGCCGGCGTGATCTCGACCGGCGTGAACTGCGATTGGGTGAGCCGCACCCAGTCCTGCTCGGGCACGTCGACCAGGCCCAGCTGCTGGCAGCCCTCGAAGAAGTCCTGCGCCGCCAAAACGGTCGCCGCCTCGCGCGCCTGCGCCTCGTCGGCGAAGAGGGCAATCACGCGGGAGCGCTGCCAGCCCTCTTTCGGCGGCGGCATGCCCGGCTCGCCGAAGAGCGCCTGCTCGGCATCGGTCTGGGCGTCGGCGTCTTCCACCGAGACGCTCAGCGCATCCAGGGCCTCGAGCGCGTCGCTGACGGTCTCGACGCGGTCTTCCGGAACGAGCAGCCGAAGTTCGAACATGGGGCGGCCCCGTTCAGCGCTTGTGCGCCGCGAGCCACTCTTCGAGGTAGTGGATATTGGTACCACCGCTCATGAACTTGGCGTCGACCATCAGCTCGCGGTGCAACGGGATGTTGGTCTGGATGCCCTCCACCACCGTCTCGCTGAGCGCCGTGCGCATGCGCGCGAGCGCCTGCTCGCGGGTGTCGCCGTGCACGATGATCTTGCCGATCATCGAGTCGTAGTTGGGCGGCACGAAGTAGTTGGTATAGATGTGGGAATCCACCCGCACACCCGGCCCGCCGGGCGGATGCCACATCGTGATGCGACCCGGCGAGGGCGTGAACTTGTACGGGTCCTCGGCGTTGATGCGGCACTCGATCGCATGGCCGCGCATCTCGATCTGGCGCTGGGTGAACGGCAGCCGCTCGCCGGCTGCCACCATGATCTGCGTCTTCACGATGTCGATGCCGGTGGTGAACTCGGTGACCGGGTGCTCGACCTGCACGCGCGTGTTCATCTCGATGAAGTAGAACTCGCCGTTCTCGTAGAGAAACTCGAAAGTGCCGGCGCCGCGGTAGCCGATCTTCTTGCAGGCCATGGCGCAGCGCTCGCCGATCTTCTCGATCAGCTTGCGCGGAATGCCCGGCGCGGGCGATTCCTCGATCACCTTCTGGTGGCGCCGCTGCATGGAGCAGTCGCGCTCGCCCAGGTAGACCGCGTTCTTGTGCTTGTCGGCCAGCACCTGGATCTCGATGTGGCGCGGGTTCTGGAGAAACTTCTCCATGTATACGGCTGCGTTGTTGAACGCGGCCTGCGCCTCGGCCTTGGTCATCTGGATGGCATTGACCAGGGCGGCTTCGGTATGCACCACGCGCATGCCGCGGCCACCGCCGCCGCCGGCGGCCTTGATGATCACCGGGTAGCCGATGGCGCGCGCGATGCGCTTGTTGGTGGCCGCGTCATCGGACAGTTCGCCCTCCGAGCCTGGCACGCAAGGCACGCCGGCCTTGATCATGGCCTGCTTGGCAGACACCTTGTCGCCCATCGTCCGGATGTTGTCAGGCGTGGGGCCGATGAACTGGAAGCCGCTCTGCTCCACCCGCTCGGCGAAGTCCGAATTCTCCGAAAGGAAGCCGTAGCCGGGGTGGATGGCCTCGGCATCGGTCACTTCGGCCGCCGAGATGATGGCCGGCATGTTGAGATAGCTCTGCGACGACGGCGCGGGGCCGATGCACACGGCTTCCTGCGC
>DATFFA010000120.1:0-12300 GCA_035250605.1 Variovorax sp. | reverse complement strand
CGGCTACGCGCGGAGGGCCGTCCGGATGCAGCGGCGTGACGTTGTCCGGCACGGGCTCGGGCGCCGCGACCGGCGTGGCCCGCGTGGCCGGCGCCTCGCGGAAGGGCAGCAGCGCCGCATCGTTGCCGCTGCCCGCCTGCCCTTCGTCGAAGGCATCGGCCCCGCTGCCGCGCCGGCTGTCCAGCGCCACCACGTTGGAAGGCTCCGCCTCCGGCGCATTCGTCGTGCGGCCCGCCGTCGTGAAGCCGGCCTGCTGCGCCTCCTGCACCTGCGGCTTGATCGCGTTGTGCATCCGCAGGTAGCCCTTGGCAAACACCGGCGAGGCGAAGCCGCTGGCATTCATCGCCAGCATGGCGAACTGGCTGCTGCGCTCGCCGGGCGCGAGCTGGTCCCAGTTGTCGTGCAGGTAGCGTGCGCCCTCCTCGAAGGCATAGGCGCTGCCCGCGTCCAGCGGCCCCACTTTCTTCAGCACGCCCACCGGCAGCTTCGCGAAGGGCCGTGCCATCGCCGAGGCCGGCTGGCCCCAGGCCTGCGCGCTCTGCGTGTAGCGCTCGAAGTCGGCGAAATGCTTGCCCGCCAGCGCCGCGTTGCCGCCCTCCTTGCCCGCTTCCTTGAGCGCAGCCTGCAGCGCATTGCGCGCACGCATGGCCTGCATCGTCGCGCGGGTGGAGGCGCCGACCACCGGCACGGCCGCGACCGACAGGCCCATGTTGAGCCAGTCCAGCCGCGCCTGCGTGCTGGTGACGGGGTTGATGTCCTGGCCATGGCTGCCCTGCTTGTAGAGGCTCTGGGCCGAGGTCACGGCGCCGTAGCCGGCCGCCAGCAGCGTGAGCGAGCCGGCGGCCAGCATCACGCCGGGCGCCGACAGCGTGCCCAGGGAGCCCACCGTGAGCACCACTCCCGCCACCAGCCCGACGCCGCCCACCACCCAGTCGATGTGCGAGGTGCGCCTGAAGGTCTCCCAGCCGGTTTCGGTGCGCGCGTCGCCGGTGTAGAGCTCGACGTTGCCGCGGTCGTCGAGCGTGAAATTGCCGTCGCTCGGCATCGCCAGCTTCACGCCTTCCACCGGCAGGCTGTTGTTGGCGCGGTAGTCGTCCAGGCTGTCGTAGGTCCACGCCTGCTCGTCGACGAACTCCACCTCCTTGCCGTGCGGATCGTTCTTGTTCTCGACCTTGAAGACGGCGGTCTTGACGACGCCGCTCTTGTCCGTGGCGTACACCACCGGCAGCACCGTCACCTTCGCATGCTCGCCGCCGTCCTTGACGATCTGGTCGACGATCTTGTCGCGCATCTCCTTCTGTTCCTTGCTCAGGCCGCCGTAGAGGTCCTGGGTGCGGCGCAGCCGCTCGTTGGTGGCGGGCGCATCGGGATCGAGCGCGGTGGTGGGCTGCCAGCCCAGCGCATCGGCCACCGTGTTGGCCAGCTGGGTGCGGTTCTCCATCTCCGTGGGATCGCCGCCGTACTGCACGAAGTGGCTGTTGATGATGGACTGCGCCATGCGCGCCGGGTCCTTGTCGAAGAGCTCGTAGAGCGCGCGCGGGTCGTCGTGCTGCTCGGGGTTCAGGTTCTCGGCGATGTACTGGTACTCGCGCGCCGCGGCCTCCTGGTTGGCGCCGGCGGCCAGCATGCGGTCGGCAAAGCTGCTCTTCGTCCTGGCCGCCTCCAGCGCCTTCGCCGTGTCGCTGCCGCTGTCCGACAGGCCCGGATGCGCGTTCTTCCAGTCGTCGTGCGCCTTCTGCGCCGCGTCGAGCTCGCGCGCGGCCACCTGCTTGTAATGCTGGTTGCGGGTGGTGTACCAGTCGTTGCGCGCGGTCTCGGCCTTCGCGTGCATCTCGTCGGCGTACTCGCGCGGCGGCTTGGCGTAGCTCGCGTTGGGGCGGCCGGCGCGTTCGTTGGCCTCGTAGAGCTGGCGCGTGCGGTTGGCCTCCTGCCACAGCATCACGGCATCCACCGCCTTCTGCTCGGCCAGTGCGATGTCGCGCTCGGCCTTGGCGTCGTCGCGCGCCTGGGTCAGCCGGGTCTTGTCGCCGGTGCCGGCGTCGAGCGCGCGCTGGGCATCGTCGAGTTTGCCGTCGGCGTCCGTGACCTTCTGGTCCACCGCCTTCTTGCGCGGGCTCAGGTCGTCGGTGAAGTTCAGCGTGGGGACCGGCTTGCCATCGGGGCCGACCAGGGGCGGCGCATCCTTCGCCGGCGGTGCGTCGGCGTCCATCTGCTTGCGCTCGGCGAGCACCTGGTCGCGCGCTTCCTGCGCCGCGATCAGGCGGCCGCCGCCCACGCTCTTGTCGGTGTTGGTGGCGTTCCAGAGCTCGGCGGTGGCCGGGTTCATCTTGTACGTGCCCTTCTGGACCACGTAGTTGGTGAACATGTCGCTCTGCCGGCCGAGCACCTCGGAGTTCTTCTTGAAGGTGACGGTGTAGCCGCCGCCGCAGGGGTTGTAGCGGACCTCCACGTCCTCCGGCGCGAGGCCCCTGGGCAGGCCGTCGGCCTTCACGCCGCCGTCCTTGCCCGGCACGATGTTCCAGGTCGGGTCGTAGTGGTCGGGGTAGATGTCGGTGGTGACCGTGTCGCCGTAGTTGCCGTTGTTGCGCGTCTCGGAAAAGGCGCTCAGCTGGGGCTTCGCGAAGGAGGCCGTCGCGTACGCATGCGGCGCGCCCAGGTTGGCCTGAGTGGCATGCTCCAGCTCGAGGCGGGTCTCGTAGTCGCGCACGTCCAGGTCGAGCTGGTCGTACTTGTTCTGCGCGGCGTCGCGCTCGGCCTGGGTGGCCTTGCTGTCGGGCGCGGTGAGCCGCGTGACCTCGTCCTCCTGGTCCTTCAGCGCCTTGCGCGCGGCCGGCAGCTTGTTGTCGGTGATGTCCGCCTCTTCCTCGGCGCCGAGCGCAGGCTTGGCCTCGTCGGCCGCACGCTGGGCGTCGCGTGCCTTCGTCTTCAGGTCCGCCAGCTTCCCGGCGTCCACCTGCTTGCCGGCCGCCTGGTCGTACTGCGCCTGGCGCCAGTCCTGCATGGCTTTCAGCGCATCGGCATCCTTCTGCGCATCGGTCTGGTTCTGCAGGGCCACGCCCATCTGCTCGGCCGTGGCCGAGGGCGCCCACACGCCCTGCACGCCGGGCGGGGCCGTGGGCTTGCCGAGATTCGCCCGGGTGGTCGCCACCGCGTTGTTCGCATCGTTCAGGCGGCCGGCGATGGCGTCGGCGTCGCCGGTGAAGCGCGCCGGGTCGATCGTCGGCCCCTGCCCCTGGCTGCCGATCAGGTCGTTCTGCACTTCCTCCAGCGTGCCGGCAGCGGTGTCGGCCTTCGCATTGGCGGCATCGGCCTTCTGCTGCGCCTCCCACAGCCGGGCGGTGACCGGGTTCATCTCGTGCCTGCTTTCCTCGCCGTCGATGTCGAGGATGTAGTACCACTTGCCGTCGATCTCCTTGACCTGCTTGGCCATCTCGCTGCCGGGCGTGACCTCGAAGGTCCAGTCGTAGCCCTCGGGCAGCTCGGTGGTCTCGTAGTCGTCCTGCAGGAAGCCGCCGTGGTGCTTGACCTTGTAGGGCTGGGGCTGCTTCTCCTTCTCGGCTTCGTAGGCGGCCTTCGCATCGCGCAGCTCGGCCGCGCTGTCGCTGCGTTCCAGCTCCGCCTTGGCGTCGTCGCGCACCGCATGCATGAGGTCGCGCGCATCGATGGCCAGGTCCAGCGCGTCCTGCGCCGCGGCGGTCTTCTTGGCGTCGCCGCCGGCCTTGGCCGCTTCGTAGGCCTTCGAGGCCTCGCTCACCTCGAGGTCGGCCACCTGCGCGCTGTAGTCGGCGTTCACCGCGCCGACGAAACTTTGCGTCTTGTTCGGGTCCTTCGCATCGGGCGCGGTGCCGCCGTAGGTGCGCACCAGGCCATCGAGGCGGTCGTTCGCCTCGTTGGAAAGCTGGCGCAGGCGCGTGGCCTCGTCCTTCGCGTTCTGCTTGGCGGTGATGATGGTGTCGTTGCCGCCGGCGCCCTCGCCGAAACTCTTGGAGTAGGCCTCGGCCTTGTCGGCGGCGGCATCGGCGTCCTTCGCGGCCTGGCGGCCGTCGGCCACCTGCTGCTCGCCGTCCTTCTGCACGGTGTACTGCTCGCTGCGCAGCTGCCGCATCGCGGGGCTCTCGGCCTTGACGGCATCCTTGGCCTGGTCGAGGTACTTGTCGATGCTGGCGGGATCGATCTCCTCGCCCTTCTCCACCGCTTCGCGCAGCTTGGCGGCCTGGGCCGCGATCGCCTTGTCCGGGTCCTCGCCCTGGGCCTGGGCCTGCACCGCCGCCTCGCGCATGTCCTGCGCGGCAGCCGCCTGCCATTCGTCGACCGCCTCGTCGAGCTTGGCCAGGTCCTCCGCCTTGGGGTCCTCGCCGCGGGCCTGGGCGGCGAAGACAGGCTTGGCGGCCTTCTCGGCCTTGTCGAGCAGGGCCTGGGTCTGCGGGTCGGCAGGCCGTTCGGCGGCGGGCGCTGCACCGGGCGGCGCGTCGTAGAGGGCCACCGTCTTCTTCGCGGCATCGACCTCGCTCTGCGCCGCGCGCGTGCCCTCGGAGGGATCGTTCTGCGGCCGGCGCTGGCGCACGTCGTCCAGCTTGGAATCGGCCAGCGTCTTCTCCTTGTCGCGCAGGCTGGCGGTGGCCTCCTTCTTGAGCGCGTCGGTCTCGTCCTTGCCGGACTGGGCGCGCAGCTTCTCGGCGTCGGCCTGGTCGTTCTTGTCCTTGCTTTGGGCCGCCTTGGCCTCGGCCGCCTCCGCCGCCTTGCGCGCCTCGTCGGCCTTCTTGCGCGCCTCTTCCGCGAGGCGCCGCGCTTCCTCGGCACGGCGCTTGGCCTCTTCGGCCGCGCGGCGTGCCGCCTCTTCCGCGCGCCGTCGCGCTTCCTCGGCGGCGCGCAATGCGGCCGCGTTGTCGATCGCGGCCTGGCCTGAGAGATGGGAGGAACCAGCGGGTGCAACCATGGTGTGGTCTCGGTGTCGTTCAATTACTAGAAGGAAAAGGGGTCTACTCGACCCCTTGCGCCCATCGCAGCAGCTTCGCCACCGGCGCGAAGAGCGAACGCGGAATGGCCTGGTCGACCGGCACCTCGGCATAAAGACGCTCTGCCAGCTGCGGCTCGAACTCCATCGGGACCAGGCCTTCGCCCGCATGCCGCCGGATCTGCGCCGCAACCTCGCCTTCGCCGCGCGCAATCACCCGCGGCAGGTCCTTCTCGCCCAGGTACTGCAGCGCCACCGCGGTGCGCGCCGAATGAATCACCGCCGAGGCCGTGCGCACCCGGTCGCCCAGGCTCGCATACACCGCCTCGAAATGGGCCGAGCGGCGCCGCGACTGGTTGAGCGGATCGCCCTCGACCTCCTTGTATTCCTGGCGCAGCTCCTCGATGGACATGCGCTGCTGCTTCATGAACTCGTAGTGCTCGTGCGCGTAGTCCACCATCGCCATCAGCGCATAGATCACCACCGCCCAGCCGAAGGCCACCAGCACCATGTGGGCCGCCGCCCGCATGATGGTGCCGGGGAAGGCATAGCCCAGCTTCAGCGCGCTGTCGACGAAGCCGCGCACCACGATGTACATCAGCGCCGCGAGCAGCATCGTCTTCACGCTCATCTTCAGCAGGTTGACGAGGTTGCGCGTCGAGAAGATGCGCTTGGCGCCCTCGGCGGGGTTCATGCGGTTGACATCGGGCTTGATCCGCTCCCAGGCCGCGACCCCGCCCACCTGGAACAGCGAGCCCGCGATGCCCGCCACCGCGGCGATCGCCATGATGGGCAGCGTGCCCCACAGCAGCGCCTCGCCGGTGTGCAGCAGCAGCTCGGCGAAGCGGTCGTCGGGCCGCGTCAGCAGCGCCGCGCTGGTGGCATGCAGCCACAGCTCGCGCAACAGGCTGTAGAGCGCCTCGCCGCCCAGCCAGACCGACACCAGCACCACCGCGAACACGCTGGTGGAGGCGACGTCGGCGCTGAACACCACCTCGCCCCGCTTGCGCGCATCGCGCAGGCGCTTGGGGGTGGGCTTCTGGTCCTTCTCGGCCATCGTCGGCTACAGGGTGGCTCTCAAGAAGTCGAGCACCCCGTTCTCCGGCCGCAGGAATTCCTGCAGCGACTCGTACACGAAGAAGACGAAGAGCAGCATCATCAGATGCGCCAGCAGGCTCTTGAGCGGCTGCGAGAACACGAAGACGTTGAGCTGCGGCGCCACGCGGCTGATCAGGCCCATGCCCAGCTCGACCAGCAGCAGCACGAAGATCACCGGCGAGGCGAGCTTCACGATCCACAGGAACAGCGTGTCGCCCTGCCGGATCGCGAACTGCTCCAGCACCGCGCCCACGTTGGGGAAGAAGGAGCCCACCGGCCACAGCCGGTAGGAGTCGACGATCACCCCCAGCATCGCCAGCAGCCCGCCGGCTGCCACGAAGAGCGTGATCACCAGCCAGCCCAGGAATTCGCCGGTGGGCCCGTTCTCGTGGCCGGCCACCGGGTCGAAGAAGGAGGCGTTGGCCGAGCCGGTCTGGAAATCGATCAGGTCGCCCACGCTCTGGATCGCCCAGATGAAGATGCCGAAGCCCAGGCCCAGCAGCAGGCCGATCAGCGCCTCCTTGCCGGCGATCAGCACCCAGGTGCCGATGCCCACCTCGGGCATGGCACCGGCGGCCGGCGACATGAAGATCGCGAGCATCAGCAACAGCCCGTTGCGCACGATGCCGGTCATCATCCCGCCCGAGAGGAAGGGCACGACCGCGAAGATCGCGAACAGGCGCGGCAGCGTGAGCACCACCGACGAGAAGAACTTCTCGATGTTGGCGAGCTCGAGGGCGCTTTCCATGGCTACACGGTTCTCTGCGCGGCCCAGGCCTGCGAGGCTGCTTCGTCGGCGGCCTCGTCCTGGCGCGTCTCCTGCAAGGCCAGGCGCTCGGCGCGGGCGCGCTGCTGCATCTGCCGCGCCTTCTCCAGCTCGCCGCTGGCGTCGCGCAGCGCCTGGCGGCTGCGGGCCAGCACATCTTCGCGCTGCGCATGCAACTCGCCCGCCTGCACGGCCTGCCGTTGCGCCTGCGCGATCTGCGCATCGAGCGCGCCGCTCCAGGCGCCGGCATGGCGCAGCTGCGCGACATTGCATTGCCCGCCGGCCAGCGCGCCGACCGTGGCCTGCCAGTGGGCGGCCTTGCTCTGCACCTGCGCTTCGCGCCGGGCCTCGGCCTGCCGCAGCTGCGCGCGGCTCTGCTCGGCGGCGTCGCGGTCGCGCGCGACCACGCCCAGGGCAGCGGTCTTCTGGCGCTCGCGCACGTCGATCAGCAGCTTCCAGTCGATGCCGCCGGCGTTGCTGCCGCTCATGGTCAGGCCTCCTCCCGGAAGCGCTGCAACGCGGCCAGGCAGGCGTCGTAGTCCTGCCGCGAATCGGGCGGCTGCGCAAGAAAATCCAGCATCGCGGGCCGGGCCCGGATGGCCGCGTCCGCCAGCGCATCGCTGCCCGGCTTGTACTCGCCGATCTGCACCAGCAGCTCCATCTCCTGGTACTTGGCCAGCAGGCCGCGGAAATGCGCCGCGGCCTCGCGGTGCGCGCGCGAAGTCACCAGCGGCATCACGCGGCTGATGCTGGCCAGCACGTCGATGGCCGGGTAGCGGCCGGCGGCGGCGAGCTTGCGCGAGAGCACGATGTGGCCGTCGAGGATGGAGCGCACCTCCTCGGCGATCGGGTCGTTCTCCTCGTCGCCCTCGGTCAGCACCGAGTACACGGCGGTGATGGAACCGGTGCGGCCCTGCCCCGCGCGCTCCAGCAGCTGCGGCAGCATCGAGAAGATCGAGGGCGGGTAGCTGCGCCGCGTCGGCGGCTCGCCGCTGGCCAGGCCGATCTCGCGCTGGGCGCGCGCAAAGCGCGTGAGCGAATCCACCAGCAGCAGCACCTTCCTGCCCTGGTCGCGGAAATGCTCGGCGATGGTGGTGGCCACATAGGCCGACTTGATGCGCTCCATCGGCGGCCGGTCGGAGGTGGAGACCACCATCACCGTCTTCGCCAGGCCCTCGGGGCCCAGGCTGTGGGCGATGAACTCCTGCACTTCGCGCCCGCGCTCGCCGATCAGCGCGATCACGTTGACCTCGGCGCCGGAACCGCGCGCCAGCATGCCGAGCAAGGTGCTCTTGCCCACGCCCGGCGGTGAGAACACGCCGACGCGCTGGCCTTCGCCCAGCGTCAGCAGCGCATCGACGGCGCGGATGCCGGTGGGCAGCGGCGCCTCGATCATGCGGCGCTCCAGCGGGCTCACGGGCTCGCGGTGCACCGGCAGCTGCGTGCGCGCGGCGAGCGGGCCGCGCGCGTCGATGGGCTGGCCCAGGGCGTCGAGCACCCGGCCCAGCAGCGCATCGCCCACCGGGCAGGCATGGCCGCGGCCGGTGGGCAGCACCTCGGTCAGCGCCGAAATGCCGGTGATGGGGCCGAGCGGCGTGAGGATGGCGGTGTTGCCGCGAAAGCCCACCACTTCGGCCAGCAGCGGCGGCTCGCCCGGCGTGACCAGCTCGCACAGCTCGCCCACGTGGGCCTGGATGCCGGAGGCGTCGATCAGCATGCCCACCGCCTTGCTCACGCGCCCGCGCATGGCCACCGGCGTGATGCGCCCGAAGGCCTGCTCGAGGTCGGCGACGATGTCGAGGGCGCTGGCGGCCGGCCCCCCCCGGCTCATGACGCAGCTCCTGCCGCGGGCAGCAGGCCGCCGCGCTCCACCGCGCGGCGGAAGGCCTCGAGCTGGGCCTCGACGCCGATCTCCAGCACGCCCGAGGCGGTCTGCACCACGCAGGCGCCGGGTGCCAGCGTGGGGTCGGGCGCGAGGCTCAGGCTCATGGTCCATTGCGCCTCGTGGCGCAGCCGCGCCAGCACTTCGCGCAGCGTCGCTTCCTGGGCCGGCGCGACGCGCACGGTCACGAAAGGCTCGCTGCGGATCAGCGTGTCGACGCGCAGCAGCGCGGCTTCGAACAGCGCGGCCGGATCGGCGCCGGCGACGAACTGCCCCACGGCCTTGACCACGATCTGCGCCATCGACGTGCGCAGCGCCTGCATCTGGCGCTCCGCCGCCAGCGCCTCGGACACCAGCTGCGTCGCGTATTCGGCCTTGGCCTGCTGCAGGCCCTGCTCGTAGCCCTGGCGGCGGCTGGCCTCCGCCTCCTGCTGCGCCTGCCGCGAGATGTGCCGCGCCTCGCGGCGCGCGGTCTCGACCACGGCCGAGGCGTCGAGCAGGGCGGCGTACTCGTGTTCCTTGAGCACCTTGCGCTCGCTCAGGAGCTGCAGGTTCTCGGTGGTGATCAGAAAAGCCAGTCCCATTGCGGCAGTCTTTCGGGAACGATGCAGGAGAGCATCAGCTCGTGGAGTTGGCGGGCCTGGTGCGGCTCGAAGCGAGGCAGCGCCAGCGAAGAGACACGCCGCGGCAGCTTGTGCTGCAGGCGGCGCAGCACCGCCTCGCCCTCGGGCGCGAAGGCGCCCAGCAGCAGGCGATGGCCGCGCTCCAGCACGATGCGGCCGGCGGCGATGGGGCGCTGCTCCAGGGTCGAGTGGTTCATGCGCAGCTCGCCGAGCTGGGGCACGCGCTCCAGCACGAAGTCCGCCGCGTCGGCATCGAAGCGGCAAGCCTGGCGGCGCAGCTGCCGGCCCGCGCCCGCGCGCAGCCGGAACAGCGGCAGGTGGGCGCAGAAGCCGAGGTAGGCGGCGAGCCGGCGCAGCGCGCGCGCATCGAGCAGGGCCAGGCGCTTGAGGCGCGAATCGAAGTTGTAGTCCGCCGAGGACGGTGGCGCCTGGTCGCGCCGCAGCAGATCGGCCAGCACCGCGCGGCCGCCCTCCCCCAGCCTCGCGGGCACGCGGTGCTGCGCGGGCCAGTGAGCGGGCAGCCAGCTGGGATGCAGGTCGTGCTCGGGATGCAGGTTGAAGCGCATCACCAGGCGCACCAGGTCCATCGGGCCCGGGGCGGCCTGGGGCGGGCTGGTTTCGGCGGCGACCGGCATGGGCGTGCGGAAGCCTTCAGCGCCTGAAGACCTGGCTGCGCGACCAGCTGCGCCAATCCAGGCCTTGGCGGCGCAGCAGGCCGGGCAGCACCATGAGGCACACGGCCGCCGCGAGCAGCAGGCCGAGCAGCAGCATCGCCGTCTGCGTGGAGAACAGGCCCAGCACCAGCGGCTGCGTCGCGGCGTGAGCCGCCGGCGTCGCCGCGGACCGGCGCGCCTCGAACAGCGAGAGCGAGACCTGGTCGTGCGTCAGGCCTTCGATGCTGTGCGCCACCATGTCCTTCACGGCCGGCGCGAGCAGGCGCAGGTCCACGTCGGGCCGGTGCTTGATGAAGACCGCCGCCGACGAGGGCCGGATCTTCTCGGACAAGGGATCGTTGGCCGGAATGACCACGTGAACGCGCGCCGCGACCACGCCATCGACATTGCGCAGGGTCTGCGACAGCTCCTGCGAGACGGCGTAGATGTAGCGCATGCGCTCCTCGGAAGGCGTGGACACCAGGCCCTGCTTCTGGAACACCTCGCCCATGGTGGTGTAGCGCTCGGCCGGCAGGCCCTGCGTGCGCAGCACGTCGAGTGCCTGGCCCAGGCGGCCCTGCTCCACTTCGACCTGCCAGCTCGTGCCTTCGAGCTTGCTCTTGGCGGCGTCGATGCCCTCGCCGGACAGCGCGGCCACGATCTCGTTGGCCTCCTGCTCGTTGAGGTTGGAGTACAGCGGGACCTTGCAGCCGGCCAGCGCGAAGAGCAGCAGCAAGACGGCCAGCCAGCGGATGCGGGCGATGAAGGCGATGGGGTTCACGGCTGCCTCACTGCTGGTTCTTCAGCAGCGTGCCGAACAGGCTGGTCGCGGCGCTGGCCAGCCCGGTGGAGATGTGCATCTTGGCGAACATCATGTGCGCCTCCATCGCGTGGTCGGTCATCACGAACATGGTCTTGATCGGGTCCGACAGGTCGATGGACTCGAGCATGCTGTGGCGCATCTCCTCGTAGGAGCGCACGTTGCCCGAGAACTGCGCGGCCAGCGACTTGGCCGCGTCGCCGATGGCGCTGGGCCCGGCCACGGCCGGCGGCGGGGCCTGCACGCCCTGCATCATGTTGGCGAACATGCGGGTGTCGCCCGGATCGAAGCGCGTGTTGCCCGCGCCCTGTTGTTGCTGCTGCTGCTGGGCCGCGCCCGGCCCGGCGACTTCGGGCGGCGGCGCACTGGCGGCGGCCGACGCGATGGGATCGGTCATGGTTCAGCTCCTGCGGAAGGAAGAAACGGCCGCGCGATGCTCCTGGGGAAGCAGCGCGCGACCCGGGGCCATCAGGACGACTTCGCCGACTGGCGGATGTCGTTGCCGGTGGACTTGGCGACTTCGCCGCCGGCGGCGCTGGCACCGTTCACCGTGTGGGCGGTGGAGGCCGCACCCTGGATGCTGGTCGATGCCGCCATGCTGGCGGACATCAGGCGCGCGTTGTCGGCCGCGGCCTGGTTCATTTGCTGGATCGAGTTGTCGACAGAGCCTGCCATTTCATTACTCCTGGTTGATGGGGAATCACTGCGGTTTGAAAGCCCCGTCCGGGTAGGACGAAGCCATTCCACGCGGCGCGCAGGGTCGCTGTCGCCGCATGAAATCGGGAGGCGGGCGCGGAGTGCCTTCGTGCATGCATCTCCTCACCTCGCAGGTTTGCCGTTGTTGGGCACGCCGCCGCTCAGGACCAGCCCGTCGGCGTCGATGCGCTTGAGCTCGGCGCCGGAGCGCAGCACCGAGCCCTCGTAGTAGCGGTTGCCGTTGGACAGCTGGATGTGGCGCAGGCCGTTGCCGTCCTCGGTGATGCTCACCATGCGCGCGGGCAGCACGCTCTGCCAGCCCTGCCATTGCGCGCGCAGGTCGGCGTCCTTGTTGTCGGGCTGCGGCTTCTCGCGGTACTGCACCTTGTCGGAAACCAGCACGGCAGGATGCAGGTCCTCGCTCAGGCGCCGGATCTTCTGGCGCACCGCGGCATCCTCCACCGTGCCGCTCAGCACCAGGCGGCCCTGGCCCGTGTAGGTGACGGCCACGCCGGGGTCGCCGACGTAGCGCCGCGCCTGCTCGACCATGTCTTCCGCCGAATGCACGTTGACGGCGACCTTGCCGCCGAAGGGCGCCATCGCGCGCTGCAGGGTCTCGCGGCGCTGCTTCGATTCGACATAGCCCTTCACGCCGAACTGCCCGCCCGGTGCCGCGACCACCTCGACCTCGGGGAAGGGTGCGAGCGCCTTCTCGACCTCGGCCAGGTTCACCCGGCCCAGGCCGGCCGCGGACGCGCCGCGCTCGCCGCCCACCCACAGGGCCGCGAGGCCGAGCACGGCCAGGAGC
>DATFFA010000119.1:0-2234 GCA_035250605.1 Variovorax sp. | reverse complement strand
CGCATTGGTGAAGGCCGGGGCAGGGTGACGACGCAGCGGGTGCTGCCCAGTGTGGGCGGCGCGCCGAAGATGGAGACCTCGTTCCAGAGCAGCGGCTCGCTGCTCGGGGTGGCCGATACCGAGACCGGCACCTACGTGGCGGTCGTGCGGCCCGACGGCTCCCTGTTCGGCGAAGGGCAGGGCATCACGATGAGCCGGGATGGCGATGTGCTGAGCTGGGTCGGCCAAGGCGTGGGGACATTCCAGAAGGACGGGGCGGTGAGCTACCGCGGCGCGGTGTACTGCCAGACGACCTCGCCCAAGTGGGCGGCCCTGAACAGCCTGGCGGTGCTGTTCGAGTTCGAGGTCGATTCCGAGGGCAATACACGCGGCGAGTTCTTCGAGTGGAAGTGAGCGCGCGCGGCGGCGCGGGGTCGAGCCACGGCTGCCTCGTAGCGGGCGATGAAGATGCCGGCTTCCATGCCGCGAGTGATCGCAAGTTCCAGTGACGCTGTCGCTGCACCGGCCGTGGAACCTGCCTTGTCGGACAACACCGCCAATCAATCGCCGAAGATGACCTGCGTGTTGCAGCGCAACATAATGGCAGAACGCCTTGGTTTTGTGCCGTCGTCCAGCGCGATGGGACACATCCCTCCACCGGCCAAGGCCCCCCTCCACATGTTCAATTCCCCGTCGCTCGAAAGCCTGTTGCCCGCCGCCACCCGAATGTCACAAGACACGCTGGCCCTTGCCTTCGAGGCGCAATGTAGAACGCTGCCGGCGCAGCTCGCTTATGGTTTTCTCACGGACGACCTGTCGCTCGCGCAGCAGAGCAGCTACGCGCAACTGCGCGACGAGGTGCACGGCATCGCGGCCTGGCTTGCGGCCGCGACCCGCCCGGGCGACCGCGTGTTGCTGGCCTTCCCGCCGGGCTTGGACTTCGTGCGGGTCTTCTGGGCGTGCATGCTCAGCGGCCGGGTGGCGGTGCCGGTGCCTGCGCCCGACCCGATCCGCCTGCACCACGCCGCGCCTCGCCTGCGCAGCGTGATCGCCGATTCGCGTGCAGCCCTGGTGCTGACCAGCGCGACGCTGCTCGATGCCGCGGCCACCGCGCTGGACCCGGCCACCTTCGCGATGGCGCGCTGGACCGCGCTGCCCGATGCGGCGCAGCTGGCCGCGGCGCAGCAGGACTTCACCCCGCCGGCGCTCGAGGCCCAGACGCTGGCCTACCTGCAATACACCTCGGGCTCCACCTCCGAGCCGCGCGGCGTGCGGCTCTCGCATGCGAACGTGCTGGCCAACGTGCGCGCGCTGATCGCCGCGGGCCGCGGCAGCGCGGCCTCGCGTTCGCTCAGCTGGCTGCCGCATTTCCACGACTACGGCCTCGCCTTCGGCGTGCTGGCGCCGGTGGTGGCGGGCGCCACCGGCTACCTGATGTCGCCGCTGGCCTTCCTGCGCCGGCCGCTGCGCTGGCTGGATGCCATCGAGACCCACCGCATCACGCACACGGGCGCGCCGGAATCGGCCTTCGCCGCCTGTCTGCAGGCCCTCGGCGACAAGCCGCTGGGCGCGCGCCTGGACAGCCTGGTCTCGCTCAACTGCGGCGCCGAGCCGATCAAGGCGGCCACGGTGGAGCGCGTGCTCGCGGTCTTCGGTGCCGCAGGCATGGCCCCCGAGGTGTTCGCGCCTTCCTACGGCCTGGCCGAGGCGGTGCTGGGCGTGAGCGCAGGAAAGCTGGAGGCGCCGCCGCGCATCGTGTCCGCCGACCCGGCGGCCCTGCTGGCCCATCGCTTCGAGCCGCTGCCGGACGGGTCGGCGCAGGGGCGCGACCTGGTGGGCTGCGGGCAGGCCATGCAGGCCACCGAGATCCTGATCGTCGACGAGAACCAGCACGCCTGCGCCGATCGCCGCATCGGCGAGATCTGGGTGCGCTCGCCCGGCGTGGGCGGCGGCTATTGGATGCAGCCCGAGGCCAGCGAAGCCACCTTCGGCGGCCACCTGGCGGACGGAAGCGGCCCCTGGCTGCGCACCGGCGACCTGGGCTTCCTGGACCGGGGCGAGCTGTTCGTCACCGGCCGGCTGAAAGACCTGATCATCGTCCACGGCGAGAACCACTATCCGCAGGACCTCGAATGGAGCGCCGAGCGCGCCCATCCCGCCCTGCGACCGGGCTTCGGCGCCGCGTTCGCGGTCGACACGCCGGCCGGCGAGGGCGTGGTGCTGGCGCTGGAGCTGGACCGCCGCGCGCAGGCCGG
>DATFFA010000118.1:0-11654 GCA_035250605.1 Variovorax sp. | reverse complement strand
CCGCCAAGCCGGCAACGACCTGGAGTTGAGCATCATCGGCACCAACGACAAGCTCACCCTCAACAGCTGGTACGCGGGCAGCGGCTACCACGTCGAGGAATTCAGGACCAGCGACGGCCATGTGCTGATCGACACCATGGTCCAGAACCTGGTGCAGGCCATGGCCAGCTTCGCGCCCCCGCCGGCCGGTCAGACCACCCTGCCGCAGGACCATCAGAACAGCTTGGCGCCGCTGCTGGCTGCCAACTGGAAATAGCCACCGAGGAACGCCCGGCGGAGCGCCCCTCCCAAGGAGGCCGCTTCTTCCCTCGCGCCCGCCCTTCCTTCTTCGTCTGGCATCCGCATCCAGCGCATGCCCGGCAGCCGCCATTGTTCGCGCCGCAAATACGCATTGCGATCCGAGCGGCGCAGGTAGATAGTCCGCGCCATGAACAGCTTCGGCTCGACGACTCCGCTCGTTTCCCGGCTCCTCTGGATGCTGTCGCTCGCGCTCGCCTCTGCGCTGCAGTTCGTGGTCCTGCCGGCGCACGCCCAGGAGCGCCCCCCTGAGAAGCGCATCGCCCTGGTCGTCGGCAACAGCCAATACCCCAAGGTCCCGCTCGACAACCCCGTGAACGATGCGCGCCTGATCGCCGGCAACCTGCGCAAGCTGGGCTTCGAGGTCAACCTGCAGCTCAATGTCGGCGTGCTCCAGTTCAGGCGGGCGCTGCGCGAATTCGCGCGCATGGTCCAGCAGGACGATGCCATCGCGGTGCTGTACTACGCGGGCCACGGCGTGCAGATCGACGGGCGCAACTACCTGCTGCCGGTGGACATCAACCTGCGCGACCAGGAAGAGGTGAAGGACGAGTCGGTCGACATCGAGGAGCTGTTCCTCAGCAAGATCGACAAGGTGGGCTCGTACCCCCGCATCGTGATCCTCGACGCCTGCCGCGACAACCCGTTCGCGGCAAAGACGCGCAATGTCCGCTCGGCCGGCGGCCTGGCCGAGATGGGCGCGCGCGGCACGCTGATCGCCTTCGCCTCGGCACCCGGCGCGCCGGCCGAGGACGGCCCGGCCGGCCGCAACAGCATCTACACCCGCAACCTGGCCGACGAGATCATGGTCCCCGGCCTGGAAGTCGAGCAGATGTTCAAGAACGTGCGCGTGCGGGTGCTGAGCGAGACCAGGCAGCGCCAGCTGCCCTGGGTGAACACCTCGCTGACCTCCAACTTCAGCTTCAACCCGACATCCCGCAGGCCGGCGGCCGAGAACCCGCCGATCGCAGCCACGCCGTCCGCCGCCCTGGCTGCCGTGGCACAGGCACAGGCACAGGCACCCACTGGCCGAGATGCAAGGCCGAAGGACATCGACAGCTTGCTTGCGCAAGCCCGGCGCGAGAGCGATACCCAGGTCGCCGCCGCGGCGCCCTCGGCGGTGCAGCAGCCCCCATCAGCGCCGCCAGCGGCCGTACAGCCCGCGCCGCGGCCGCCGCCGCAGACCACGCCGCAGACCCCGATCCAGCCTCAGCCGCAGGCGCCCGTGGCAGCCCTGACGCCGTCAGCGCCTGCGCCCTCCTCCGCCCAGCCCTCTTCCGCATCGCGCAAGTTCCTCGACCGCAACGAGCTGCAGCAGCTCCTCGTGGGCAAGACCCACACCCTGAAGGAGACCGCGGCCGGCAACATGATCCGCTTCGACCTGCGCGACGGCGGCCGGGTCTTCTTCAACAGCCAGAGCATCACCAGCGTTTCGGTCAACGGTTCGGGCCGCTGGGAACTCAAGGACGACGGCGCCCTGTGCGCGAAGTTCAACCCGGCGCCGCCGAGCCGGCTTTCCGAGGCGCGCAACCCCGACGACGGCTGCTGGTACTTCTACCGCGAGGGCGAGAAGCTCATGCGCAGCTCCAGCCTGGAACCGCAGGCGCGACCCCAGGCCGAGGTCGTCCGGATCCAGTGACAGGGCCGCTCAGCGCCCACCCCAGGGCCGGTCAGGCGCGCTCGCCGGTTTCCGCCCAGGTGGCATTCAGCAGCAAACTCGGCACATGCCTGCCGGCGTTCGCGCCGCCGGTGTCGCGTTCATGCACCAAGGGTCCGACCGGTCCATGCCTCGCGTGCCATGCGAGAGAATGCATCACCATCTGCCGCCCGGACCCGAACGACAAGGAGCGCCTCCGCCGTGCCTGAACGATCCCCTTCAGCCCCTCGCACCGGCCGCCCCGCCGCACGCACGGACGAGCCCGTGCCGATCGCGGAAGGCGGCCCCACGCGGCGGCGCCTGCGGCGCGAGCGCACGGACCTGCTGGAGACGCGCATCCTCGACGCGGCCGTCGAAGAGTTCGCCGAGCATGGCTTCGCCGGCGCGCGCATCGAGCGCGTCAGCGCCGCGGCCGGCACGGTGGACCGCATGCTGTACTACTACTACGGCAACAAGGAGCGGCTCTACCAGGCGGTGCTGGCAAAGATCTACGAGGACATGATCGGCGCGCAGCGCGAGTTCGTGACGCCCGAAGATCCTGTGGAAGGCATGCGCCAGCTGGTGCTGCATTCGTGGGACCACTACCTCTCGCATCCGAACCTGGTGCGCCTGCTGATGAACGAGAACCTGCTGCGCGGCAAGCACATCCGGCAGGCGCCGCAGGTGGTCGAGAGCACCACGCTGCCGCTGGTGCAGACGGTCTCGACCCTGCTGGAGAGCGGGCAGGCGCGGGGCGTGTTCCGCCGCGACGTGTCGTCCGAGCATGTGCTCATGACCATCATGTCGCTCGGCTTCTTCTACCTCTCGAACCAGTACACCTGCGCCACCTGGATCGGCGCGGATTTGATGAGCCCGCGGCGGCGCGCGGCCTGGCGCGCGCACATCTGCGATGTGGTGCTGGGCATGCTGGCAGTGCGCGACGAGGCGGCAGAGACGGCCGAGCCGCAAGCCACGACCAAGCCGCGTCGCAAGGCACCCACCAAGAAAAAATAGTCAGCCCAGCGCGGCCCACTGCTCGCGCACGAAGCGCGCGATCGCCGCGTTCTGGCCGATCAGCGAGAAGCGCGCGTTGTGCGCGTAGTCGGGCAGGTTGATCATCTCGGTGGTGATCCAGCGCAGCGGCGAGTTTTCGTGGCTGCGGTGGTAGGCCAGCACCTTGCGCACCACCTCGCGCGTGCAGGCGAGCGCATTCGCGTCCCAGGGCGAATGCCACTCGCCGGGCGCCGGCTCGGTAAACGGATAGAGGATGCCGCGTCCCGGTTCGCCCTTGGCGTACGGGAAGATCGAATGCTCGGGCACGGCCGCGACCGCCTCTCCCGAATCGCCCAGCGACCAGATGTTGCGCGGGCCGTTCGGCGCCACGCTGCGCACCTGCAGCCAGCGCACGATGCCCATCTCGAGCCATTGGTCGACGAAGTTGCCGGGCTGGAAAGGGTCGAGCACCGCGCGGCCGGCAGCGACGTCTTCGGTCAGCCCGCAGATCGCCAGCTCCTGCGCATTGCCGATCTTGAAGATCCCATGGCTGTAGTCCAGCGTGAAGTGGAAGGGGATGCCGCGCCGGCGCACCGCCTCGGCCACCGGCGCGACGCGCCGCGGGTCCTCGCTCCACATGTTGACGTGCAGCTCGAAGGCCGGCTCCACGCCGCGCGCCATGCCCTCGTCGTAGGCGCGCAGGTAGAAGTCCGCCACCTCGTCGTTGCCGATGGGCCGGCCCGTCGCATCGTGCCAGTGCAGCATGATGTTGTGGGTGCGGGCGCCGACCTCGGCGGCCAGGCGCAGCTTGTCGGCGAGCAGCGGCTCGTCGCGCCCGAGCGCATAGAACCAGCTCGCGGTGTGCACCGGCAGGCCGAAGCGCTCGATGCAGCGCAGGTAGGTATCGACCTGGCCCGGCATCGGCAGGCGGTCGAAGCAGTCGAAGGCGCCGCTTTCGCGCACCAGGCGGAACTGCTCCTCGATGGGCGGCTCGGCCAGCGACACCGGCCGCTCCGGCGAAGAGGCCTGCGCGCCGCGGCCGTTGCAGCCGATCGGCGGGAGGGTCGCGCTCATGCCGCGCCTACGAGGGATTGCGCAGCTTGCGGATCTGCTCTTCGGCCGGCTGCAGCTTCGCGCCGTCGAGGTAGGTGCCCGAGGGCATCACGCCCTTGCCGTCCTTCACCGCGGTGCGGCCGACGAAGATGCCGAGCGTCGACTGGTTGTCCTGAGGCCGGAACACCACCGGGCCGAAGGGCGAGTCGAACTGCAGGCCCTTGAAGGCGGCGATCAGCTTCTCGGTATCGGTCGAGCCGGCCTTCTGCACGCCGGCGGCGATCGCCTTCACCGTGGCATAGCCCACCACCGAGTTCAGGCGCGGGTAGTCGTTGTATTTTTTCTGGTAGGCGGCGAGGAAGGCCTTGTGCTCGGGCGTGTCGATGTTGGCGTAGGGGTAGCCGGTGACGATCCAGTTGGCGGGCGCGTCGTCCTTCAGCGGGTCGAGGTATTCGGGCTCGCCGGTCAGCAGGCTCACCACCTCGCGCCCCTCGAACAGGCCGCGGGTCTTGCCCTCGCGCGCGAGCTTGGTCAGGTCGCTGCCGAACATCACGTTGAAGATGGCGTCGGGCTTGGCGTCGGCCAGCGCCTGCACCACCGCGCCGGCGTCGATCTTGCCGAGCGGCGGCGACTGCTCGGCCACGAACTCGACGTCGGGCTGGGCCTTCTTCATGTTCTCCTTGAAGGCCGCCACCGCCGCCTGGCCATATTCGTAGTTGGGGTAGACCAGCGCCCAGCGCTTCTTCTTCAGCTTGACGGCCTCGCCGATCACCGAGGCCGAGAGTGCGTAGGTGCCGGAGCGCAGGCGGTAGGTGTAGCGGTTGCCGTTGTCCCACACGACCTTGTCGCTCAAGGGGCCCGAGGCGAGGAAGAAGGTCTTCTTCTGCTTGGCGAAGTCGGTCAGCGCCAGCCCGACGTGCGAAAGCGTCACGCCCGAGAGGATGTCGACCTTCTCGCGCGCGAGCAGCTCCTCGGCCATGCGCACTGCGTCGCCGGGGTTGCCGTTGTCGTCGCGGAACACGGTCTCCAGCTTGCGGCCGCCCAGCACGCCGCCCGCGGCATTGATCTCTTCCTGCGCCAGCAGCCAGCCCTGCTTGTAGGGCACCAGGTTCTGCGGCAGGGCCTTGTAGCTGTTGATCTCGCCGATCTTGATCGTGCCCTGCGCGGCGGCGTGCGCGCCCACGAGGCAGAGGCTGGCCGCCAGCAGGCGGGCGGACGCGGAAAGCAGGAGGGTCATGGCGGAGTCCTTTCTGGCGGGTGGGGCTGGAAGCGGAAGGGAAGCAGGCTCAGCCGTTGCCGGCGGCCATTTCCTCGACGATGCGTCGCATCTTGATGGAGGAGCCGTCGAGGCCGAGGTTGATGCGGTGCCACTGGCGCGGCTTGTCCTCGTTGCGCTGGATCGCCTCGAGCATGCGCTTGTCCTCCTGGAAAGCCATGCGCAGGTTGCTGCGCAGGCGCTCGTCGATCACCGGGTCGGCCGGCGAGTTCTTCAGGCACAGCCAGTGCTGGATGCAGCTGCGCTGGTCGACGGGCGTGATGAAGTGGCAGGCGTACATCTGGATGCAGTCGTCCCGGTTGCCCTCGGGCGCGCCGGTGCCGGTGCGTGCGGAGCCGAAGTCGATCACCGCGATGCTGGGCGCGTGGTAGTGGTAGTAGTGCCAACGGTCCACGTTGCCCCCGAAGTCCTTGAGGCCTTCGAAGATCGGCATCAACGGGCCGTCGATCACCCAGCGCCAGGTCACGACCTTGTTGCCCTGGCGCTCGTGCTGCACGCGCGTCTCCTCGCGGCCGGCACTGGCCAGGGTGGTCTGGTGCACGTAGACCACGTGGGTCGGGTCGCAGAGGTTGTCGGCCAGGCTCAAGTAGTTGGCCTGCACGAGCAGCGCGTCGCCCTGCACCACGCTGTAGGCGGGGTCGTCGTATTGCGGCAGGCGGAACACCTGGCTGCGGTCGGCCTTCTCTGCGTCGCCCATCCACACCCAGACCATGCCCATGCTCTCGGCCGTGGGATAGCTGCGCACGCGAAAGCTCTCCGGCACGCGCGGCATGCCCGGCGCGTGCACGCAGCGGCCGCTGCAGTCGAAGGTGAGGCCGTGGTAGCCGCACTGGATGGCATCGCCCTGGAGCCGGCCGATGGTCAAGGGCGCCAGCCGGTGCGGGCAGGCGTCCTCGAGCGCGGCGACGGCGCCCTCCTCCGTGCGGTAGACCGCGAGATCCTCCTCGAGCACGCGGCGCGCGACGATCTCGCGTCCGATGTCCCGCGACCAGGCGAGCGGGTACCAGGCGTTGTAGGCGTAGGCGGTCATGGATTTCCTCGTGGGTGACGGCGGCTTGCACGATGCGACGCTGCAGAAAGCGTGCGGGGCGGTTAAGTAAGAGACGTCTACAAATTAATGTAGAGAATACTTAATTTCGGCGCTTTTGTCCTCCCCGGGTTTGCACCGGGAAGCGGCACCAAGGCGGTGCGGCCGTGCGCATGGCGGGCTTCGCCGAGCGGCAGCCGCGGCCTCAATGAAAGTCCCGGCTCCTGCTGCTCTTGGCGATCCGTCCCAAAAGCGGCGTCAGGTCCCTGAAGCCGGTGGCCACCAGGTGCCGCACCTCGCCGCCGCTGTCCACGTCGCGCTGCCAGGTGCCCTGCACCGCGAGCAGGTGCGACTTCAGCAGCGGCTCGCGCCAGGCCTCGACCACGTGCTTCCAGACGATCACGTTGACGTTGCCGGTCTCGTCCTCGAGCGTGACGAAGATGGTGTCGTTGGCGGTCTGCGGACGCTGGCGGCCCATGACGATGCCGCAGGCGCGCACGGTCCGGCCGCTGGGCAGGTCGCGCAGCTGCTCGGCGCTGCTGAGCTGCATGCGCGCGAGCCGCGGGCGCAGCAGCGCCAGCGGATGGCGGCGCAGCGTGAAGCCCAGCGAGGCGTAGTCGCCGACGATCTCCTCGCCCTCGGGCGCCAGGGGCAGCTGCAGCGCGCGCTCGAGGATGGGCACGCCCTTGAGCAGCGCCGGCGCGCGCCGTTGCGCGGTGGCATCCCAGACCTGCTGGCGCCGGTGGCCGGAGAGTGCCAGCAGCGCATCGGCCGCGGCGAGCGCGGCCATGTCCTTGGCATCGAGCTCGGCGCGCAGGGCGAGGTCTTCGGTGCTGGTGAAGGGGGACTGGGCGCGGGCTTCGAGGATGCGGGCGGCGCCGGCTTCGCTGAGGGTGGCGATGCGGCGCAGGCCGAGGCGGATGGCGGGCGGGTGGGGGTTGCCTCGGCGGGTGTCGAAGCGGGGCGGGATGGATTGCGCAGGCTGCTGCCCCGATCCCCCGAAAGGGACAGGAGCCACAGCCGGGGTTTCCAGGGTGCAGTCCAGATCGCTCATCGTCACATCCACGGGACGCACCTCGACGCCATGCCGGCGCGCATCCTGCACCAGCTGCGAGGGCGAATAGAAGCCCATCGGCTGCGAATCGAGCATCGCGGCCAGGAAGCAGGCGGGCTCGTGCAGCTTGAGCCAGCTGCTCACGATCACCAGCAGCGCGAAGCTGGCGGCATGGCTTTCGGGGAAGCCGTATTCGCCGAAGCCCTGGACCTGCTTGAAGATGGATTCGGAAAAGCCGCGCTCGTAGCCGTTCTCGACCATGCCTTCGACCAGGGGCTCGCGGAACTTCTCGACGCCGCCCTTGCGCTTCCAGGCCGCCATCGAGCGGCGCAGCCGGTCCGCCTGGTCGGGCGTGAACCGGGCCGCGATCATCGCGATCTGCATCACCTGCTCCTGGAAGATCGGCACGCCGAGGGTGCGGCCCAGCGCCGGGATGAGGTCGGGATAGCGGTAGTCGATCTCGCCGCCCTTGCGCACCTTCTCGCGGTTCTTGAGGTACGGATGCACCATGCCGCCCTGGATCGGGCCGGGCCGCACGATGGCGACCTCGATCACCAGGTCGTAGTAGCTGCGCGGGCGCAGGCGCGGCAGCATCGACATCTGCGCGCGGCTCTCGATCTGGAACACGCCGATGGTGTCGGCATCGCAGATCATGTCGAACACGGCTTCGTCGTCGTTCGGAATGTGGTGCATCTCGATCGCCGTGCCGCGCCAGCCGTTGACCAGGGCCAGCGTGCGCCGGATCGCGCTCAGCATGCCCAGGGCCAGCACGTCGACCTTGAGCATGCCCATGGCCTCGAGGTCGTCCTTCTCCCACTGGATGACGGAGCGATCCTTCATCGAGGCGTTCTCCACCGGCACCAGGCGCGTGAGCTTGCTCTGCGTGAGCACGAAGCCGCCCACATGCTGGCTCAGGTGGCGCGGGAATCCGCGCAGCTGCTGCGTGAGCTCGATCCACTGCAGCAGCCGGGGCATGGCTTCCTGCACGCCCGTGCGCTGCATCGCCTCCTGCAGCCGCTGGTCGAGCACCACGCCGTCGAACCAGTAGTGGTCCTTGGCGAACTCGTCGACCAGGCGCGCATCGATGCCCAGCGCCTTGCCCACGTCGCGCAGCGCGCTGCGCGAGCGGTAGCAGATCACGACCGCGGCGATGGCGGCCCGCTCGCGGCCGTATTTCCGGTAGATGTACTGGATCACCTCCTCGCGCCGCTGGTGCTCGAAGTCGACATCGATGTCGGGCGGCTCGCGGCGCTCGCGGCTCAGGAAGCGCTCGAACAGCAGGTGGCCGGTCTCGGGGTCGATGGCGGTGATGCCCAGGCAGTAGCAGACCGCCGAATTGGCCGAGGAACCGCGGCCCTGGCACAGGATGCCCTGGGAGCGCGCGAAGCGAACGATGTCTTCCACCGTGAGGAAGAACATCTCGTAGTGCATCTCGATGACCAGGTCGAGCTCGTGCTGGATCTGCCCGCGCACCTTCTCCGGAATGCCCTGCGGATACTTCTCGCGCGCCCCTTCCCAGGTCTTGCGCACCAGCGTCTGCGCGGGCGTCTCGCCGTTCGCCACGTTCTCGAGCGGGTACTTGTAGTGCTCGCGGATCACGTTCAGGTCGAAGCTGCAGCGCCGCGCGACTTCGAGCGTGTTGGCCAGCAGCTCGGCCGGATAGAGGTTTGCCAGGCGCAGCCGCGAGCGCAGGTGCCGCTCGGCATTGGGCTGCAGCGCGAAGCCGCATTCGGCGACCGGCCTGCCCTCGCGCACGGCCGTGATCACGTCCTGCAGCGGCTTGCGCGAGCGCACGTGCATGTGCACATCGCCGGCCGCCACCAGCGGCACGCCGGTCTTCGCGCCTGCCTGCAGCAGCGTGACGAGCCAGAGGTCGTCGTCGAGTTCGTTGGGCAGCTCGGCCGCGATCCAGAGACCTGAGCCTGGAGCCGCGAAGAGGCGCGCGACCTGGGCCACGTCGGCGCAGAGCGCTTCGGCGTCGGGCATGGCGCCGGGCGTGCGCAGGGGCACGAAGAGGATTTCGCAATGGCGCAGCGAGGCGAGGTCGCTGTCGTCCCAGCTCACGTGGTAGCTGCCCTTGGCGGCCGTGGTGCGCGCGGCGGTGATGAACTCGCAGAGGTTGCCCCAGCCTTCGAGATCGTGCGCGATCGCCACCAGCTTGAAGCGCTCGAAGCGGAACTCGCTGCCGAACAGCAGCCGGAAAGGATGCTGCTGCGAAGGATCGAGCGTCTCGAGAAGCTCCCGCAGCGCTTCGTGCGCGCGCACCACGCCGGCCACCGAGCATTCGTCGGTGATGGCGAGCGCCTCGTAGCCGAGCGCATAGGCGCGCTGCACGAGCTCTTCGGGATGCGAGGCCCCGCGCTGGAAGCTGAAGTTCGTGAGGCAGTGCAGCTCGGCATAGGCCGGCAGTACCGGCAGCCCCGGCGGCACAGGCGGCCCCGCTTCCGGCTGCGGCGGCCGCGGCGGCAAGGCATGCACCGTGGCCGAGGCACGCTTGCGCTTCAGGATCTGCTTGTCGCTGAGTTCGGGCATGGCCTCGTCCTCTCAGGCGTAGAGCCCCTGCAGGAACCAGCGCGGCGCCTCGTCGGACAGGAAGGCCGAGGGCCGCTCGCGAAAGATCCAGACCAGGCCCGCCTCCGGGCTCTCGGCGATGTAGTAGTCGCGCACGGCCGGGTGGCCGCCCTCCTCCGCGCCCTGCCCCGGGCCGCCCCACCAGCCGGCCTCCAGCCGCTGCGGCCCGACCCGCTTGCGCAGCACGCCGCGGAAGCAGGGATGGCCGTCGCGCACCTCCAGCCGCAAGGGCTCGCGCAGCAGCCAGGACGGGTAGAGGGTCCCCTGCTCCCCGACGGGGCCATCGGCCGCCTTGGGGCGCTCCGGCGTCGGCCGAGCCGCCGACCGCGAAGGCGGCGGCGGCGAGGCAGCAGCCTGCGGCTTGTGCAATGCAGGCCGCCACGCCTGCTTGCACTCGGGCCGATGGTCGGCCTGGGCGACCGCGCGCAGCACCTGCTGCGGCCCCAGCCGCGCGCTGAGCCGCTCGATCAGCTCGTGCAGCTTGTCGCCCTTGCGGTTGTCCTCGGGCAGGAAGCTGGTGCTGGCGCCGGCCCAGGGCGCGGTCTCGACCGAGCGCAGGCGCAGCCAGCTCGCCGGCGCGGCCAGCGTCGTGAGCGCGAGCCGCTCGGACAGGAGTCGCCGCAGGTGCGCCATGTCCTGCGTGGGCTCGGCCGTGCGCACCGTGAGCTGCTGGTGCGACGGCAGCGTGACGCCATTGAGCCGCTTCAGGTCCAGCGTCCATTGCAGCTCGATCGCCACCGCGCCGCGCTGGCGCGCCCGCAGCCAGATCTGCAGCGCCGCCAGCAGGCGGTTGGCCGACCACATGAGCTCGGGCGCACCCTCGGCCAGCGCGGGCAGCTCCAGCTTCTGCTCGAACACGTCGGGCAGTTGCAGCCACTCGTGCCCGTCGGGCGCCAGGCCGTAGGCCACGTCGAGGGCGGCACGCAGCGCCTTGCCGAAGCGCCGAGTGAGGCCGCCGCGTGGCAGCTTCTCGACATCGCCCCAGTTGCGGCAGCCCAGATGCGCCAAAACCTCGAGGTGATCGCGCGCTGCGCTCAAGGTGTCGAGCGGCAGGCCGGAGGGCAGCTCGTACGGCGGCTGCTCGCCGCGCGCGAACATGCGCAGCCGCGCCAGCGCAACCAGGCTGGTCGCGCCCTGCGCGCGCTGCACGGGGACTTCCGGCACCGGGTTGAGCCGCGCGATCTCGCGCATCAGGGCCAGGCGTCCGCCCCACAGCCGTTCGCAGGCCGAGACTTCGAGCAGCAGGGCTTCGCCGTCGACCCAGGCGACGCGCGGCGTGAACTGCAGGGCCCACCAGCCGAGCGCCTCGGGGGACGGCAGCGGCGCCTCCTGGGCGGCCGCGATCTCAGGCGGCCAGCGCAATGCGATCCAGTGCATGGCCTTCTTCCGCGTGGAGGGCGAGGCGGAGCACGGTCGCGCCTTCGGTCTTGAGTGGCAGCCCGCCCTCTTGCTGCTGGCGCAGCTTGCGCCGGAGCTGGCTGGCCGCGAGCAGGGCCGTCATGCGCTCGCTGCGCGCCGGCAGTTGCAGGGGCGCCGCCAGCGGCGGGCCGCGGCGCTTGAGGATGTGGACGTCGATCTGCGCGGCGTCTGCGGGGCAGGCGGCGAGTCGCAGGCGCAGCCGGGCGGGCGAGGCCGAATGGGCGGCCGTGTCGGGTCGGAACACGAACAACAGGCGTTCGTGCTGCGCCGCCGCGAGCTGCAGCCGCCGCAGCTCGCCCACCCGCGCCTGCGGCAGCCAGGCCAGCAC
>DATFFA010000117.1:0-15712 GCA_035250605.1 Variovorax sp. | reverse complement strand
ACGGAAGCGCGCGACGCCTTGTCGGGCGAGGGATCGGCGCGCGCCGGTGCAAGGGCGACGGGCGGCAGCGCGGCGCGGCCAGGCAATGGCAAGGCCTGGACGTTCGCCGCGGACTCCGGTGCATCCAGCGGCGCCGGTGGCACGGCGTGAAGGCGCGGGGGCTGCACCTGGGCCGGCGCAAGTGCCGGTGTCGGCGGTGGGGGGATCGCTGCCACCCGCACAGCAGGCGCCGTGGGCGCCGCAGCCGAGGGTTCCGGCGTCGGAGCCGGCGTCGCAGGCATGGTGGCCAGCACGGCCATCGGCGGTTCCGTCCGCGTCGGATCGCCGACGCGGTAGTGCCCGGCGGTTACCAAGCCGACCAGTACGGCCGCCGTCGCCGCCAGCGCCGGGAGCTTGAAGCGGCTGCGGGGCACCGGCGCCGGCGTCGGGCGCGGGCGCGGCGGCATTGCCGCAAAGAGCTGGACTCTGGGCGCCGCAGGCCGGGCGATCGCAGGCACGAAACCCCGGGCCACGGCGTGCAGCGCAGGCGCCTTTGCTGACTCCACCGCCGGCGGCTCACTGGGCGCGCGGGCGGCATCGCCGCCCGTCTCGCATGCCGGGGCCTCGGCGCCCATCCGGGCTGCGAACTCGGCCGCGCTCTGCGGACGGTCCTGCGGAAGCACCGACAGCGCGGCGTCGATGACGGCCAGGAAGCGCTCGCCATAGCGGCCGTGCGCGAGTTCGCGCAGCGGCTGCAGGGGATCGTCCGGCATGCGTTCCATCGACGAGATGGGCGGCTGTCCGGTGATCGCGGCATACACCACCGCCGCCAGCGCATACAGATCGGTCCAGGGCCCCTGCCGCATCGAGGCGAGTTCGCCGTATTGCTCGATGGGCGTGAAGCCGGGCTTGAACACCACTGCCGAGGACTGCCCGGCGCTGTCGATCACGCGCCGCGCGGCGCCGAAGTCCAGCAGCACGGGGCCGGTGTCGGTGAGCAGGATGTTGTCGGGCGCGACGTCGCGGTGATAGCAGCTCAGCGCGTGCATCGTGCCGAGCGCGTCGAGCAGCGGCCGCAGCCACGCGCGCAGCTCGGCCTCCTCGGGAGGGCGGCCCAGCTCGGCCAGCGCGTGTGCCAGCGTGGGGCCTTGGTAATAGGGCATCGCCATGTAGGCCGTGCCGTTGTCCTCCCAGTGCTGCAGCACGCGCACCAGCGAGGGATGGTCGAAGCGGGCCAGGATGCGCGCTTCGTTGACGAAGGCGCGCAGCCCGATGCGGAAGCTGTCCCGGTAGCGCGGCGACTTGACGACCACCGCGGTGGAGGCGCTGGCACGTGCGGCCAGCACCGCCGGCAGGTATTCCTTGATCGCGACGTGGCGCTCCTGCGCCAGGTCCCAGGCCAGGTAGACGACGCCGAAGCCGCCTTCGCCGATGGGCCCGACGATCTCGTAGTCGTGCAGCCGCAGGCCTTCGGGCAGGGCGCGCTTGCCGGCGCATTCGAACTCGGCCCAGTCCGGCTGCTGCGTGGGCCAGTCGCTGCTCACGGTCGCCGGGCAGGCCGCGACGGGCAGGGTGAGGGTGGCAAGGTTGTCCATGGCATTCAGGCCGTGCCGACCGGCTGCCCGCTCCGCTTGCAAGCAGCGCGTCGCGTGATGTAGATCTGCTTGGCCATGGCGTCCGGTCCCGTAGGTGAGCATTGACTCTACTGCGCGTTGCAAACGGAAGCATTCACCGGAAGCACTAGCCGAAAGGAGGCTCCGGCGCCGCGCACGCCTTTCTTGCCGAGCCTCTGCCGAAGGGGTGAAGGTAGCGCTATCGTCCCACTAGAATCGCGCCAATGAACCCCGAGGCCTCCCCCGCACGTCGCAGCCGCCGTGGCAGCGGCGCCGTCACGCTGCACGACGTGGCCAAGCTGGCCGGCGTCGCGCCCATCACGGCGTCGCGGGCGCTCAACACCCCGGCCCAGGTCTCGCCCGAGGTGCTCAGGAAGGTCGCGGACGCCGTCGCCCGCACGGGCTACGTGCGCAATGTGATGGCCGGCGGGCTGGCCTCGACGCGCAGCCGGCTGGTGGCCGCGGTCGTGCCGACGATCGCGGGGCCGGTGTTCCTGCAGACCGTGCAGTCCCTCACCGAGGCGCTGGCCGAGCACGGGTACCAGCTCATGCTGGGCCAGAGCGGCTATGCCGAGTCGCGCGAAGACGCGCTGCTCGAAGCCATCATCGGCCGCCGGCCCGACGGCATCGTGCTGACCGGCATCCTCCATTCGACCGAGGGGCGCCGGCGCCTGCTGGCCGCCGGCATCCCGGTGGTCGAGACCTGGGACCTCACGCCCACGCCGCTGGACATGCTGGTGGGCTTCTCGCATGCCGAGGTGGGACGCGCGGTGGTCGATTTCCTGCGCGCCAGGGGTCGCCGGCGGCTGGCGGTGGTGGCGGGGGACGACGAGCGCTCGCGCAGGCGCCACCAGGCGTTTTGCGACGCGGCCCGCGCCGCCGGCCTGCCCGAGGTGCCGCTGATCTACGTCCCCGCGCCGACCACGCTCGGGAGCGGGCGCCGCGCGCTGGCCGAGCTGCTCGCAGGCACGCCGGGCATCGACGCCGTGTTCTGCAGCTCCGACCTGCTCGCCCTGGGCGTGATGATCGAGGCCCAGGCGCGCGGTGTCGCGGTGCCGCAGCAGCTGGCCGTGGTCGGTTTCGGCGACCTGGAGTTCGCGGCCGACCTGCATCCGGCCTTGAGCACGGTGCGCATCGACAGCGCAGCCATCGGAAGGCAGGCGGCGCATTTCATCGTGGAGCGCGCCGAGGGGCGCGCGGTGCCCGAGCGGGTGGTGGACATCGGCTTTTCGATCGTCGAGCGGGCCAGCGCCTGATTGGTAGAAACCCTGAGCAACGGGCACTTGACGCAGAAAACGGTAGCGCTACCATTCGGGCATGCCACGGTAGCGCTACCACGAAGGTCGATGCCCGAGTGGCGCCCCTTTTTTAATTTTCCGGAGACAGCCCATGAAGAAACTGCTCGGCGCCCTGGCCATCGGCCTGACGGCCTGCTTCGCCCACGCCCAGGAATGGCCCCAGAAACCGGTGACGCTGGTCGTCCCCTTCCCGGCCGGCGGCTCGACCGACATGGTGGCGCGCGCCATCGGCCCGAAGCTCACCGAGAAGCTCGGCCAGCCTTTCCTGGTGGACAACAAGGCCGGCGCCACCGGCACCATCGGTGCCACGCTGGTCAAGCGCGCGGCGCCCGACGGCAACACGCTTCTCGTCGCGTCGCTCGGGCCGCTGGTGATCGCACCGCACCTGATCAAGGGCCTGCAGTACGACGCTCTGAAGGACTTCGACCTGATCACCGTGGCGGTGCAGGCGCCCAATGTGCTGGTGGTGCCCGCCGCCTCGCCGCATAACACGGTGGCGGACGTGATCGCCCACGAGAAAAAGAACCCCGGCAAGATGACCTTCGCCTCTTCCGGCAACGGCTCCAGCGACCACCTCACGGCCGAGCTGTTCTGGCAGGAGACCGGCACCACCGGCCTGCATGTGCCCTACAAGGGCGGCGCGCCGGCCATCACCGACCTGCTCGGCGGCCAGGTGGAAGCGTCCTTCCAGAACGTCAATGCGGTGTTCCAGCACATCAAGAGCGGCAAGCTCAAGGCGCTGGCGGTGACCGGCACAAAGCGCTCGCCGGTGCTGCCCGACGTGCCCACCATGGCCGAGGCCGGCGTCAAGAACGTCGAGGTCTACTCGTGGCAGGCCATCGTCGCGCCCAAGGGCCTGCCGCCCACGGTGCGCACCAAGGCCAACGAGGCGATCGTGGCCGCGCTCAACGACCCGGCCGTCAAGCAGCAGTTCACCGCCATCGGCTTCGAAGTGGTGGGCAACACGCCGGCCCAGTTTGCAACGTTCCAGAAACAAGAGTTCGATCGCTGGAAGAAAGTGATCGAGACCGGCAAGATCACCATCGACTGATTGAAGCGCCATGTCCGACACCACCACCCCCGTCATCACCGAGCTGCGCGCGATCCCCGTGGCCGGCCGCGACAGCATGCTGCTCAACCTGAGCGGCGCCCACGGCCCCTTCTTCACCCGCAACCTGCTGGTGCTGACCGACAGCGCCGGCCGCACCGGCGTCGGCGAGGTCCCCGGCGGCGAGAAGATCCGCCAGACGCTGGAAGACGCCCGCGAACTGGTCGTCGGCCAGCCCATCGGGGCTCACCAGCGGGTGCTGCAGCAAGTGCAGAAGAAGTTCGCCGACCGCGACAGCGGCGGCCGCGGCCTGCAGACCTTCGACCTGCGCACCACCATCCACGCGGCGACGGCCATCGAATCCGCGCTGCTCGATCTGCTCGGCCAGCACCTGGACGTGCCGGTGGCCGCGCTGCTCGGCGAAGGCCAGCAGCGCGAGGCGGTGGAGATGCTGGGCTATCTCTTCTACGTCGGCGACCGCGACAAGACCGACCTGCCCTACGCACGCGAGGCCGATGCCGCCGACGACTGGTCGCGCCTGCGCCACGAGAAGGCGATGACGCCGGAGGCCATCGTGCGCCTGGCGGAGGCGGCCAAGGCGCGCTACGGCTTCAACGACTTCAAGCTCAAGGGCGGCGTGCTGCGCGGGGACGAGGAAGTCGATGCCGTGGTCGCGCTGCACGAGCGCTTCCCCGAGGCGCGCGTGACGCTCGACCCGAACGGCGGCTGGCTCCTGAAGGATGCGATCCGCCTGGGCCAGCGCATGCGCGGCGTGGTCGCCTATGCCGAGGACCCCTGCGGCGCAGAGGAAGGCTTCTCGGGCCGCGAGGTGATGGCCGAGTTCCGCCGCGCCACCGGCCTGCCGACCGCAACCAACATGGTCGCCACCGACTGGCGCCAGCTCAGCCACGCGCTGGCGCTGCAGTCGGTCGACATCCCGCTGGCCGATCCGCATTTCTGGACCATGGCCGGCTCGGTGCGCGTGGCCCAGAGCTGCCGCGACTGGGGTCTGACCTGGGGCTCTCATTCCAACAACCATTTCGACGTCTCGCTGGCCATGTTCACGCACGTGGGTGCCGCGGCGCCGGGACGCGTGACCGCCATCGACACGCACTGGATCTGGCAGGACGGCCAGCGCCTCACCAAGGAGCCGCTCAAGATCGAGGGCGGCCTGGTGCAGGTGCCCAGGAAGCCGGGCCTGGGCGTCGAGCTGGACATGGCCGAGGTCGAGAAGGCGCACCAGCTCTACAAGCAGCATGGCCTGGGCGCGCGCGACGATGCGGCCGCGATGCAATATCTGATCCCCGGCTGGAGCTTCGATCCGAAGCGCCCCGCCTTCGTCCGCTGACCCACCCTCCTGAAGGAAGCCCCATGAGAGAGAACCGCCTGCGCACGCTGTGGAAGTCCGGTGGGGCCGCCGTCAATGGCTGGCTCGCCATCCCCAACGGCTTCTCGGCCGAGACCATGGCCCACCAGGGCTGGGATTCGCTGACCATCGACCTCCAGCACGGCGTGGTCGACTACCAGGCCATGGTCGGCATGCTGCAGGCCATCTCCACCACCGACACGGTGCCGGTGGTGCGCGTGCCCTGGCTCGATCCGGCCGCGCTCATGAAGGCGCTGGATGCCGGCGCCTATGGGCTGATCTGCCCCATGGTCAACACGCGCGAGGAAGCGCAGCGCCTGGTGGCCTACACCCACTACGCGCCGCGCGGCACGCGCAGCTTCGGCCCGGTGCGCGCCCTGCTCTACGGCGGGGCCGACTATCCGCAGGAGGCGAACGACACCATCGTCACCTTCGCGATGATCGAGACCGCACAGGCGTTGGACAACCTGGACGACATCCTGTCGGTCGAGGGCCTGGACGCGGTCTACATCGGCCCCTCGGATCTGTCGCTGGCACTCGGCTGCCGTCCGGTCTTCGACGACGTGGACCCGCCCGTGGCGCAAGCCATCGACCACATCCTCGAGCGCGCCAAGGCCCATGGGCTGGTCGCCGGCATCCACAACGGCACGGCCGAGGGCGCGCTGGCCCGCGTCGCCAAGGGCTTCCAGTTCGTCACCGTGAGCTCCGACGCGCGCCTGATCGCCGCCGGCGCCCAGCAAGTACTGGCCAAGATGCGCGCCACGCCGCCGAGCGCGACGCCCTCCAACTCCTCCACCTACTGAAAGGACTCCACATGAAGATCGGATTCATCGGCCTGGGCATCATGGGCGCGCCGATGGCGCAGAACCTGATGCAGGCCGGCCACGAGATGATCGTGCGCACGCGCAGCAAGGTGCCGGATGCGCTGAAGGGCGCCACCGTCTGCAAGACCAACGCGGAGGTCGCGCGCGCGGCAGAGGTCGTGATCCTCATGCTGCCCGACACGCCCGATGTCGAGCAGGTGCTGCTCGGCGAGGAGGGCGTGGCCGCCGGTCTGTCGAAGGGCAAGCTGGTGATCGACATGAGCTCGATCTCGCCCATCGACACCAAGCGCTTCGCCGCAAAGATCAACGAGCTGGGCTGCGACTACCTGGACGCGCCGGTCTCCGGCGGCGAGGTGGGCGCCAAGGCCGCCAGCCTGACCATCATGGTGGGCGGGCCCGAGGCCGCCTTCGAGCGCGCGAAGCCGCTGTTCGAGAAGATGGGCAAGAACATCACCCTGGTCGGGGGCAACGGCGACGGCCAGACCACCAAGGTGGCGAACCAGATCATCGTGGCGCTGAACATCGCCGCCGTGGGCGAGGCGCTGGTGTTCGCAAGCAAGGCGGGCGCCGATCCGGCCAAGGTGCGGCAGGCGCTGATGGGCGGCTTCGCGGCCAGCCGCATCCTGGAAGTGCATGGGGAACGCATGATCAAGCGCACCTTCAACCCGGGCTTCCGCATTGCGCTGCACCAGAAGGACCTGAGCCTGGCGCTGGCCGGCGCGCGATCGATGGGGGTGGCGTTGCCGCAGACGGCTTCGGCCGCGCAGCTGATGCAGTCCTGCGCCGCGCACGGCTGGGACCAGCTCGATCATTCGGCCTTGGTCAAGGCGCTGGAGCAGATGGCGGCGCACCCGGTGGCGCCCGACGCGGAGTAGACGCGCGGCAGCCGCGTCAGCTGCGCAGGTACGACAGCGCGAAGAGGAGGGCGGCCAGGGCGATCCCTGCGCGGGTGATGTAGGTCCCGAGCTTGGCGGCGACCGGGTCTTGTGGCTGCAGGCTGGCGTGCTTGGTGTCCATGGCGACGAACTCCCGGAGAGAAGATGCGTCGTCATGCTAGGCCCGGAGTGCGCGCTTGCCTATCCGCCAAACGGCCCAGCGGCCGATTGGCCTGGGGCCGTTCGTGCAATGCGTCACCATTGCGCGAACAGCTTGCAATCTGCGCCCGCAGGTACAGGGCTGGCTCGCCCGGCGGCAGCGCTTGTCAGGCGCGCGGCGTGCGCCTTACATTCGGGCCAGGTCACGAGGATGGGTATGGATGATGACTGCGCACTGATCGATCAAGCCAGCCGCAACGGCAAGGACGCAAGGCAGTTCGCATGACGAGCAGTCCCGCCGTGTCCGACGCCAACGCCTTCCAGGGAGAAGCACTTGGCCTTTTGTTCGGTCTGCCGATGCCCATGGCACGCGCCATGGCCCTGCGCGGCGAGGCCATCGGTCGGGACAGGGCCAGCATCCGCATGCACTACCAGGCCGCACAGACCAACAGCCGCGGCGACGTGCATGGCGGCGCCATCGCATCGTTGCTGGACTGCACCCTGGCAGCCGCCGTGCGCTCGCACGATCCCGCCGGCTTCGGCGTGGTCACCATCGACCTCACGCTGCACTTCGTCTCGGCCGGCAGCGGCGACCTGATCGCGACCGCCCATTGCGACCGGCGCGGACGCTCCATCAGCTTCGCGCGCGGTGAAGTCCACACCGAGGACGGCACGCTGGTGGCGATGGCCACCGGCACCTTCAAGCTCGTGGCGCGCGCTGCAGCCGCAGCCTCAACCCCACCGGCGACATCGTGAACGCCAGCCGCTCCTGCACCTCTGTGCCGTCGGCGTTCGAGACGTCCGCGATGTCGAAGGCACGCAGCAGCATGGCGGCCACCATCTTCATCTCCGACAGCGCGAGGTAGCGGCCGGGGCAGGTGCGCGGCCCGGCGCCGAAAGGCATGGCGACCCGCTTGGCCGAGCCCGCGGCGCGGCCCGGGCCATCCCCTGCGAGCCAGCGTTCGGGCCGGAAGGCCTGGGGGTCGGCGAAATGCGCGGCATTCACGGCACCGGGGCGCATCAGGCACATCACCGGCGTGCCGGCGGGCACCGCCACGCCGCCCACCACCGTGTCGCGCACCGCCTCCTGGATGAGGAGCGGAGCGACCGGCTTCAGCCGCATCGTTTCGTGCGCGCAGGCCTCCACGAAATCGAGCTGGCCCAGCTGCTCGTGGCTGGGATGGGCCTCGGCGCCGAGCACGCGGCGCACTTCCTCGGCGGCTCGCTGCGCGGCCTCGGGATGGCGATGCAGCAGCCAGATCATCCACGCCAGCGTGTTGGCCGTCGTGTCTTCGCCGGCCAGCAGCATGGTCAGCATGTTGCCGGAGACGTCCTCGTCGCTCAGGTCGGAGCCGGGCCGGTCGCGCTCGGCGACCATGGCTTCGATGAGGTTGCGCGGGTGCTCGCGCAGTTCGGGCTGGTCGGCGAGCCGTTGCCGCGCGGCGGCAATGAAAGCGTTCACGGCACCGTGTACCGCGGCCAGGTCGGCTTCCACCGCCCGGTCGCGCCGTGTCAGCCAGCGCGGCAGCGGCGACAGCACGCGCTTGGCCAGCGCGGGCAGCAGCTTGTCCAGGTGCTGCTGGATCACCTCCTCGTCCGACTCCAGCGTGTTGATGTCCGTGCCGAAGGCCAGGCCCGCGGTCACGTCGACGGTGTAGCGCATCAGGTCGGCCTGCAGGTCGATGGCCTGCCCGGCCTCCACGGCCCGGCGCCAGCGGCCCTCGAAGCGCTGCGTGACCTTCACCAGCGTGGGATGGAAGGCCTTGATGTGGGTCGGGTCCAGGCCGCGCAGCACCATGGGCCGGTGCCGCCGCCATTCGTCGCCGTTGACGGTGAACAGGCCGTTGAAGCCGAGCGAGCGGGCCGCCGCATTGAGCTTGGCGCTGCGCTGGAATCCGTCGGGCCGGTCGCGCAGCACCGCGGCGACCGTCGCCGGGTCGGAGATGACGACGAACTCGCGGGAGGCGATCCGAAAGCGGTAGATCTCGCCGTACGCGCGCGCCCACTGCTCGACCTTCTGGTGCAGGCGCTCGCGCTCGATCTGGAGTGCGTTGCCCAGCACCGGCAGGCCGCGCGGCCCCGGCAGCTCGCGAATGCGCCGCACGGGTGCGCCCGCACGCGGTCCATCGGTGGTGATCGCCATGTCGGTCCCTTCGTGCGGCGGTGCGCCAAAAGCGCGGCATCTTATCCCGGCCCGAAAGGCCATTCAGAAGCCGAATTGGAAGAACTGGTTGCTCAGCCAGCGCCGCAGCACGTCGACGGCCCGCGGCGCGGGCGCCTGCGGCATCCGAGCGACCACACTGCGCTCCATGTGCAGCACCGGCCGGTCAGCCCCCTGCGCGCCTGCAACGAAGCCCATGCGCTGCATGAACCGGATCGCGCGGCGGTTGGAGGACGGCACCTCGCAGACCAGACGGCGCAGGCCGGCATGGCGTGCCGAGTCGAGCAGCAGATCGAGCAAGTGGTCGGCCAGCCCCTGGCCCTGCCAGGTGTCGCCCACGACGAGCGTCAGCTCCGCACAGTCGCCCTGGGCGCTGACGTCGTAGCGCGCCTCCCCGATCACCTCCTCGTGACGATCCAGCCGGAGCGTCGCGACGAAAGCGACATGGCGCACGCCGTCCACGTTGACCAGGTCCACCAGCATCGCCGGCGAGCAGGCCCCCAGGCCGCGGCCGAAGCGCTCGCCCCGCGAGGCGGCCGACAGCCTGGCGACGAAGGCGCCGAAGCGTCTCGCGTCGTCGGAGCGCACGGCGCGGATCTGGACGGGCGCGCCGTTGCGCAGCCGCACGTGCCGGGGCACTCCCACGGCACGACGCGTCGCGGCGATGGCTGCTGCCGGGCTGGTGTTCACGTTGGGCATGGGCTCTTCCGGTTGGCTTGTGAAAGGAGCGCAAGGATCTCGCACCACGCCGCGTCCGGTCCTTAAGTAGTACTGAAGCGTTCTGAAGCCCGCTTCAGGCCGCCCGCCAACGCACGAATTCAGAACGTTTAAGGGCCGCCTTGGTGACGCCGCGTGCGCCTTCGGCGACAGTCCCGGCACGGACCCCGCCGGGTTCGATCGATCGCCCACGAACCATGGCCCACAAAGCACCGCGTTATGTCTGCCTGTCCGACCTCCACCTCGGCGCGGCCTACAGCATCCTGACCTACGCCGACGCGCAAGGCCGGCCCGACCCCGGCCGCCCGAGCGACACCCAGATCGCCTTCGGCAGCGCCTTGCGCGAGCTGTTGGCCACCATGGACGGCCCGCCCCCGACCCTGGTGCTGCTGGGCGACGTGCTCGACATGGGGCTGTCGCCGATGGGCGATGTGGCGGCCGCCTTCCGCTGCTTCGTGGAGACGGTGATGCAGGACGGCGGCCGGCCCGTGTTCGCCCCGCGCGTGCTGTACGTGCCCGGCAACCACGACCACCACCTCTGGCGCATCGCGCAGGACCAGCAGTACCAGGACGCACTGCAGCAGGGCCGTGTCGAGGATGACCTGATCAAGCACACCGCGCTGTTCGACCCTGCGGGCGAAGAGGCCGAGGCCTCCCGGATCGGCTCGGCGATGCTGACGCGGCTCGCCGCCGGCTGCCCGGGCCTGGCCGACGCGCGGGTCGACATCGCCTACCCCAACCTCGGCCTGCTCGATGCGTCGCGTCGGCGCTGCGTGGTGCTGCACCACGGCCATTACATCGACCCGATGTACCGGGTGATGACGATGCTGAACGCGCAGGCCCCGGGCCGCAGCGCCGGACGAAACCCCGCGGCCGTGACCGTCTCCGACCTGGAGGGCCAGAACGGCGCCTGGGTCGACTTCATGTGGTCCGACCTCGGCAGCTCCGGCCTCACCGGAGCCGGCGCCGGCAAGCTCTACGAGGTGATGCGCGATGCCGCCGCATCGCACGACTTCTCGCAACGGCTGGCTGCGTTGGTGGTGGCCAAGCTCGACCAGAACTTCGGCGTGAGCGGCAGCACGGACGTGTTCCAGGGCGTCACGGTCAACCAGCTCGTGCTCGGTGCGCTCGATGCCACGCTGGGCCGGGGTGCCGAGTCGCAGCGCGACGGCTATGCCGAGGTGATGAGCAGCGACGACGTGGCGGACCTGCGCTGGTACCTCTCGGGGCCGGTGAGGCTTCAGCTCGAGCAGGCCGGGCTCCAGCCCTCGGAGCTGGATTTCAGCTTCGTCTTCGGCCACAGCCACAAGCCTTTCGAGGACGAACTGCCGGTGCCGGGCTACGACCGGCCGGTCGGCATCTTCAACACCGGCGGCTGGGTGATGGACCAGCCCACCATGACCAGCACGCAGGGCGCCTCGGCGATGTTCATCGACGACGCGCTGAACGTCGCATCGCTGCGCCTGTTCAACGATCCGGTGAACGGGCGCGTGGCCCCCGTGCACGCGCGCGGCATCGGCGGCTTCCGGGACCGCGACAACCCGATGCTGGCGGCGCTGGCCGCCGGCATCGAACGCAGCGCACCGGCCTGGGAGGCGTTCTCGCGCCACGCGCAAAAGGCCACGCAGAGCCGCGCCACGCTGCTGCTCGACGAGTTCTTCACCGCCTCGGTGTCGGTGATCGCGGACGCACGGGCCGGGATGGCAGCCCGGGCCAGGACGGCGGCGAGGACCCAGGCATGACGATGAAGCCCATTTCCCGCCCCCTCGGCGAGATCGCCGCGCACTACACGGTGGTCGTGGTCGGTTCCGGCTACGGCGCCGGCGTGGCGGCTTCGCGCCTTGCGCGGGCCGGCCAGGCGGTGTGCGTGCTGGAGCGCGGCCGCGAGATCCTGCCCGGCCAGTTCCCGAACGACCTCGCCACCGCGCAGGCCGACATGCAGATCGACGGTGCGCGCGGCAAGCTCGGCGCGGCCGACGGCCTGTACAACCTGCACCTGAACGACGACATGCTGGCGATGGTGGGCTGTGGCCTGGGCGGCACCTCGCTGATCAATGCCAACGTCGCGCTGGAGATCGACCCGCGCCTGTTCGATGCCACGCCCTGGCCGGCGCAGTTCCGCCGCGACCCGAAGCTGCTCGACCCCTACATCGCGCGGGCCCGGGAGATGCTCGACCCCTCGCCCTATCCCGAGGATTCGAAAGACTTTCCGCCTCTGAACAAGCTGCTGGCGCTGCAGAAATCGGCCGCGACGATGAAGAAGCCCTTCAAGCGTCCGCCCATCGCGGTGAACTTCGTCGACCAGGTGAACCCCTTCGGCGTGGCGCAGCCGCGCTGCAACCTGTGCGGCGATTGCACCAGCGGCTGCAACGTGGGCGCGAAGAACACCACGCGCATGAACTACCTGCCCGACGCGCATGGCCGCGGTGCGCAGATCTTCACCGGCGCGCGGGTCAGCCACGTCGAGCGCGACGGCGCGCGCTGGCGCGTGTTCTTCGACGAGGTCGCGCTGCGCGGCGCCGAAGGCCCGGCCGCGCAGGGGAGCGCCGGCCGGCGCAGCGTCACGGCCGACGTGGTGATGCTCGGCGCGGGCGCCCTGGGCTCGACCGAGATCCTGCTGCGCTCGAAGGCGAAGGGCCTGCCGCTGTCGGAGCGGCTCGGCCAGCGCTTCTCCGGCAACGGCGACGTGCTCGCGCTGGGCTACAACAGCTACTGGCAGTCCGGCACCGACGCGCAGGGCCAGGCGGTGCAGCGCAACATCAACGGCGTGGGCACGGGGCGCAACGAGGTCGCGCCGGCCGATCTGCCGGGGCCATGCATCACCGGCGTGATCGACATGCGCCAGACGCCCGAGGTGCGCGACGGGCTGGTGATCGAGGAGGGCGTCATCCCCGGCGCCCTGGCCTCCTTGCTGACGCCGGCCCTGTTCTTCGCCGACGCGATGCTCGGCGGCGAATTTGCCTACGGCGCCTCGCAGGCCAAGCCCCGCCTGCTCGATGCGCAGGCACTGGGCGAGGCGGTGCAGAGCGACCCCGGCAGCCTGACCCGGCTGGCCTACACCGGCGCGGCGGGCCGCACGCAGACCTACCTGGTGATGAGCGTGGACGAGGCGGCCGGCCGCCTGCACCTCGAGGAAGACCGGCTGCGCATCGATTGGCCGGAGGCCGGCTCCAGCCCCACCATCGCCAAGGACGAGGCGTGGCTGCGGGCCGCGAACGATGCCATCCAGGGCCAGTTCATTCCGAATCCGCTGTCCGCCGAATCGCTCGGCCGCAAGCTGATCACCGTGCACCCGCTCGGCGGCTGCGGCATGGGCGACAGCGCGGGCGATGGCGTGGTCAACCACCAGGGCCAGGTGTTCTCCGGCAGCGAAGGCGACGCAGTGCACGAAGGCCTGTACGTCTGCGACGGCGCGGTGCTGCCGGGCGCGGCCGGCGTGAATCCGCTGCTGACCATCACCGCGCTGGCCGAGCGCACCTGCCAGGCGCTGTGCGACGCCCGGGGCTGGGCGATCGACCTCGGCCTGCAGCCGCGCCAGGTCTTGCCGGCGGGCGCCGGCGCCTCCGCAACCGCCGCGGCACTTCCCCCCGCGCCGCCTTCCGGCCTGCTGGAGCGGATGGCGCGCGAGATCTCGTCGATCGCGCACGACGCCGAAGCGCTGCTCCGGAACGCGACCGGCCACCTCGAAGCGGGCGCCATCGAGCTGGCGAAGCACGCGATCAAGCTGCTGATCGAGAAAGACCCGGCGCTGCTCAGCCCGAGCTTCCAGTTCACCGAGACCATGCAGGGGTGGATCAGCACCGAGGCCGTGGTCGCGCGCTCCGGCGCGGCACGCCGCATCGCCGACGACTACGAAGTTGCGAGCGCGTGGGGCCGCGTGCGCAACCAGGCGATGCGCTTCGAGCTGACCATCCATACCCACGATCTGTACCAGATGGTCACGGACCCGACCCACGCCGCCACCATCTCAGGGAGCGTCACCTGCCCGGCGCTGTGGCACGAGCCGATGACCGTGCAGAGCGGCGTGTTCCACCTGCTGCCGGCCGACGCGCAGCGGGTGGAAACCTGGACCATGACCTACGAGATGGTGCTGCAGCGCGGCGACTCGCGGCTGCGCTTCAAGGGGCACAAGGTGCTGCACCAGCGGCCGGGGTCCTCGCCATGGACCGACACCACCACGCTTTTCGTGCGGGTGCACGACGCAGAAAGCGCCCAGCGCCCGCTGGTCGCGCAGGGCATCCTGACGCTCGACCTCGAAGACCTTCTGCGGCAGGCCTTTTCCCTTCGTCTCGAGCCGCCCACGAACCTGCTGGGCGAGCTGGAGCAGCAGGTGCCGGCCGCGCGCGACGCCATCAACGCCGCGTACCTGGCCAAGTTCGGCGGCTTCTTCGGCACGACGCTGTTCCGCGCCTACGGCGGCCTGCTGGCGGACCTGAGCAACTTCCCGGCGCTCGATCTCCCCCAGCTGCAACGGCGGGCATTGCGCGCACCGGTGCCGGTGACGCACAGGGTGGACGTCGGCGATGGCTTCGAGATCAAGCTGACCCGCTATGCCGGCGGCGCCCGCGGGCCGGTGGTGCTGGCGCCGGGCTTCTCGGTGCGGGCCTCGTCCTTCGCCACCGACACGGTGGAGCAGAACCTGGTGGAAGCGCTGTGCGCGCGCGGCTACGACGTGTGGCTCTTCGATTACCGGGCCAGCCCCGACTCCGGCAGCCCCATTGCTCCGTTCACCATCGACGACATCGCCCGCATCGACTGGCCGGCCGCGGTGCGCTTCATCCTGGAGGCCACGGGCGCACCGGACCTGCAGGCGATCGCGCATTGCGTCGGCTCGATGAGCCTGCTGATGGCCCTGCTCGACGGCATGACCGGCGTGCGCTCGATCGTCTCCTCGCAGCTGACGCTGCATCCGGTCACCAATTGGCTCAATTACGCCAAGGCCGACCTCGGCCTGGCCCGGCTGCTGGAAGGCTATGCGCCGCTCGAGGACCGCTTCGACTGCGTGCCCGGCACCACCGACCTCGACCGCGAGATCGACACGCTGGCCTGGAAGGTGCCCGTTCCCGACGGCGAGGAATGCAAGAACCCGCTGTGCCGCCGCGTGTTCTCGATCTTCGGGCCGTCGTACACGCATGCGCAGCTGAACAACGCCACCCACACGGCGCTGGCGGAAATGTTCGGCTGCGTATCGCTGCGCCCCTTCGAGCAGCTGAGCCTGATGATGCAGCAGGCCAGGGCGGTGGACAGCGAGGGACGCGACGTTTACCTCGTGCCGGAGAAGGCGAAGCGCCTGGCGCTGCCGATCAGCTTCGTGGCCGGCGCCGGCAACCAGCTCTTCTTCCCGGAGACCTGCATCCGCACGCAACGCTGGCTGTCGGCCTTCAACGACCCGGCCCTCTACACGCGCCACATCTTCGACGGCTACGCCCACATGGACCTGTTCATCGGACGCGATGCGGCGCGGGACGTCTATCCCTACCTGATCACGCAGCTCGAACGTGCGGATCCGACGCAGCGTTGAGAAGATGGTCGGACACCAGTGCCACCACGGCATCCTCGTCGAGCCCGGCGCCTTCCAGGCGCCAGGCCTCGACGCTGGCCGCCGGGTGCGCGCTGCCGATGAGCGCCATGGCCGCCGTCATCGTGCGCTCGTCGCTGGGCGAGCGCCGCTC
>DATFFA010000116.1:0-12441 GCA_035250605.1 Variovorax sp. | reverse complement strand
GCCTCCGCAGGCACCTTGCAGATGGTGGTGGCCGGCTATGGCCTGGCCACGGCTGCGGGGCTGGTCACTGGCGGCCGGCTCGGCGACCTGTTCGGCCGCCGCCGCATGTTCATGCTGGGGCTGCTGCTGTTCACGCTGGCGTCCGCCGCCTGCGGCCTGGCGCCCAATGCCGAGTTGCTGGTGGCGGCGCGCGTGCTGCAGGGCCTGGCCGGTGCGCTGCTGCAGCCGCAGGTGCTGGCGATGATCGGCCTGGCCTACACCGGCGACAACCGTGCGCGCGCCTTTGCGGCCTACGGGCTCACGCTGGGCCTGGGCGCGACGCTCGGCCAGCTGGTGGGCGGCCTGCTGATCCATGCCGACCTGGCCGGGCTTGGCTGGCGCAGCTGCTTCCTCATCAACCTGCCGATCGGCCTGCTGGCGCTGGTGCTTGCGCCGCGCGTGATTCCCCCGCTGGCCAGCGGCGGCAACAGCCGGCTCGACCTGGCCGGCATGCTGCTGGTGGCGGCCAGCTCCGTGGCCGTGGTGCTGCCGCTGGTCGAGGGCCGCGAGCAAGGCTGGCCGCTGTGGAGCTGGCTGTGCCTTGCGGCCGCTGTGCCGCTGTGGGCCGTGTTCGCGCGCCAGCAGCGAGGGCTCGCGATGCGCGGCGGTGCACCGCTGGTGGCGCCGGCGTTGCTGGCCAACAGCCGCTTCGTCACGGGGCTGCTCACCACCTTGGCCTTCTACGTCGGCAATGCCTCGTTCTATTTCGTGCTTGCGCTCTACCTGCAGCAGGGCCTCGCACTGGATCCGCTCGGCTCGGGCCTGGTCTTCACTGCGCTCGCGATCGGCTTCTTCGCAACCTCGATGGCCGGGGCGCGCCTCGCACGCCGCTTCGACGGCAAGCCGCCCATCGCGCTCGGTGCACTCGTGCTGGCCGCGGGGCATGCGCTGCAGCTTGTCAACGTGGCGCTGGGCCATGCGCATGTGGTCGCGTGGATGGTGCCGCTGCTGGCCGTGCAGGGCGCCGGCCTCGGCATGGTGATGGCGCCGCTGGTGTCGACCGTGCTGGCCGGCCTGCCTGCGCAGCATGCGGGCGTGGCCTCGGGCGTGCTGTCGATGGTGCAGCAGGCGGGCAATGCACTGGGGGTGGCGCTGATCGGCATCCTGTTCTACGGACGGCTGGGCGGTGCGGCGGGCGATCACGGTATCGCGTTCGGCGTGGCGCTGGCCTACCTGATGGCGTCGGCGCTGCTGGTGGCGGTGCTGCACCGGCGCGGCAGCCGGCTGCCGCCCGCAAGGGAATGAAAGCGCCGCGGCCATCGCCGCCCTGCTGAGTACCTCCGTGTACGCCACCCGGCGTATTTCTCGCGGGCGGGCGAATCCGCAGACTCCTCTCCATCGTCCGGCCCCCACCGGCGACCAGGTTTCAACCACCCCGGAGCAGGAGTCCACATGCAACGTCGTTTCACACTCAAGGCGCTCACCGCCGCCGTCGCCCTGGCCAGCATTTGCGCTGCGCCGGCCTTTGCCGCCGACACCATCAAGGTCGGCGTGCTGCACTCGCTGTCGGGCACGATGGCCATCTCGGAAACCGTGTTGAAGGACACGGTGCTGATGGCCATCGACGACATCAACAAGAAGGGCGGCGTGCTGGGCAAGCAGCTCGAGCCCGTGGTGGTCGACCCGGCGTCCAACTGGCCGCTGTTCGCTGAAAAGACCAAGCAGCTGCTGGGCCAGGACAAGGTCTCGGTGATCTTCGGCTGCTGGACCTCGGTGTCGCGCAAGTCGGTGCTGCCCGTCGTCGAGGAAATGAACGGCCTCTTGTTCTACCCCGTGCAGTACGAGGGCGAAGAGCTCTCCAAGAACGTGTTCTACACGGGCGCCGCGCCCAACCAGCAGGCCATTCCGGCCGTCGACTACCTGATGAGCAAGGAAGGCGGCGGCGCCAAGCGCTGGGTGCTGCTGGGCACCGACTACGTCTATCCCCGCACCACCAACAAGATCCTGCGCGCCTACCTCAAGAGCAAGGGCGTGAAGGACACGGACATCGACGAGAAGTACACCCCCTTCGGCCACAGCGACTACCAGACCATCGTGGCCGACATCAAGAAGTTCTCCTCCGGCGGCAAGACGGCCGTGGTGTCGACCATCAACGGCGACTCCAACGTGCCCTTCTACAAGGAACTCGGCAACGCCGGCCTGAAGGCCAAGGACGTGCCGGTGGTCGCCTTCTCGGTGGGCGAGGAAGAACTGCGCGGCGTCGACACCAAGCCGCTGGTGGGCCACCTGGCCGCATGGAACTACTTCATGTCGATCAAGAACCCGACCAACACCGCCTTCATCAAGCAGTGGAGCGACTACGCCAAGGCCAAGAACATCGCAGGCCACAAGGACAAGCCGCTCACCAACGATCCGATGGAAGCCACGTACATCGGCATCCACATGTGGAAGCAGGCCGTCGAGAAGGCCAAGAGCACCGACACCGACAAGGTGATCGCGGCCATGGCCGGACAGACCTTCACTGCGCCCTCGGGCATCGTCTCCAAGATGGACGAGAAGAACCACCACCTGCACAAGAGCGTGTTCATCGGCGAGATCAAGGCCGACGGGCAGTTCAGCGTGGTGTGGAAGACGCCGGGTCCGGTCAAGGCCAAGCCGTGGAGCCCGTACATCGAGGGCAACGACAAGAAGCCGGATTACCCGGCCGGCAAGTCGCTGTAAGGCAGCAACGAGCGGCCCCTCTCTTGCTCCCTCTCCCCTTGGGGAGAGGGTTGGGGTGAGGGCCAGCGGCGGCAGTGACCGCCGCTCCTTTTTTGAGCGCGCTGCCCCTCACCTTCGCCTCTCCCCGAGGGGAGAGGGAGCCAAAGCCCAACCTACGATGCTCCGACGACTATTCCACCGCGTGCTCTGCGCCTCGACGCTGCTGATGGCGCTGGCCGCGCACGCGCTCACCCTCGACGAGGCCCGCGCCATCGCCTCGGGCGACTCCGAAGCCCGCATCGCCGCGCTCAACAAGGCGGTCGGCACCGCCGACGAAAAGACCGCCGCCTTCATCCAGGCCATGGCGGACGACGCGGTCAAGTACACCGAGGACAAGGTCTTCCTCATCAAGGACGACAAGGCCTTCGACCCCGTGACCGGCGCCGAGCTCGAGCTGCCCGACACCGTCGAGGACGTGGTCAACAACAACCTGATGCGCGGCGCCCTCGATGCCGCGCAGGCCGCGCTCAAGCTCGCCAGCAAGGACGAGGCGGTGCGCGCCGAGGCGGCGCAGGCCCTCTTCAAGGAGCCCGACGAATCCCGCCTGCCGCTGGTCGAGAAGGCGCTCGCCGTCGAGACCAGCGAGCGCATCAAGGCCCAGCTCGAACGGGTGCGTGCCGCCAGCATGCTGAGCAGTGCCGACAAGGCCAAGCGTCTCGCGGCCGCGAAGGCGCTGGGCGAAAGCCGCAGCCCCGACACCAAGCTGCTGCTCAACCAGCGCCTGGCCGACGAGACCGAGGCCGACGTCAAGAAGGCGATCGAGGCTTCGATCGCGAGCATCGACGGCTCGCTGGTCTGGGGCGACCGCATCAACGCGATCTTCAGCGGCATCAGCCTGGGCTCGGTGCTGTTGCTTGCCGCGCTGGGCCTTGCCATCACCTACGGCCTGATGGGCGTGATCAACATGGCCCACGGCGAGCTGATGATGATCGGCGCCTACGCCACCTACGTGATGCAGGGCATCTTCCAGCGCTACATGCCCGAGTCGCTCTTCGGCTGGTACCTGGTCGCCGCGATCCCCGTCGCCTTCCTCGCCTCGGCGCTGGTGGGTGCGGTGCTGGAGCGCGGCGTGATCCGCTTCCTCTACGGCCGGCCGCTCGAGACCCTGCTGGCCACCTGGGGCATCAGCCTGATGCTGCAGCAGCTGGTGCGCTCGCTCTTCGGCGCGCAGAACGTCGGCGTCGAGAACCCCGGCTGGATGAGCGGCGGCTTCACCATGCTGAGCAACGTCACGCTGCCGTGGAACCGCATCTGCATCATCGTCTTCGCGGGCCTGGTGCTGCTGGCGATGGGCTGGTTGATCGGCCGCACGCGGCTGGGCCTGTTCGTGCGCGGCGTCACGCAGAACCGTCCCATCGCCTCCTGCATGGGCGTGAACACGGCGCGCATCGACACCTACGCCTTCGCGCTGGGCTCGGGCATCGCCGGGCTCGCCGGCTGCGCACTCTCGCAGATCGGCAACGTCGGCCCCGACCTCGGCCAGAGCTACATCGTCGACTCCTTCATGGTGGTCGTGATGGGCGGCGTCGGCCAGCTCGCCGGCACCGTCTACGCGGCGCTCGGCCTGGGCGTGCTCAACAAGTTCATCGAGGGCTGGGCCGGCGCGGTGCTCGCGAAGATCGCGGTGCTGGTCTTCATCATCATCTTCATCCAGAAGCGGCCGCAGGGCATCTTCGCAGTCAAGGGGCGGAGCGCCGAGGCATGAACGCATCCACCACCACCACCGTTCGCACCGAGCGTGTCGAAGTGCCGGCGCAGACGGGCGGGGTCCTTCTGCCGACCAAGGGCCCGCTGCTGAGCGGCAAGGGCTGGACCGCCTTCTTCGTCGCGCTGATCTGCGTTTGCGCACTGGCGCCCGTGCTCAACCTGCTGGTGCCTGCCGGCAGCGCGCTGCACATGAGCGACTACGCCGTCGCGCTGGTCGGCAAGATCATGTGCTACGCCATCTGCGCGCTGGCCATGGACCTGATCTGGGGCTACACCGGCATCCTCTCGCTGGGCCACGGCCTCTTCTTCGCGCTGGGCGGCTACATGATGGGCATGTACCTCATGCGCCAGATCGGACGCGACGGCAACTACAAGAGCGAGCTGCCGGACTTCATGGTCTTCCTCGACTGGAAGACGCTGCCCTGGCACTGGACCTTCAGCGACAGCTTCATCGCCACGCTGGTGCTGATCGTCGCGGTGCCGGGCCTGATCGCCTTCGTGTTCGGCTTCTTCGCCTTCCGCTCGCGCATCAAGGGCGTGTACTTCTCCATCATCACGCAGGCCATGACCTTCGCGGCGATGCTGCTCTTCTTCCGCAACGAGACCGGCTTCGGCGGCAACAACGGCTTCACCGACTTCAAGCGCATCCTGGGCACGCCGATCGCAACGCAGGAGATGCGCATGCTGCTGTTCGCGCTCACCGGGCTCACGCTGCTGGGCTTCTTCCTGTTCGCCCGCTGGCTCATCGGCAGCAAGTTCGGCCGCGTGCTGCAGGCCATCCGCGATGCCGAGTCGCGCGTGATGTTCTCGGGCTACAACCCGCTGCCGTACAAGCTCACGATCTGGGTCATCTCGGCGGTGATGTGCGGCGTGGCCGGGGCGCTCTACGTGCCGCAGGTGGGCATCATCAACCCGGGCGAGATGAGCCCGGCCAACTCGATCGAGATCGCGATCTGGGCCGCGGTCGGCGGGCGCGCCACGCTGGTGGGGCCGATCCTCGGCGCCTTCATCGTCAATGGCGCCAAGAGCTGGCTCACGGTGGCCTATCCGGAGTATTGGCTGTACTTCCTCGGCGCGCTGTTCATCGCGGTCACGCTGTTCCTGCCGAACGGCATCGTGGGCCTGGTGAAGAAATGGACGTCCAGGGCGCGCAAGGCGATGCCCGACGAGGCGCCGCCGCCCCCCGCGCAGCGCGCTGTCGCGGCCGAGCACGGCGTGGCCGAGTCCGCGGCCCCGGTGCTGCCGGTGCGTGCCGAAGGAGCCCGCGCATGACGCCGGACCTGATGGACGCCGGCGCGGAGCGCATCGCGCGCCACGGCCGGCACAGCGACTTCGGCAAGCTCACCGCCTCGGGCGGGCGCGAGGCGGGCTATGGCCGGCATGCGACGCCCGGCGAGGTCGACCTCACGCACGGCCGCATCCTCTACCTCGAGGACGTGAGCGTGAGCTTCGACGGCTTCAAGGCCATCAACAAGCTCTCGCTGGACATCGCGCCCGGCGAGCTGCGCTGCGTGATCGGCCCGAACGGCGCCGGCAAGACCACGATGATGGACATCATCACCGGCAAGACGCGGCCCGACGAGGGCACCGTGTTCTTCGGCAGCACCATCGACCTGCTGCGCCACAAGGAGGCCGACATCGCCCAGCTCGGCATCGGCCGCAAGTTCCAGAAGCCGACGGTGTTCGAGCATCTGACGGTGTTCGAGAACCTCGAGCTCGCGCTCAAGACCGACAAGGGCGTGAAGGCCTCCATGCTGTTCCGGCTCGACTCCGCGCAGTCCGACCGGCTGGCGGAGGTGCTGCACACCATCCACCTCGAGGACAGCGTCTCGCGCCTGGCCGGCAACCTGAGCCATGGCCAGAAGCAGTGGCTGGAGATCGGCATGCTGCTGATGCAGGACCCGAAGCTGCTGCTGCTGGACGAGCCCGTGGCCGGCATGACCGACGAGGAAACGGCGCGCACGGCCGAGCTCTTCCTCGAGCTCAAGGGCAAGCATTCGCTGATGGTGGTGGAGCACGACATGAGCTTCGTGCGGACCATCTCGGAGGTCGTCACCGTCCTGTGCGACGGGTCCGTGCTGGCGCAGGGCACGCTGGACGAGGTGCAGGCGGATGAGCGCGTGATCGAGGTCTACCTGGGGCGCTGATCCCGCTTCGACAACACACCCATGCTCAAAGTCAAGAACATCCACCAGTACTACGGCGGCTCCCACATCCTGCGGGAGGTGAGCCTCGAAGCGCATGCCGGCAAGGTCACGGTGCTGCTCGGCCGCAACGGCGTGGGCAAGACCACGCTGCTGAAGTCGCTGATGGGCCTGGTGCCCATCAAGAGCGGGAGCATCGAGTTCGACGGCGCCCCCATCCAGAAAAAGACCCCGTACGAGCGCGCCCGGGCCGGCATCGGCTTCGTGCCGCAGGGGCGCGAGATCTTCGCGCGCCTCACGGTCGAGGAGAACCTGCGCATGGGCCTGGCCTATCGTCCGGCCGGCACCCCGATCCCGGCCGAGCTCTTCGAGCTCTTTCCGGTGCTCGAGCAGATGCGGGGCCGCCGCGGCGGCGATCTCTCGGGCGGCCAGCAGCAGCAGCTCGCCATCGCCCGCGCGCTGGCGCCGAAGCCCAAGCTGCTGATCCTCGACGAGCCCACCGAAGGCATCCAGCCCAGCATCATCAAGGACATCGGACGCGTGATCCGCATGCTCGCCGACCGCGGCGACATGGCGATCGTGCTGTGCGAGCAGTACTACGACTTCGCGCAGGAACTGGCCGACGACTACCTGGTGATGGAGCGCGGCGAGGTGATCGCGCGCGGTCTCGGCAAGGACATGGAAGCGCAAGGCGTGCGCCAGCTCGTGGCGATTTGAAGCGCCGCCGGGCACAGGCCCGGCAAGGCGCTACGCTCGGGGCTGTTGCCACAGCCCGGGACCGACGCGCCACCACCATGCACCGCCTGCGGACTTCGTCCCTTCAGCCTTCGAGGAGCCTTCCGTGGAGGCGCTGATCGCCCTGATGGTCGACCACGCCGTCGCGGTGGTCTTCGTCGTGACCTTCGCGGCCCGCGTGGGCCTGCCCGTGCCGGCCGCGCCGGTGCTGGTGGTGGCCGGCGGCATCGCGGCCATCGCCGAGCCGCTGCTGCTCTTCGCCATGGTCGGCGCCGCGCTGGTGGCCAACGTGCTGGGCGACGCCGTCTGGTTCTATACGGGCCGCGTCTACGGCTACCACTTCATGCGCCTCTTGTGCAAGATTTCGATCTCGCCGGACTCCTGCGTGCGGCGCAGCGAGTCGCTGATCACGCGCTGGGGCGGCTTGTCGCTGGTGGCGGCCAAGTTCGTGCCGGGGGTGTCGGTGGTGGCGCCGCCGATGGCGGGGGCGCTGGGCATGTCTTCCTGGCGTTTCCTGGCCTTCGAGACCCTGGCCGCGCTGCTGTGGGCCGGCGTCTTCCTCGCCCTGGGCTGGCTCTTCCGCGAGCAGATCCAGGCCGTGCTCGATGCCTTGGCCGATGCCGGCGGCGTCGCCACTGCGGCGCTGGTGGTGGTGGTGGCCGCGATGCTGGCACGGCGCTGGTGGCGCCGCCGCGCGTTCCTGCGGACCACCCGCATGCCGCGCGCCACCATCGGTGAGCTGGCCACGCTGATGACGCGCGAGCCGGCACCCATCGTGATCGACGTGCGCGGCGAGGCGGGCATCCAGGTCGACCCGCGGCGCATTCCCGGCGCGCTGCCGATCCCGCTCAAGGCCTTGCAGCAGCGGCGCGCGGAGCTGCCCTTCGAGAGCGGCGAGCGCGAGATCATTCTTTATTGCAACTGCCCCAACGAAGTCTCGGCCGCCCTGGCCGCGCAGGCCCTGGTGGCGCGCGGCTTCAAGCGCGCCCGGCCGCTTGCCGGTGGGCTGGAGGCCTGGGTCGAGGCCGGGCACCCGACCGCCGCCCATTGAAGGCGCTCGGCGGGTCGGGCGTGGCGGCAGCGCAGTGGCGACGACCACTTCGGTCCGCTAGGCGCGCTCACGCGTGAGCGGCTCCGGGTCCTGCATGCCCAGCGGCGGCGCCACTTCTTCCAGCGGCTTGCGCTCCGCGTCCGCCGCCCAGCGCAGTGCCATCAGCCCGGCGATGACCACCAGCACGGCGCCGATCGCATAGCCGATCGCCACCGCGCCACGGCTGCCGGTCTCGATCAGCGCGCCGAAGAGCACCGGTGCCACGAAACCGCCCGCACCCGTGCCCACTGCGTAGAAGATCGCGATCGCGATCGCGCGCATCTCCAGGGGGAACACCTCGCTCACCGTCAGGTAGGCGGAGCTGGCCGCTGCCGAGGCCAGGAAGAACACCGCCGACCAGGCCAGCGCCTGGCTGCGCGCATCGAGCCAGCCCTGCATGAAGGCCCAGCCGGTCAGCGCCAGCCCCAGCCCCGAGCACACATAGGTCAGCGCGATCATGCGCCGGCGGCCGACGTGGTCGAACAGCGGACCGAGGATCAGCGGCCCCAGCACATTGCCCAGCGCGAAGGGAAAGATGTAGAGCGCCACCTGGCCCTCCGGCACGCCGTGGAAGCGCGTCAGCACCAGGGCATAGGTGAAGAAGATCGCGTTGTAGAAGAAGGCCTGCGAGATCATCAGTGCCAGCGCGACCGCGCTGCGCTGCGGGTAGCGCCGTATCAGCACCTGCGCGACCTCGCGCCACCCCACGGTGGCGCGCCTGCCGTAGTGGACGCGGCCCAGGGGTTCGAGGAGCGGTCCATGCTCCGCAGCGACCTGCGCCTCGATGCTCGCGACGATGCGCTCCGCCTCTTCGGCCCGGCCATGCGCGATCAGCCAGCGCGGACTCTCGGGCACGTGCCGCCGCACCAGCAGGATCGCCACCGCCAGCAGCGCGCCCAGCCCGAAGCCCGCTCGCCAGCCCCACACCGGCCCGAGCACCCGCGGGTCGAGCAGCAGCAGGCTCAGCCCCGCGCCCAGCGCTGCACCGATCCAGAAGCTGCCGTTGATCGCGAGGTTGACCCGCCCGCGCACCCGCGCCGGGATCAGCTCGTCGATCGCCGAATTGATGGCCGCGTATTCGCCGCCGATGCCCAGCCCGGTCGCGAAGCGGCACAGTGCAAAGAAGGCGAAGTCGGGAGAAAAGGCGGTGGCCAGCGTGGCCAGCGCGTAGACCGCGAGGGTGATGAGGAACAGCTTCTTGCGTCCCAGCCGGTCGGTGAGCCGGCCGAAGAGCAGGGCGCCGATCACCGCGCCGGCGATGTAGAGCGAGCCCGACCAGCCGATCTGCGCCGCGCTCAGCGCCAGCGTGTCGGGCCGCTCCAGCACGCCGCCGATGGAGCCGACCAGCGTGACCTCCAGCCCGTCCAGCACCCAGGCGATGCCCAGCGCCAGCACCACGCGCCAGTGCCAGCGTGACCAGGGCAGGCGGTCGAGGCGGGCCGGGATGTCGCTGTGGACACCCCTCATCGGGTCGGCTTTGCGGGGCGGGCCATGTCCGCGAGCCTAAACCCGGCGGAGGGGCCTGCCTGTAGTCGCATGCCCCATGTGCGGGGGGCACCCGCAGTTCGTCTACGCGTCCTTAGAAGACGCCGAATACCTTCAGCAGGATGATGACGCCGATCGGCACGCCGCAGAGCCAGAGGATGATGCTTTTCATGGAGGTCTCCTGTGAGTTCGAAGCCGCATCCTGGGCTGCGTCCCGTGCCCGGCGCGACGGCAAAAGCCGGGCGGCCGGGTAGGGGAGGGAGCGTGCGGATGTCGGATTTCATCCCCCGCTGCCGTGGACAAGCCTGTGGAAAACTCCGGGCACAAGTCGCGCAAGCCTTGTCCTGCAAAGGTTTGCAACGCATTGCCTACGGATGCAGCAGCGGCCGCGGCTCGGTGCGGCCGGTGTGGAAAACGGAAGCCGGGCGCTCGCCTGCCCGGCGCGTCACCACTGGTTGCGCAGCTCCCGCAGCTTGATGAACACGGTCTTCGGGTCCGGCTTCTCCGGCAGGTCGGGGAAGACCTCGCGCAGCGCGGCGATCACGCTCGGGCTCGACAGGCGCAGGAAGGTGTTGATCTGCTGTTCCTCGTGCAGCGTCGTGACCTTGGCTTTCGCCGGGTCTTGCCCCGTCACCTCGGGCAGCAGCGCACCGGCGGCGGCGTTGTCGGGCTCGCGCGCGAGGGTGAAGCGCAGGTTGTTCTCGATGTAGTCGTGGCCCGGGTAGACGCGCGTCTCGGCGGGCAGCTTCGCGAGCTGCTCGACGAAGGTGGTGTAGAGGTCTTCCGGATTGCCGCCGTTGTGGCAGTTGCCGGCACCGGCATTGAACAGCGTGTCGCCGGAGAACAGCGCCGGCCTGTCGGTGTGGGAGCGCAGGCAGATGTGGCACATCGTGTGGCCGGGCGTGTCCATGCATTCGAGCTCGACGGTCCTGCCGACCTTGATCACGTCGCCGGCCTGCACGCCGCGGTCCACCCCGGCGATGCGCGAGCCCGCACGGTGGTGCGCGATCACCTTGGCCCCGGTCGCCGCCACCACCGCCGCGTTGCCGCCGGTGTGGTCGTGGTGCTCGTGCGTGTTCAGGATCTGGGTGATCTGCCACCCCTTCTCGCGCGCCGCGGCCAGGCATTTCTGGTGATCCAGGGGATCGATCGCGAGGGCCTCGCCGCTCTCGGGGCACGCGATCAGGTAGTTGTAGTTGCGATAGGCGTTGCCGGTCCAGATGCGCTCGACGATCATGGGGTACTCCTGGTGCGGAGCGGCAAGCATACGAGAACCGCGCCCCGCCGGAAACGCGTGCGGCGTCGCGCCCTGCCTCGTGCCCTACATCGCCCAGATCCGCGGCGCCGCGCCCTGCATCTGCCACAGTTCGGCGCGCCAGGCGCGCCACACCTGCCGCAGCAGCTGCATGGCCGGCTCGACCACCGGCGCCAGCGCGCGCAGCACGATCACTTCGCCCGTGGGGCTGGTCGCGCCCGCGCTGTCGCGCAGCGGGTGGGCCTCGATCAGCGAACGCGCCCGCTCCAGCGCCGCCTCGCGCCGCGCCCGCGCGATCGGCGAACCGGCGACGAAGAAGATCGAGGCCAGGCAGCGATGCCCGGCGAGGCCCAGCGGCCCGTCGAGCAGCCGGTGGTCGGCCGCGTCGATGCGCCCGCGCTCCAGCCACGCGCCCGGCATTTCGATGTGCTGCTGCAGCGTGCCGCGCTCGAAGGGCTTGCCCGCATTGGGCAGGCCCAGCGCCGCGAGGTCCCAGCCGATCAGCTCGGCCCCTTCGGCCGGCCGCACGACCAGCCGGTTCTCCGCGCGGCAGCCGCTGAAGCAGATCGCCTCCAGCGGCAGCCACTCGAGCCGGGCGCCGGGCTCGAGCAGGAGCTCGGTGCGCTGCAGCGCCAGCTCGCCTTCCGAGCGGTAGAAGCGGCTGGCGCCGGGGGTGGTGACCAGGCCATGGCTGCCGGCCGAGGCGCGCACGCGGATGTCCAGCGTATCGCCGCCCACCAGCCCGCCCGGCGGATGCACCAGCACGTTGTGGCAGACGGCGCCGCCTTCGGGGTAGAGGCTCTGCAGGATGCGCAGCGGGCCTTCGTGGCGGAAGCGCGCGACGCTTCGGTGTTCTTCAAGGGTGTAGTCGAGTTCGAGTCGCGCGTGCCAGGGCATGGGTCGAGTGTAGGTGTGGGCACGCCCGCGCTATACGATCGTTCATCGTCCATCCGCAACCAAGGAACCCTCATGAGCATCACCGTTCGACGCGACGGCATCACCGGCACCCGCCACATCCTCAAGGTCCGCGCCCACGAGATCGCGGTGGACACCGGCGGCGAGCATGACGCAGGCCCGACGCCGCATGATCTCTACGACTCCGCGCTGGCCGCCTGCAAGGCGCTGACCGTGCTGGTCTATGCGCAGCACAAGGGCATTCCGGTGGAGGAGATCGAGGTGGCGGTGAACCGCGACGACAGCCAGGAGCGGCAAGGGCTCTACAAGCTCGACACCACGCTGCACGTCACCGGCGCGTTGAGCGAGGAGCAGAAGGCGGCGCTGCTGCG
>DATFFA010000115.1:0-9481 GCA_035250605.1 Variovorax sp. | reverse complement strand
CCAGGGCAGTGACGGACGAACTTCATTCGCGGCAACGGGTGTTGGTGAGTGGTGAAGCCGTGGCGCGCACATCTCATCCGAGGTAGGGGGTATGGCGAGCGTTCGAGCCGGTGCCCGGACGAACTTCTATCCGTGCAAGGTGTAGGCCCCTGCACCCTATGCTGCATGCGCGCAAAGCGCACTGGCAAACCCCAGTTACCGAGGCGCCCCTTCTGAATTGACGGTCACTGCCAAGTGACCCGTGGACTAGGCGGGCGCGTCGACCTTTGATGATGATGTGTTCCTTGACCACCGTGCGTTACAAGCTGCTCGGGACTTCAGGCTGTGGCTGGCTTGAGCGATGCCCCGGCGGGGATCTCGCCGTGCTCGAGGTAGCGCCAGAGCGCGATCGCCAGCCTTCTGGCCAGGGCGACGATACCCACGCGTCGCATGCGCTTGCCCCCGCCAGCGAAGCGCCGATTGAACCACTGGCTCAAAGCGCTTTCGGGCTGCAGGCGCAGCCAGCTCCAGGCGAGTTCGATCAGCAAGGTGCGCGCTCGCTTGTTGCCCGCCTTGCTGATGCCTTGCTCGATCTGGCTGCCGCCGCTGTCATAGGGCGTGGGTGCCAGACCCACGCAGCCGGCGAGCTCGCGCCGGTTGGCGAAGTGCCGCCAGCCGAACAACTCCTTGACTAACACCCAAGCGCCCTTAGGTCCGATGGCGCGCAGTTGGGCGAGCTGCGCCACCAGCGGTTGCTTCCCATCGGCCAGTTCTCGGCGCCGCTGGGTCTCCACCGCTTTGACCTGCTGCTTGACCAGAGCCAGCCGTGCGCTCTCGCGCTCGATCTCGGCGCGCAGGACCGGGGGCACCTGTGTGCCATGACGCGCCCACCAGGCGGGCCAGTCGCGCCCGCCGATGGTGACGTGCGGTCGCAGGTTGTGCAGCACCAGCAGCGACCCGATGCGATTCGTGTGTGCGGTGCGCTCCTGCGTCAGCCGGGCGAGTTCGCGATGCGTGCGGCGTGCGTCTTCGTCCTCGGGGGTGGGTTCATGCACCACCGCCCACACACGCTCGCCGCGATGATGACGCAGCAGCATCGCCAACAGCTTGTCGCCATCGAGCCGGTCGGTCTTGGCCCGCCTGGCGTGTCGGTTCACTTCGATGCTGGAGGAGTCGACCACGATGTTGTCGACGCCTTGCTCGATTAGCCAGCGGTGCAGCCACCAGCCGTCGCGCCCTGCTTCGTAGCACGAGTGCACGCTGGCCTGTGGTTCGAGCTTGCAGCGCTCCCGGGCCTTACCGATGCAGTGCGCAACTGCAGCCGTGTCGCCGGCGTCCACGTTGTAGCGACTCGGGCCGTGACGGCCATCGCTGGCCGTCACCTTCCAGGACTTGTCGCCGAGCTCGAAGCTCATGTACAGGTCGGGCTCGATCGCCGTATCCTTCACTTGTGGGGCTGTCTGGGTTGTCGACATTTCCATCTCCTTTGCCAAGAGGTTGAGGAAATCCCGTTTTTAGCTAAGCGGGTATTGCTCGGGTAGTCCCACATAGCATCTGAATCACTGAAATCGGATCGGTGCTGTCCACCCGATACGGGCGCGCTGCGGCGTTGCAAATGCTCGCCATACCTGCGGGTATCGCTGCGCTTTGCGCCTTGCATCGCATCCCGTCTCGGGCGGCCCTCACCGCCCATTTCAATGATTCAGTGGACTAGGCGAGGCCGTTCAGCAGTCCCGTGCGCGGATGGCAGTTGATGTATTCGTAACGCTGCTCGTCCGTCTTCAGCACCGACACCTCGTGGTACACGCGCAGTTGCAGCTGGAAGTTCAGCGCTTGCACATAGCGCATGAAGCCGCCGAAGATCGCCACGTGCGTCGGATGCGACTCGGCCCAGCGCTCCATGTCGGCGAGCGAGCGCCAGAAGCTCAGGCCGAAGGACTTCTCGAGCGGTGCGCCGGCCGCATCGAGGTGACGCATGTAGCGGTTGCTGTAGCAGCCGATGCCCAGGCCCTGGTCACGCAGGAAATCCATGCCCTCGCGCAGCACCGGCTCCATCTCGTCGACATAGAGCGTGCGCTCCTGGCCGCGCGTGTCGGCCCATTCCTGGCCGGAGCGGATCATCGCGAGATGCTCGTGCCCGGCCACGTGCACGCGCCGGCCCGGCTGCGCGGCCTGCGCAACCAGGGTGCGCGCGCCCGAAGGCGCCATCGCGTCGGTCTGCGAAAGCGGGATGCGGTCGCGCATCGACCCCCAGTAGGCATGCTCCTGGATGTCGCCGCTCACGCCGCCCATCACGACGCCGACGCCCTCGGGCCGATCGGGCGTGTTGAACAGCGTCTCGTAGTGCGCGAGCCGCGGCGAGACGATTTCGCGGAAGTAGCCCAGGCTCTCGTCCAGCCGCTGGTCGGATCGCCACCACGCGTCGACCTCGGGCGTGGCGCACCAGCGCGCGAACGGTGCGGGATCGTTCCAGTAGGCGATGGCGATCATGTTGTCGAAGCCGTCCGCGTCGACGAAGTGCGCGAGGTCATGGTGCCCGGGCCCGTCGGCCAGGCCGAAGCTGCGCGCGATGCGCGCCAGCGCGGCGCAGGCCCGGCCCTGCATCTCGGCGCCGCGCGACTGCACGCCGAAATAGCCCATGACCACCTGCGACACCGCGCCGGCAGCGCGCGAAGACCATGCGGGGTAGGGCGGCACGTAGTCGTCCTCGATGCGGCGATGCCGCGTGCGCGGGCATTTCAGGTGCTCGGCGATGGCGGATTCCATGGCGCGGTCTCCCGGCTCAGGCGGCCAGCGGCAACTGCGCGCCGGCGGCCGCGGGCTCGGGCTTGGCCACCACCGCCTCGAAGGCGCCGGCCTCCGCGTCGGTCTGCCGCTGGAACACGACCGGCTCCCGGCGCGCCTTGTTGAGCAGCAGCCGCGTGACGTCGGGCCGCGCATAGTGGCCGCTCGGATCGCCGGCGGCCTTGGCCAGCGAGATCATGCCGAGGTCGATGTCGGCCACGACCAGTCCTTCCTGGTCCTCGGCCAGCGGCGTGCCGAGCGGCGCGCCGTCGGGGCCGTAGATGCGCGCGAAGCCGCCGCCCACGCGCAGCATCTGCTGCTTGCCCGCATCGGTGCACAGCATCTCGCTCATGGCCGCAGAGACGGTGGCGCAGGGCGCGATCACGAAGCACTGGCCTTCGGCTGCATACACCTGGCTGGCCGCGTTGTTGACCTCGGCGCCGAGCGCGTAGGCCGCGCCGCGGTACAGCGAGAAGCTGGGCCAGGCGGCACAGTGGATCTGCTCGTTCTGTGCGTACATGGCGTACTTGCTGAGCGGCTGCAGGTGTTCCCAGCACGAGAGCGAGCCGATGTTGCCGATCGCCGTTTCGCACACCGTGAGGTCCGAGCCGTCGCCTTCGCCGAAGACCGTGCGCTCCACGTGCGTGGGCTTGAGCTTGCGGCGCGTCTGCACGGTCTTGCCCTGGTCGTCGATCAGCGCCTGCGCGATGTAGAGGCTGCCTGCCGCCTTCTCGCTGTAGCCGAGCGAGACCCAGACCTTGTGCTTGCGTGCGGCCTCGCGCACGCGGTCGAACTCGGGCGAGCCGACGATCAGCGAGTTGTCGTGGTAGCGCTGCACGAACTGCATGCCCCAGGCCGGCGAATCGAGCCAGATCCACCACGGATAGCCCGGCGCCCAGGTCTCGGGAAAGGCGAGCAGTTGCACGCCCTGGGCCGCCGCCTGGGCGATCAGGTCGACGGTCTTGTCGAGGGTGCCGTCGAGGTCGAGGAACACGGGCGCGGCCTGAACGGCGGCGACGCGGAGGCGGGGATGGGTCTTGCTGGCCATGGTGGGCTCCAAAGGGTGGAAGGAAGAGGCCCCGCCGGCAGCGCGCGCATCGGGTTAGCGCTGTGGCATGCGGGTTGCTTGAAGCGTAAGTTCGACCCCGCCATTCATCTTGTCCCGGTCTCGCGGCGTTCTTGTCCCTGCGTTGCGCGCCGCCTTCGGGAGGACCTCCATGACACAGCTGCTCAGCACCGATGCCGTTCCCCGCGACCAGCGGCTCGCCTACTGGACAGACATGATCTGCAACGTCTACGTGCAGCTCGGATGCGATCCGGTGCGCGCGGGCCCGCCGGGCGACTTCACCGGCAGCATCCGCCGCCACACGCTGCCCAGCCTCGACGTGTCGGTGGTGAATTCGGGTGCGCAGAGCGTGATGCGCACGCCCGGCCACATCGCGCGCTCGACCGACGCCTACTTCCTGGTCGGCATCCAGACCGCAGGCCGGGGCGTGGTGCGCCAGGACGGGCGCGACGCCGTGCTCTCGGTCGGCGACTTCGCGCTCTACGACAGCACGCGGCCCTACCAGCTGCTGTTCGACGATGCCTTCGAGCAGATCGTGCTCAAGCTGCCGGGCGAGCGCCTGCGCAGCGAGCTGCGCGACACCGAGGCGCTGACGGCCACCACCGTGTCGGGGCGCGAGGGCGCGGGCCATCTGCTGATCAGCATGATCCGCACGCTGCGCGAGGACATCGATGCGCTGCAGCCCGCGTCGGCGCTGGCCGTCGCCAATGGCGTGCTCAACATCCTCGTGGCCGGGCTGCAGACGCTGCCCGCGGCCCGCTCGCCGGGGCTGAGCCAGCTCGCGGCCTTCCACCTCGCACGCATCAAGCGCTGCATCGACGAGCAATTGGCCGACCCGGCGCTGTCGGTCAGCAGCCTGGCGGCGCAGCTCGGCCTGTCGGCGAGCCAGATTCATCGCGTGTTCGGGAGCGAGCCGATGACGCCCGCGCAGTACATCTGGGAGCGCCGGCTGGAGGCCTGCAGCCGCGACCTGCGCGAGCCACGCCTGGCCGGCCGCACGGTCAGCGAGATCGCCTTCGGCCGCGGCTTCAACGACGCGGCGCATTTCAGCCGCGTCTTTCGCGAGCGCTTCGGATGTTCGCCGCGCGAATGGCGGCTGCGGCACTAGCCCCGCCCGCCCGGGCGGGCGGCTACTGCACCAGAAGCACCGAGATGTCCGTCTCCGAGACGACCTTGGTCGCCACCGAACCCATGAGCGCGCGGCCGAGGATGCCGTGGCCATGGGTGCCCATCACGATCAGCTTGGCGCCGGACTCGGCGGCGGCCTTCAGGATCTCCTCGGCGGCGTGGCCGTGGCGGCCCTGCGTGCTGAAGGCCGTGATGCCCTGCTTCTCGAAGAAGGCCTTGACGGGCTCGAGAACCTTGGCGTTCTCTTCGCTGTAGTAGTCCGTCACCACCTCGCGGCTCAGGTGGCGCGCCACGTGGCCGGGCACGCCGGTGCACACGTGCACCATGACCAGCTCATTGCCTTCGACGAACATGGCGCGATGGGCAACCAGGTAGTCGAGCGCCTTCTGGGTGTGGGGACTGCCGTCGACGGCGACCAGGATCTTCATGCACTGCCTCTCGTTTGCTTGGCCTGCGGCCAGGCGCCGCATGACAGGGTTATACGGCGCGGCGCCGCGTGCGTACAGAGAAGCCGAGCGGATGCAGGGATTTCAGCCCCGCAGGCCCTTCCACAGCATGTAGGCTGCCAGCACGTACAGGATGCTCGCGAACACGCGCTTGAGCTTCGACACGGGCAGGCTGTGCGCGGCCTTGGCGCCGAGGGGTGCGATGAAGAAGCTGCACACCGCGATCACGACCAGCGCCGGCAGCCAGATGTAGCCCACCGAGCCCTCCGGCAGGCCCTGCACCGCCTGGCCGCTCGCCACGTAGCCGGCCACGTTGGCCACCGCGATCGGAAAGCCCAGGGCGGCGCTGGTTGCCACGGCGTTGTGGATGGCGATGTTGCACCAGGTCATGAAGGGCACGCTGATGAAGCCGCCGCCCGCGCCCACCAGGCCCGAGATGAAGCCGATGACGCCGCCGGCCGCGAGCTGGCCGCCGGTGCCCGGCATCTGGCGCGTGGGCTTGGGCTTCTTGTCGAGGAACATCTGCGTGGCCGAGAAGCCGACGAAGAGCGCGAAGAAGACCGCCAGCGCCTGGCCCTTGAGCAGCGCGAACACCCCCAGGCTGCCCACCAGGCTGCCGATCACGATGCCCGGCGCGAGCCGCCGGGCGATGTCCCAGCGCACGGCGCCGCGCTTGTGGTGCGCGCGCACGCTCGAGATCGAGGTGAAGATGATGGTGGCCATCGAGGTCGCGATCGCCATCTTGACCGCCAGGTCGGCCGGTACCCCCCGGTGGCCGAGGATGATGGTGATGAAGGGCACCATCAGCATGCCGCCGCCGATCCCCAGCAGGCCGGCGAGGAAGCCGGTGCCGACGCCGAGCGCGGCGAGTTCGGCAACCAGCAGGGGAGCGATCGTCATCGGAGAGGTCTTGGTGTTCTTAAAAAAACCACGGCCCCGATAACGGGGCCGTGGCCGTCGATAAAAGGTGTCTGCGAGTGGGGCCGGACTCGCATCCTGAACCGGGGTTCAGGTGGGCGAGGGCAGCAAGGCTTCGGGTTCATCTGACGCGAGATGATCACACCCACCGAGCGATATACCAAGCCCTGCTCCGTAGAGCATTGGAACAAGGACATATAGAGCCCGACGCACACCGCAGACGAAGCGGATTTTACGCCCGCCCGGCGCCGGGCTGCACCCCTCAGAGCAAATGACCGTCGCCGGCCAGGGCCTGGTCGAGGCGCTGGATCAGCTGCGCTGCACGCGCCTCGTCGAGGTCGTCGGTGCCGGAAACCGCGGAGGGCGCGGGCGCCGGTGATGCCGGCGCTGTTGCTGCGGCGAGCGAGGCCTCGCGCTGGGCCAGATCGAAGGCCAGGTTCAGCGAGGCCAGGACCGCGATGCGGTCGCGCGCCTTGACCTTGCCCGCATCGCGGATCTTGCACATGGCGGCATCGACGCGCTCGACCGCTTCGCGCAGCTGCGGCTCGCCGCCTTCGGGGCAGCCGAGCAGGTAGCTCTGGCCCATGATCTGGACTTCTATTTGCTTCATCGGGGCGTGGAGGCGTCTTCGGAGGGATCGGCCGGCAGCTGCTCGAGCAGCGCGTCGAGCCGGGTGCGTGCCGCGGCCAGGCGGGACTTGAGCGCGTCGCGCTCGCGCGTGAGCGCATTCACCTGGTCTTGCAGCAACGCATTGGTGCGCTGCACTTCTTCGTGGCGCACGAGCAAACGTTCGACGCGCTCGGCGATCTGATCAATTCGGCTCGGTGCAGGCATGGGGGGCGATTGTAGTTTCCGGCCAAGCCTGCGTTTACACATAAAATCCCGCGCGTTGGTGCTTCGCGCCGTGGTTCACGCGGCGCAGTTCAACGGGAAGCAGGAGTCGAAGCCCTTCAGGGCCCAGCCAGCCTGCGCTGCCCCCGCAACGGTCAAACAGCCGGCACGCCCTCGGTGCCACCCTCGTCGAAAAGCCACTGGGCGCCCTGAAACAGGTGCCTGGGAAGGCGGCGGGGGCCGCGTTGTCAGCCCGGATACCGGCCAACGAGGCGGCTGCCGCATGCGCGAGCAGGCGGCGGCCATGACGTCCAAGCACCGGCGGGGAAGCCGGTGGCGGGCATTGATGATCTCTTGTGTTCCATGATGACTTCCTGCGTTACTTCCGCGCATGCCGATGGTCGCGGCCTGCCGCGCCCCCGCACGGCGCCCAGCCTCTTGTCCCTCGCCATCGCATCCATGCTCGGCGGCCTCGCCTGTGCCCCGGCGCCCGCCCTCGCGCAATCCTCCCCGGCGCTGCCCGAAACGCTGGTGACCGCCACCCGCACGCCCACCCGCGCCGACGAGCTGGTGTCGGACACGGTGGTCATCGACCGCGCGCAGATCGAGCAGCAGGCCAGCCGCACGCTGCCCGAGATCCTGCAGCGGGTCGCGGGCGTGCAGATCACGTCCAACGGCGGCGCCGGCAAGGCCAGCGGCGTGTTCATCCGCGGCGCCGAGGCGCGCCACACCATCCTCCTGATCGACGGCGTGCGCTACGGCTCGGCCACGGCCGGCGCGCCGGCGTGGGAGAACATCCCGGTCGAGATGATCGAGCGCATCGAGGTGGTCAAGGGCCCTGCCTCGGCGCTGTACGGCAGCGACGGCGTCGGCGGCGTGGTGCAGATCTTCACGCGCAAAGGCAAGCCGGGCGAAGATTCCTTCAATCCGCGCGCCTCGACCACCCTCGGCAGCGAGGGCTACAAGCAGATCACGGGCGGCTTCAGCGGCGCATCGGGCCCCTTCACCTATTCGCTCGATGCGCAACGCACCATCGACAAGGGCTTCTCCTCGACCAACCGCCGGGTGCCCTTCGGCAACTTCAATCCGGATCGCGATCCTTTCCTGCAGAGCGCGCTCAATGCCTCGCTGGGCTTCCAGATCAACCCCGACTGGAAGGTCGACAGCGGCCTGCTGTATTCCGAGGGCATCAACCACTACGACGACGGCCCGGACTGGAACACGCGCAACCGGGCGCGCACGCAGACCGCCTACCTCGGCGTGAGCGGCGCCGTGACCTCGGGCTGGAAGACGCAGCTGCGCTATGCACAGAGCCGCGACTACACGCGCAACATCGTGGCGGAGCCGTTCAACCTGCCGGGCCTGTTCGAGACCACGCAGAAGGAGTACCTCTGGCAGAACGACATCGCGACGCCGATCGGCACCGTGGTCGCCGGCCTGGAGCGCCGCGTGCAGGAGGTGAACAGCGACACGGCCTATACCGTGACCCGGCGCGACATCGACTCGGCCTTCGTCGGCCTCAACGGCAGCGCCGGCAATCACAGCTGGCAGCTCAACACGCGGCACGACCAGAATTCGCAGTTCGGCGACAACAACACCTGGTTCGCGGGCTACGGCTATCGGATCTCGCCGAACTGGCGCGTGCATGCGTCGCACGGCACCAGCTTCGTCGCGCCCTCGTTCAACCAGCTCTACTACCCGAACTTCGGCAACCCCGCGCTGCAGCCGGAGGAGGGCAAGAACACCGACGTCGGCATCACCTGGAGCCAGGACGGCCACAGCGTGAAGCTGGTGCGCTACGACAACAAGATCCGCGGCTTCATCACCAGCACCACGCGCCCGGAGAACATCCCTCGTGCGCGCATCGAGGGCTGGACGCTGGGCTACGACGGCCAGTTCGGGCCGTGGACCCTGCGCGCCAGCGTCGACTCGCTCGACCCGCGCAACGAGCTCAACGGCCGGCAGCTGCCGCGCCGCGCGAAGAACCAGGCCTCGGTCGGCGTCGACTATGCGGTCGGCCCCTGGAAGTTCGGCGCCTCGGCGCTGCACGTGGGCCGGCGCTTCGACGACAGCGGCAATACCATGCGGCTTGGCAACTTCACCACCGTGGACCTCTATGGCGAATACAAGGTGTCGAAGGATTGGGCCGTGCAAGGCCGCATCACGAACCTCAACGACGTGAACTACGAGACCGCCTTCGGCTACAACCAGCGCGGACGCGCCGTCTACCTGACCCTGCGGTGGCAACCGAAGACCTGAAGCCCCATGAGCGCGCGCTGATCCTCGGCGGTCAGCGCAGCGGCAAGTCGCGCCGCGCCGAGCAGCGCGC
>DATFFA010000114.1:0-19572 GCA_035250605.1 Variovorax sp. | reverse complement strand
GGCGGCGGGTCTTCTTGCAGGCGCGGGTCGGGGTCGGCTTGCCGCCGCTCCGCCGTGGCTGCGCGCCGCAGCCGATCGATCCACTCAGCGCGAGTCAGCCTGCGCCGTCGCGCGCCGGGCAATTTGTCCGGGTCGGACTGTGAAGACAAGCCAAGCCTCCGTCTGAGAGCTTCGTAACCCGCTGCTTATCGCCCGACGGACGCAACGACGACGAGCGCCAGCACCAGGAAAACGGCGCCGACAAAACCGGCCTCGATCAGGATTTCGGACCAGGGAGCGCTCGCGACCGGCGAACTCACCGGTTCGAAGCTGCTTGTGGGGACATGCTCGTCGGAGATCACGTTCATGGTTGGTATTCCTCGTCCCGTCATCGAAGGCGTGCCAACTATAAGACAAGTGAACGAAGAATGGGAAAGTTTCACATTTCAGGCTTCTTGATGGAACTGATGCTCTACCAAAGTATTACAAAATGGCTCAAGATAGGTCCATCGAAGAGGGAACACATGAACGACCGACACGACACCAATCTGGGCTGGTGGACCGACAGGCCCGACCGGGAGCCCCGCGCCTCATCATTCAACCCGATCTCCGGTCCCTTCCATCGGCGGAAGCCGGAGCGGGTGTGGGTGAAGGCCTTGCTGATCGCAGCGCTCATGGGCGGGTTCGGCTGGTCCCTGCTGAACCTTGCTCACGCGCTGAGCTGAGCCCTGGCTTCGTCCAACGATTCTTAAGTCTGGCCTAAGACTGGCCGCCCAATATGAATGCAGACAGTCGCCTGGCGCTGGTAGAGGTTGCTTCGGCATCCGCCCTTGCTGGGCGGTTCCTCGATGCCGGCGACTGTCGCTACCTTTCCGACCCCGCCATGCCGTCGGCGCGAAGCAGGCCCACCCTCAGGCCTCTTCGCCTTCGCTGCCCCTTCCGTCGAGTCGCCGAACGGGAAGATCCTGGGTGAGGCCCAAAGAGGACTTGCCGAGCGCGCCCGGCCTGTGTTTTCATGCAGGCACAACGTCCTGTTCGGAGACACAAGCGATGAAGACCGTGGCAGAAATCCTCAAGGAAAAAGGCGACCAGAGCGTGCACAGCATCGGGCCCGACGCCTCGGTGTACGAAGCCGTCGCGCTGATGGCGCAGAAGAACATCGGCGCCCTGCTGGTGATGGAGGGCGAGCGCATCGTCGGCATGCTGAGCGAGCGGGACTACGCGCGCAAGGTCGTGCTGATGTCGCGCTCATCCAAGGAAACCCGCCTGCGCGAGATCATGACTCCTTCGGTCATCTACGTGCATCCCGCGCAAAGCAGCGAGGAGTGCATGGCGGTGATGACCGAGAACCGCGTGCGCCACCTGCCGGTGCTCGACGACCACGGCCGGCTGGTCGGCCTGATCTCGATCGGCGACCTGGTCAAGGGCATCATCTCGGAGCAGAAGTTCATCATCGAACAGCTGCAGCACTACATCACCGGCGAGCACGCCTGAGCGCCCGCTCCGCCCTTGCAACGCCCATGGCACTGTCGGCCAAAGACCTCGAGCGCATTGCCGCGTCGACGCTCTCCCACTACGACCGGAGCGCCGAGGACTTCTGGGCCGCGACGCGCGATCACGATGTGAGCCAGAACGTCGCGGCGCTGCTTCAGGCCATCGAGGCGCCGCCTCCGTTCGTCATTCTGGATTTCGGCTGTGGGCCCGGGCGCGACCTGCTGACCTTCAAGCGGCTCGGGCATCTCGCGATCGGGCTGGAGGGCGCTGCGCGGCTGGCGGAGATGGCGCGCGCCCACAGCGGCTGCGAGGTGCTGGAGCAGAATTTCCTCGCGCTGGACCTGCCGCCGGCCCGCTTCGACGGCGTGTTCGCGAATGCGGCGCTGTTCCACGTGCCTGCGCAAGAGTTGCCGCGCGTCCTGCGGGAACTGCACGCGACTTTGAAGCCGGGCGGCGTGCTCTTCAGCTCGAACCCGCGCGGCGAAGGCCAGGAAGGCTGGAGCGGCGCGCGTTACAGCGCCTTTCACGATCTGGAGGCCTGGCAGCGCTACGTGTCGGGCGCGGGCTTCGTGGCGCTCTCGCACTACTACCGCCCGGAAGGGCTGCCGCGTGAGCAGCAGCCTTGGCTCGCGAGCGTGTGGCGCAAGCCGACGGGCTGAGAGGCTGGCCGCGGCGGGAGCCTAGTCGGCAGCTTCCATCTCGGTGCCGTACTCGCCGATGGATGCAGCCCCGTTCAACCTGGCGCGCTTCAGCAGCGCCTGCTGTGCAAGCTGCGCATGCGCCGCGTCGCCCCGCCAAGCCTGCATCGCGGTGTCCTGCAGTGCACGTCCGTAGGAAAAGCTCAGCCGCCATGGCTGGGGCCCCAGCCGGTTCATCGCATCGAGATTGGCCGTCGCCTCGGCCGGCGACTGGCCGCCGGAGAGGAAGTTGATCCCGGGGACCGCGGCCGGCACCGTGCGACGCAGCACGCGCAGCGTCTGCGCGGCCACCTCGGCCGGTCGGGCCTGCGCCGAATGCGCCTTGCCGGGCACCACCATGCTCGGCTTCAGCAGCATGTGCTCGAGCGCCACGCCGTGACGGTACAAGGCGACGAACACCTCATGCAGAACGGCCTGCGTGACCTGGGCGCAGCGCGCCAGCGTGTGATCGCCGTCGATCAGCACCTCGGGCTCGACGATCGGCACCACATCCTGTGCCTGGCAGATCGCCGCATAGCGCGCGAGCGCCTCGGCGTTGGCCTCGATCGCGGCCCGGCTCGGAAGCTGGTCGGAGACGTTGTAGACGGCGCGCCACTTGGCAAAGCGCGCGCCTTGCTGCCTGTAGCCCTCGAGGCGCTGCGCGAGCCCGTCCAGCCCATGCGTGATCTCGTCGCCGGGCGCCAGCGCCAGCGGGCCCTTGCCGGCGTCGACCTTGATGCCCGGCACGATGCCCTGCCGCGCGGCCAGCTGCGGCAGCGGCTCGCCGTCGTCGGCGCGCTGGCCCAGGGTCTCCTCGTACAGGATGACGCCGCTGATGTACCGGCCGAGCCCCGGCGCCCCCAGCAACAGGCTGCGCCAGGCGCGCCGGTTTTCCTCGGTCGACTCGACGCCGATCGCCTTGAAGCGCTTGGCGATCGTCGGGCCGCTTTCGTCGGCGGCCAGAATGCCCTTGCCCTTCTGCACCAGCCCGTCCACCGTGGCTTGAAGTTCAGTCGTCATGGCGTGTCCTCGTTGGATCCTCCCAGTCTCCGACGGCCGGCCCTGCAATGCAAGTCATCCTTCGGACCCGATTGCGATGTAGATTACGGACGCCAAACCGGAGACAAGCATGCTGATGACCGCGCAGACGACGGAAGCGGGGCGCAGACAGGAGCGCCTTGACGAAGTGGAGCAGCTGGTGCGAGCCAAGCTCCCGTCCGAATCGGTGGAGGAGGTGTGCGAATTCGTGCGCCGCTACTTCGGCCAGGTCGATCCGGAGGACCTGGACGAGCGGCCGGCGGCCGACCTCTACGGCGCCGCGCTCTCGCACTGGAGCTTCGCGCGCAAACGCGAGCCCGGGCATCCGAAGCTGCGGGTTTTCAACCCGAGCATCGCGGAGCACGGCTGGCAGTCGACCCACACCATCATCGAGATGGTCAATGACGACATGCCCTTCCTCGTCGACTCGGTCACCATGGAGGTCAACCGGCACGGCCTGACGCTGCACCTGATCATCCACCCCCTGGTGGCCGTCGAACGCGGTGCCCACGGCGTGTTGCGGGGCCTCGCGAGCGAGGCGGGCGCATCGCCCGAGGCGCGTCGCGAGTCCTTCATCCATGTCGAGGTCGACCGTGTGCCGGAGCCCGCGCGGATGGAGGCGCTGGCCGCCGATCTCGAACGCGTGCTCGACGACGTGCGCCAGGCCGTGGCCGACTTCGAGCCCATGCGGGAGCGCGTGCTCGCGATCGTGCAGGGCCTGGACGATCGTCCGCCGCCGATTCCGCCGCAGGAGCTGGCCGAAGGCCAGGCCTTCCTGCGCTGGCTGGCCGACCACCATTTCACCTTCCTCGGCTGCCGCAGTCACGAGCTGGTGCGGCTCGACGGCGAGGACGGCCTGAAGGTGGTGCCGGGCTCCGGACTCGGCATCCTGCGAGAGAACCCCGACAAGTCCGACGGCGCGGCTGCCTTCGCCGCCTTGCCGCCCGAGGTGCGCGCCTATGCCCGCCGGCCCGAGCTGCTGGTGGTGACCAAGTCCGCCTCCCGCTCCACCGTGCACCGGCCGGGCCATCTCGACTACGTGGCCGTCAAGCGCTTCGACGACAAGGGCGAGGTCTGCGGCGAGGACCGCTTCCTCGGCCTCTTCACCTCCACCGCCTACAGCGCCAACCCGGCCGAGATTCCGTTGCTTCGCCGCAAGATCGCGAGCGTGGTCGAGCGTGCCGGACTCGCGCCCGGCAGCCACTCGGGCAAGGCGCTGATCAACATCCTCGAGACCTACCCGCGCGACGAGCTGTTCCAGACCGGCGACGACGACCTGCTGCAGACCGCGATGGGCATCCTGCACCTGGGCGAGCGCCAGCGCTTCCGGCTTTTCGTGCGGCGCGATCCCTTCGAGCGCTTCCTGTCCTGCCTGATCTACGCGCCGCGCGAGAACTACACGACCGAGCTGCGCCAGAAGTGGCAGGACATCCTGATGCGCGAGTTCAACGGCACCAGCTCCGAGTTCAACGTGCACCTGTCGGAATCGGTGCTGGCGCGCATTCAGATCACCGTGCGCACCAAGCCGGGCAGCATCCCCTTCTTCGATGTGCGCGAGGTGGAGCAGAAACTGGTGGCCGCCGCCCGGCGCTGGGACGACGACCTGAAGACCGCGCTGCTCGAGGCCGCCGGCGAGGCGCAGGGCAATGCGCTGCTGCGGCGCTTCGGCGCCGCCTTCCCGCCCGGCTACCGCGACGAGTTCGCAGCCCGCGCCGCGGTGCACGACATCGAGTTGATGGCGCGCCTGAGCGACGCGCAGCGCCTGGGCATGAACCTGTACCGGCCATTGGAAGCGCCGCACGGCACGCTGCGCTTCAAGGTGCTGCGCCGCGGCGAGCCGCTCACGCTCTCGTCCAGCCTGCCGATGCTCGAGCACCTGGGCCTGAAGGTGCTCGACGAGCATCCGCACCGCGTCGCGCCGCAGGGCGAGTCGCCGGTGTGGGTCCACGACTTCGGCCTGCAGGCCGCTTCGGGCGACAGCGAGGTCGAGGTCGATGCGCTGCGTCCGGTGTTCGAGGAAGCTTTCGGCGCGGTGCTGGCCGGCGAGGTCGAGAACGACGACTTCAACCGCCTGGTGCTGGCCGCGCAACTGCCGGTGCACGAGATCGTGCTGCTGCGCGCCTACGCCAAGTACATGCGGCAGATCGGCTTTGCGCTCTCGCAGTCCTTCATCGAGGGCACGCTGGCCAGCCATGCCGGCATTGCGCGTTCGCTGGTCGAGCTCTTCAAGCTGCGCTTCGACCCGCAGCCGGCGTCCGACGCACAGGCGCGCGAGGAAGACAAGGTGCGCGAGATCGAGGCGGCGCTGGACGACGTGTCCAACCTGTCCGAAGACCGCGTCCTGCGCCAGTACCTCGCGCTGATCCTGGCCACCCTGCGCACCAACTACTGGCGCCGCGATGCGAGCGGCCGGCGGCGCGGCTTCCTGTCCTTCAAGTTCGATGCGGCCAAGGTGCCCGACCTGCCGGCGCCCAAGCCGCTCTTCGAGATCTTCGTGTACTCGACGCGCTTCGAGGGCGTGCACCTGCGCGGCGGCCGGGTGGCACGCGGCGGCTTGCGCTGGTCGGACCGGCCGGAAGACTTCCGCACCGAGGTGCTGGGCCTGGTCAAGGCGCAGATGGTCAAGAACATCGTGATCGTGCCGGTGGGTTCCAAGGGCGGCTTCGTGCTCAAGCGTGCCCCCTCGCCCAGCGACCGCGAGGCCTACATGCGCGAAGGCGTGGCCTGCTACCAGGACTACCTGCGCGGCCTGCTCGACATCACCGACAACCTGGCGGGCACCACGGTCGTGCCGCCCCCGCAGGTGCGGCGGCACGATCCCGACGATCCCTACCTGGTGGTCGCGGCCGACAAGGGCACCGCCACCTTCAGCGACTATGCCAACGGCATCAGCAAGGAGTACGGCTTCTGGCTGGGCGATGCCTTCGCCTCGGGCGGCTCGGTGGGCTACGACCACAAGGCCATGGGCATCACCGCGCGCGGCGCCTGGGAGTCGGTCAAGCGGCATTTCCGCGAGATGGGCATCGACACGCAGAGCACCGAGTTCACGGTCGCCGGTGTCGGCGACATGTCGGGCGACGTGTTCGGCAACGGCATGCTGCTGTCGCGGCACATCCTGCTGGTGGCGGCCTTCGACCACCGCCACATCTTCCTGGACCCGGCGCCCGACGCGGCCAAGAGCTTCGCCGAGCGGGAGCGCCTGTTCAAGCTGCCGCGCTCCTCCTGGGCCGACTACGACGCGACGCTGATCTCCGAGGGCGGCGGCATCCATGCGCGCAGCGCCAAGTCGATCGCGCTCACGCCGCAGGTGAAGCAGGTGCTGGACGTCCAGGCCGACGCGCTCACGCCTACCGAGCTCGTCAATGCGATCCTCAAGGCGCCGGTGGACCTGATCTATAACGGCGGCATCGGCACCTACGTGAAGGCGACCGGCGAGACCCACGCCCAGGTCGGCGATCGCGCCAACGATGCGCTGCGCGTCAACGGCCGCGAGCTGCGATGCAAGGTCTTCGCCGAAGGCGGCAACCTGGGATGCACGCAGCTGGGGCGCATCGAGTTCGCCCGCGCGGGCGGTCGCATCAACACCGATGCCATCGACAACTCGGCCGGCGTGGACACCTCCGACCACGAGGTCAACATCAAGATCCTGCTGGGCCTGCCGGTCACCGAGGGCGAGCTCACCGAGAAGCAGCGCAACGCGATCCTGCCGGAGATGACCGAGGACGTCGCCGCGCTGGTGCTGCGCGACAACGTCTTCCAGACGCAGGTGCTTTCGGTCACCGGCCGCATCGCACCGCAGCTGCTCGATGCTCAGATGCGCTTCATGCAGTATCTGGAGAAGGCCGGGCGGCTGAACCGCGCCATCGAGTACCTGCCCGCCGACGAGGAACTGGCCGAGCGCCGGGCCCAGGGCCAGGGCCTCACCAGCCCCGAGCGCGCGGTGGTGCTGGCCTACAGCAAGATCTGGCTCTACGACGAGCTGCTCGAATCGCCGCTTCCCGACGATCCGTGGGTCGCCACCGCGCTGGAGCGCTACTTCCCCGAGCTGCTGCGCCGGAAGTTCGCGGCCTGGATGCCGCGCCATCCGCTCAAGCGCGAGATCATCGCCACCCACGTCACCAACAGCACGGTCAACCGGGTCGGCAGCACTTTCGTGCACCGGCTGGTCGAGACCACGGGCGCGCGCGCCTTCGAGGTGGTGCGCGCCTACCTGCTTTCGCGCGAGATCTTCGGCATGGTGCCGTTGTGGCAGTCCATCGAGGCGCTGGACAACCAGGTCGACGACGAGGTGCAGTCCGGCATGCTGATCGACACCGGCCGCCAGCTGGAGCGCGGCACCATGTGGTTCCTGCGCTCGCGCCGCCTGGCCGAGGACATGGCTTCGACCATCGAGCACTTCAAGTCCAAGGTCGAGACGCTGTCGGCGCGGCTGCCGCAGCTGCTCGATGCCGACGAGCGCGCCCGCGTCGATGCGGCGGCGGCCCGCTACACGGGCCGGGGCGTACCGCGCGAGCTGGCCGAGCGCGTGGTGAACTTCGGCACGCTCTACGCCTCGCTCGACATTGCCGAGATCGCCGGCAGCGCGCGCTGGCCGGTGGAGCTGGTGGCGGCGATCTACTTCGACCTCGCCAACCGGCTCGGCATGCCCTGGCTGCGCGACCGCATCTCGGCGCTGCCGGGCGACCAGCACTGGCAGGCGCTGGCAAAGGGAGCGATGCAGGACGATCTTTCGGGCCTGCAGCGCGCGATCACCCATGCGGTCCTGACGGCAGGCGGGGAGGGCGAATCGCCGGCCACCCGGGTCGAGGCCTGGCAGGCCAACAACGGCCGCACGCTGGAGCGCGCGGCGCAGCTGATGGGCGAACTGCGCGCGGTGGCGGCGCCCGACGCAGCGATGCTGGCGGTGGCGCTGCGGGAGCTGCGCGCTCTCGCCTAGAGGGGAGCGATGCTGGAGACGCCGCCCGTTCTTCTCCCCGGGGGCCGGACTGTCGACCGATACCCGCGGCTCCCCGGTGGCCGCGGTGGCGCTCAGGGAAAGGCCTGATCCGGCGGCGGCCGACTTCCCCGATGCCATGCCCCACAATCGCCGCAAGAAAAAAGCCGGCGGAGGACTGGATGGCTTACGAGTTGCTGAGAAAAATTGCCGGCGCTTCGTTGCCGATGACGCTGAGTGCACAGTCGGACATCGAGCGTCTGCGCATTCTTCGGGATGCGGGTTACGTGAAAGCGGACCTTCCGCCGGAGGGCGCGCCCTCGGCCACCGCGCTCGTCATCGCGCTGACGCCGCTGGGCCGCACGGCCATGCGCTACTTCGGCGGCGGATAGACCGGCCGCCGTTGTGCCTGCACGACGCGGCCCGCGGCGCTCTGGACGCCTGCGCAGTTAAGATTGCGGCACGGCCGGCCGCCGGGCGCGGGCTTCCATGCCACCGCCGGCTGCCGGAGCTTTTCACAGCGCGCCCGAGAGCCGCACACAGGGGCCCCTCGACAGGGGCTTTTTTTATGGCCGGACTGACCCGGGAGAGAGACCGTGAGCCATGATGGGTAATTCGTCCTTTGCGGGGCTGGGCAACTCGTCCTTCGCCAGCCTCACGCCTGCGCCGGCCTCGGCCGACGAGGCCGAACCGTGGGTGCGCGGCGAGCTGATCCGCAGCCTGATGCGGGCCTCGCGCGGCTCCTACCTGCTGGCCGCGGCGCTGATGCCGGCCATGGTGGGCCTGAGCTGGGGCCACGTGCCGCCCTGGCAACTCTTCGTCTGGCTGGCCATCGGCATCGCCGCCACCAGTTGCCGCATCTGGGGCGAGCAGGTCTACGGCCGGCACTATGCCGACCGCGACTCCGCTGCCCAGCAGTACTTCGTCGAGCGCTACCGCTACCTCTGGAGCGCCAGCGCCTTCGCCTGGGGCCTGTCGATCCTGATCTTCTTCGAGCGCACGCCGCTGGTGAACCAGTTCATGAGCTGGCTGATCGTCGCCGGCGTCGCCACCTTCCCGCTCAACGGGCTGGCGCTGCATCCGCCGCTGCTCAAGCGCTACGTCAACACCCTGTTCGTCACCATGCTGGCGGCGATCGTGTTCCGCGTGATCGAGCTCAAGTTCGAGCGCCCCCATTTCCACTACGGCTTCCTGCTGCTGCCGGGCCTGCACTGGTGGCTGCTGCTGCGCGCCGGCCGGCGCATCCATGAGACGGCGCGCAACAGCTTCGAACTGCTGTTCCACAACCACATCCTGATCAACTCGCTGACCCAGCAGCGCCAGGCGGCCGTGTCGGCGGTGGCAATGAAGAACCGCTTCCTCGCCAGCGCGGCGCACGACATGCGCCAGCCGGTGCTGGCGCTCTCGCTGTACGCCGACTGGCTGCGCAACGAGCCGGAGCTGGTGGCCGAGATCGCGCCGAAGATCGTGCGTGCCACGCACGCGGTCAATGCCTTGTTCGATTCGCTGTTCGACCTGGCGCGCATCGACTCCGGCCAGGTGCGGCTGCACATCGAGCGGGTGGATGTGGCCCAGTTGCTGCACGACCTCGAGCTGCAGTACCGTCCGGTCGCCGAGGCCAAGGGCCTGAGCTTCCGCATGCACGTGAGCTCGGGCACCGTGCTCACCGACCCGATCCGCGTGCGCCGCATGATCGGCAACCTCCTGGCCAACGCCATCAAGTACACGGCCGAGGGCGGGGTGCTGCTGGCTTCGCGCCACACCCGCGACGGCCTGCGGGTGGAGGTATGGGACACCGGCATCGGCATCGCGCGCGAGCACCTGCGCGACGTGTTCCTGGAGTTCTACAAGGTGGCCGACCATGCCGGCACCTCGGACGGCTTCGGCCTCGGCCTGGCGATCGTCGCGCGGCTGTCGCACGCGCTGGGCCATCCCGTCAGCGTGCGCTCCAGGCTTGGCCGGGGCAGCGTGTTCCGGGTGGCGCTGCACGACGCCGACGAGTCGCAGGCGCAGACCCGTATCTCGGGCGCGGTGGGCTAAAAAAGCCGCCCCTTGGGCGGCTTTTGGTTCCGGGGAGAACTAGCTGTTGCTGGACAGCAGTCCGTTGGTGCGCGCGTGGTGCAGCGCCTGGGTGCGGCTCTTCACGCCGAGACGGCGGAACAGGCGCCAGAGGTGCACCTTCACCGTGTGCTCGCTGATGTCGAGCTCGGTCGCGATGTCGCGATTGCTCATGCCCTGGTCCAGCATGGCGATCAGCTGGGTCTGGCGCTTCGAGAGCTTGCTGTTGGCCGTGGTGACCGGCTCCTCGGCCTCGGTGTCGGCCATCAGCAGGCCGCGCAGGGCGGCGGTGAGCTCGGCCGAGCTGGCCGACTTCTCGATGTAGGTGTCGGCCCCGGCCTCGATGCAGGCTTCTTCCATGTCGCCGGCCGGCGAGGCCGAATAGACCGCCACCGGCACGTCGGGATAGATCTTCTTCACCGCGATCACGCCCGAAACACCCGTCACGTCGGGCAGCTTCAGGTCGAGGCAGAACAGGCCGGGCTCCCCATGCTGCTTGACGGCGCTGGCCAGCTTGTCGAGCCGTTCCAGCTCCACGATGGTCTCGGCGGGCCGCAGGCGCCGCAGCACCATCACGATGGCGTCGCGCATCAAGGGGTGGTCGTCGATGACATAGATACTCATAGCATTTTTCTCACTGTGTGCGCGCCGGCTCGGCCGGCCCTTGTTGGTCGCGCGGAAACACTTCCCTTAGTCGCTCTTGTCGGCCGAGTTCTCGGCCGCCAGCGCCTCCAGTGCGTCTGTTGCCGCACGCATGTTCGCATTGTCGATGGGTTCGAGCTGCGCGGCGAGCAATGTCAATGCCGCGCCGCGCTGTTCCCGAAGCAGGCCGATCGCCCGGCCCGCATCCTGCGGCGATGCGAATCCCAAGCTTTGTAACAGTTGTGCACCGCTTTCGTCGAGCAGCTTGAAATAAAAAAGCCCGTCTTTCTCTCGGTATTGCTTGAAAGCCGGCTTGGCGGCCTTGGCCGCCTTCGGGCGCGCCGCGCCCCGGCTCCCGCCGGCCGCCAGGTTGCGCAGGCCGACCGCATGGCGCAGCTCGGCCATGAAGGGCCGGGAGATGGCCCGGGCCTTCTCGGCACCGGCCAGCAGGATCTTCTCGATGCGGGCCGGGTCGCTGACCAGGGCCTCGTAGCTCGCCCGCATCGGCGCGATCTCGCGGTCGATGCGCTCGAAGAGGACCTGCTTGGCCTCGCCCCAGGCGATGCCTTCGGCGAAGGCGCGCCGCAGGGTCTCGGTCTCTTCGGCATCGGCGAAGGCCTGGTACACCTGGAACAGCGCCGAGCCTTCGGTGTCCTTGGGCTCGCCGGGCGCGCGCGAATCGGTCACGATGCCGGCGATCAGCTTCTGCAACTGGGCGCGCGGAGCGAAGAGCGGGATGGTGTTGTCGTAGCTCTTGCTCATCTTGCGGCCGTCGAGGCCGGGCAGCGTGGCCACTGCGTCGTCGATCTCCGCCTCGGGCAGGGTGAAGTGCTCGCCGTAGAGGTGGTTGAAGCGCTGCCCCATGTCGCGCGCCATCTCGATGTGCTGGACCTGATCGCGGCCCACCGGCACCTTGTGGGCGTTGAACATCAGGATGTCGGCCCCCATCAGCACCGGGTACATGAAGAGGCCGGCGCTGACGTCGGCGTCCGGGTCCTCGCCGCGCGCGGCGTTCTTGTCCATCTGCGCCTTGTAGGCATGGGCGCGGTTCAGCAGGCCCTTGCCGGTGACGCAGGTCAGCAGCCAGGTGAGCTCGGGGATCTCGGGGATGTCGGACTGCCGGTAGAAGGTCACGCGCTCCGGATCGAGCCCGCAGGCCAGCCAGGTCGCGGCGATCTCCAGCGTGGAGCGCTGGATGCGCGCCGGTTCGTCGACCTTGATCAGCGCGTGGTAGTCGGCCAGGAAGTAGAAGCTCTGCACATCGGCCTGGCGGCTGAAGCGCACCGAGGGGCGCACCGAGCCGACGTAGTTGCCCAGGTGCGGCGTGCCGCTGGTGGTGATGCCGGTGAGAAAGCGGATGGGAGAGGACGTTGCCATGGAAAACTCAGCGCAGCAGCGCCGTGAGGGGCGAGATCAGCAGGTCGATGGCCTGGTAGCCGAAGTTCATCAGCGGGCGCAGCCACCAGGTGCTGACAATGCCCGCGATGACCAGGCCCATCACGATGAAGAAGCCGTAGGGCTCGATGCGCGCCAGGAGGTCCTGCGCGCCGCCGCGCGGAAGCAGCCCGGCCAGCACCCGTCCCCCGTCCAGCGGCGGCAGCGGGAACAGGTTGAAGGCCCACATCACGAGGTTGACCAGCACGCCGCCCTGGGCCATCTTGACGAAGAAGGGTTCGGTCACGCCGGTCGCCAGCAAGGCGACGAAGACGAGCGCCCACAGGATCGCCTGGATGAAGTTCACCGCCGGCCCGGCCAGCGCGACCCAGATCATGTCGCGCTTGGGGTTGCGCAGCCGCCCGAAGTTGACCGGCACCGGCTTGGCATAGCCGAACAGGAACGCGCCCGAGGTCGCGAAATAGAGCAGCAGCGGCATCAGGATGGTGCCGATGGGGTCGATGTGCTTGACGGGGTTGAGCGTCACGCGGCCCATCATCCAGGCCGTCTGATCGCCGAGGTAGCGCGCCACGTAGCCATGGGCCGCTTCGTGTACCGTGATCGCGAAGATCACGGGCAGTGCGTAGATCAGCACTGTCTGAATCAAGTTGGGGATATCCACCGGGTGATTGTCTCAGACCGCTGCGGATGAACCGGACGCGAAGGGGTTCACAAGCCCAGCACCGCCACCGGGCCGCGGCCCTGGCGCACCAGCACCGGCTCGCCGCCGGTGCCCATGGGCGTGAGGTCGACCACCGTGGTGGGTTCCGACGGGCAGGCGCCGCAGGCGATCACCGCGCCGATCTGCTTCTCGAAGCGCTCGCGGATCGCCTGCGCGTCGTTGAGCGCCTCGGTCTCGCCGGGCGGGATCAGCGTGGTGGCCAGCAGCGGCTCGCCGTGCAGCATGAGCAGCTCGCCCAGCACCTTGTGGTCCGGCACGCGCAGGCCGATGGTCTTTCGCTGCGGATGGCTCACTCGCCGCGGCACCTCCTTCGTGGCTTCCAGCAGAAAGGTGTAGGGCCCGGGCGTCGCGGCCTTCAGCAGGCGGTACTGCTTGTTGTCCACCTTCGCGTAGCTCGAGAGCTCGCTCAGGTCGCGGCACAGCAGGGTGAGGTGGTGCTTCTCGTCGACCTGGCGGATGCGGCGCAGCTGGTCCACGGCGTCCTTGTCGTCCAGGTGGCAGGCCAGCGCGTAGCTCGAATCGGTAGGCACCGCCACGATCTCGCCGCGCGCCAGCAGGGCAGCGGCCTGCTTGAGCAGGCGCTGTTGCGGGTTGTCGGGGTGGAGCTCGAAGAACTGGGCCATGGTTGGGGGAGAAGGCGAAACGGCAGCCGTGCATTCTGCCGACAAATGAAGACGGATTCGCTCGGCAGCGTGTTCAGGACTCGGCCGGCTCGATCGGCACCCGCCGTTCGCGCACCGTGAGCCAGGCGCCGGCCGCGCCGCAGACCGCGATCATGGCGATGCCGATCAGCGACAGACGGTCGGGCACCTGCGAGAAGATCAGCCAGCCGCCCAGCATGGCGAAGGCGATCTGGACGTACAGGTAGGGCGTGAGCGTGGAGGCCGGCGCGCGCTGGTAGGCCAGGATCAGGATGAAGTGCCCCACCGTGCCCATGAAGCCCATCAGGCACAGCAGTGCCCACCACTCCCAGCCGGGCAGCGCCGTCCAGACGAAGGGCAGGGCCAGCGAGGCGATCAGGGTACCCACCCAACCGGTGTAGAAGTGCATCGTCAGCGGGTTCTCGGTGCGTGCCAGCTTGCTGGTGAGCACCTGGAACCAGGCGTTGGTCAGCACCAGGCCGATGGGCAGCAGCACCGCCCAGCTGAAGGCTTCGCCGCCCGGCCGCAGGATGACCAGGGTGCCGAGGAAGCCGCCCGTCACCAGCACCCAGCGCAGCGGCGAGACCTGCTCCTTGAGCGTCGTGGCCGCCAGCAGCGTGATGACCAGGGGCGCGATCAGCACGATCGAGGTGAACTCGGCAAGCGGCATGTAGCGCAGGCTGAAGAAGGCCAGCGTGCTCGAGGCCAGCAGCAACGCGCCGCGCAGCAACTGGTACCTGGGGTGCCGGGTGCGCAGCAGTGCCGTGCCCTGCAATGGCAGCAGCACGGCGGTGGTCGCGATGGCCTGGAAGGCGTAGCGAAACCACACGCCCATGAGGATCGGCACGCCGGCGGTGGACAGCTTGGTGGCGGTGTCCAGGGTGGTGAAGCAGGCGACCGCCAGGAGCACCAGGCCGATCCCCGCCAGGATGCGCTCGGATTCGAGATCGCGGGTGCGCTTGCGGTCGGCCGACAGGCCTGCGGTCGTGGTCGGCCCGGTCACTGAATGCGGTCTTCGAGCAATTCCCACACCGGCGTGAGCTGGCCCGGAAGCGGGGGCAGCTTGCCCAGGTCGCAATGGCTTTCGTCGGGGCTGTGGAAGTCGCTGCCGCGCGAGGCGGCGAAGCCGAACTCCAGCGCCTTGTCGGCGTACTCGACGTACTCGGCCGGCGAATGGCTGCCGGTCACCACCTCGATCGCCCGGCCGCCGTGTTCCTTGAACTCGAGGAAGAGCGCGTATTCCTCGTTGGCGGTGAACTTGTAGCGCCCCGGATGCGCGATCACGGCCAGGCCCTTGGCCCCGTTGATCCAGCGCACGGCGTCCTTCAAGGTCGCCCAGCGGTGCGGCACGAAGCCGGGCTTGCCCTCCGTGAGGAACTTGCGAAACACCTCGTTGGTGTCGCGGCAGTGGCCCTGCTCGACCAGGAAGCGGGCGAAATGGGTGCGCGAGATCAGCTCGGGATTGCCGACGAACTTGAGCGCGCCCTCGTAGGCGCCCTTGATGCCCACCTTGGCCAGGCCTTCGGACATCTCCTCCGCGCGCCGGCCGCGGCCGCCGCGGGTGTCGTAGAGGCCCTCGGTGATGGCCGCGTCGTCGGGGTCGAAGCCGAGGCCGACGATGTGCACCGTCTCGTTCGCGAAGGTGACCGAGATCTCGGTGCCGGTGAGGTATTTGATGCCCTGGGCGCGGGCCGCGGCGGCTGCGCGATGCTGGCCGCCGATCTCGTCGTGGTCGGTCAGCGCCCAGAGCTCGACGCCGTTGGCGGCGGCGCGGGCAGCCAGTTCTTCGGGGGTCAGGGTGCCGTCCGACACCACGGAGTGGCAGTGCAGGTCGGCGTTCAGGATGGAAGACACGCCACGATCTTATTCTTTCTTGCATGGGCTTGCAGAGCGCATGGCGACTGTCGAGCGTGCTATCGAATCAATAGCGAGAAGAGGGCGCCCGCGGGTGCTTTCAGCGTTTCTTGCGAAAGGCGGCCCAGGCCGCGACCACGGTGAAGGTGATCACGATCGCGACCAGCACCCAGAAGCCGTGCTTGTCCTCTGCCAGCGGAATGCCGCCCACGTTCATGCCGAACAGCCCGGCCAGGATGTTGATCGGCAGCGCCAGCACCGTCACCACCGTCAGCACGAACAGGCTGCGGCTGGTGTCCTCGTTGACGTTGGCGGCGATCTCTTCCTGCAGCAGCTTGATGCGCTCCTGCAGCGCGCCCATGTCGCGCAGCACCACCGAGAACTCCTCGGTCGCGCCGCGCAGCTTCTGTGCGTCGTCCTCGGCCAGCCATTCCGGCGGCTTCTGCAGCAGGCGGAACAGCGCGCCCGGCTCCGGTGCCAACAGGCGCTGCAGGCGCACCAGCAGCCGGCGCATCTCGCCGAGCCGGGCGCGCTTGTGGTCGAGGCGGCCGGTCAGCAGCGCGTCCTCGATCGCATCGACGCGGGTGGTCACGCCGCGCACCACGTTCACCAGCACGTCGGCCTGCACGCGCAGCAGATGCTCCAGCAACTCGGCGCTCGAGTGCGGCGCGTCGCCCGCCTTCACTGCCGTGCGCAGGGCGTCGACCGAGCGCAACGGCTTGGCGCGCGCCGTCACCACCAGGCGCGGCCCGACGCTGATCCACAGGGTGGAGAGGTCCGAGGGCTCGAAGCTGAATTCGAAATGCACGTCGTTGATGACCGCGATCAGCGAGTCGTCGGCGCGTTCGATGCGGGTCGAATGCATCCCGTCCCTGAGCGTCTCGAAGAAGGTGTCGGACAGCTTCGCGTGCCGGTGCAGCCAGCGTTCCGCCTGCGCGTGGCTCAGGTTGAAGTGCAGCCACAGGTAGGCGCCTTCGGGCGGGGTCTCCTGCGCGAGCCAGGCCACCGCGGCGTTCGAATCGATCGTGCGCGACGACTCCTCGGCCGCCGGGTCGAACAGGTAGCCGCAGATCAGGCCGGCTTCGTCGCCGCCGTACGAGGCGGCGGCAACATCCCGGGGCGAGGACAAGACAGGACGATTCAGGAGCGGGAACTCGGAACGGAAGGTGGGGCGCGAAATCGGCGTCGCAGCATGCTGGGCGCCGCGTATGTCAGTGTTGTGACGACGCGGGCGCTGCATTTCGTCTGTCACGAATCGGTCATTGCGGGGGCGCAGCATGGGTGCTTTCCCTGATTCGAGCCCGCCCATGAGTTTGCCCAGCACCCTCCGCGACCAGGAAGAACTGATGCAGCGCATCGCGCGCGATCTGATCGACGGCTACGACGAAGAGCTGGAACTCGAGATCGAAGACCGCAGCGTGGAAGAGTTCGAGTCGGGCCAGGCCCCCGACAAGGCCGCTCGCCGGGCCTATTTCAAGGAGCTCTTCCGCCTTCAGGGCGAGCTCGTGAAACTGCAGGACTGGGTGCAGCACAGCCGGCAGAAGGTCGTGATCCTGTTCGAGGGCCGCGATGCGGCCGGCAAGGGCGGGGTGATCAAGCGCATCACCCAGCGGCTCAATCCACGCGTCGCGCGCGTCGCGGCGCTGCCCGCGCCCAACGACCGCGAGCGCACGCAGTGGTACTTCCAGCGCTACGTGGCCCACCTGCCCGCCGCCGGCGAGATCGTGCTGTTCGACCGCAGCTGGTACAACCGCGCCGGCGTCGAGCGCGTGATGGGCTTCTGCACCGACGACGAATACGAGGAGTTCTTCCGCACCGTGCCCGACTTCGAGCGCATGCTGGTGCGCTCGGGCATCAAGCTCATCAAGTACTGGTTCTCGATCACCGACGACGAGCAGCACATGCGCTTCCTCGGCCGCATCCACGACCCGCTCAAGCAATGGAAGCTCAGCCCCATGGACCTCGAGTCCCGCCGCCGCTGGGAGGAATACACCAAGGCCAAGGAAACCATGCTGGAGCGCACCCACATCGAGGAAGCGCCCTGGTGGGTGGTCCAGGCGGTCGACAAGAAGAAGGCGCGGCTGAACTGCATCACGCACCTGCTGGGCCAGCTGCCCTACCAGGAAGTGCCGCATGCGCCCATCGAGCTGCCCGCGCGCGAGCGCCACGCGGACTACCTGCGCCAGCCGGTGCCGGCTTCGATGTACGTGCCCGAGGTCTACTGAAGGCGCCTGGCCGCGCCGCCCGCGGCGCGGAAGCTGCTAAGGTGCGGGGCCGGACTCCGGCCCACGCAAGCACCATGGCTCGTCGCCCTTCCTCGACCTCTGCCGCCTCGGCGATCACCCGCGCCTACCAGCGCGGCATGAAGGCGCTCACCAAGGCCACGCTGCGCAGCGGGAGGCGCATCGCGGGCCAGGTGCAGCGCGCGGCGGCCGAGCAACTCAAGGCACCGCGCGGTCCCGGCGACTGGCTGGCCGGGGCGGCGCTCGGCCCCGGCGGCGCGCGGCGCTATCACCTGTACCGTCCGCCGGATGTGCTGCCCGGCGAGCGTCTGCCGCTCCTGGTCATGTTGCATGGCTGCGGGCAGACCGGGCGCGACTTCGCAGCCAGCACGCGCATGAACCTGCTGGCAGCACGCGAACGCTTCTTCGTGCTCTACCCGGAGCAGGACCGCATGGCCCATCCGCAGGGCTGCTGGAACTGGTACGACCGGCGCTTCGGCAAGGCCGATGCCGAGGCCGCGACCCTGATGGCCGCGGTCGACCAGGCTTGCACGCTGTACCCGGTCGACCGCGACCGCATCGCCGTGGCGGGGCTCTCGGCCGGCGCGGGCATGGCGGCGCTGATGGCCACGCGCTACCCCGTGCGCTTCAAGGCGGTGGCCATGCATTCGGGGGTGGCGCCCGGCGCCGCCCGCTCTCCGGCCACCGCCCTCGGCGCGATGCGCGGGCGCCATGTGCCGCCCATGCCGGCGACCGCGGTCGGCAAGGCCATGGGTGCCGCCGCCGTCTTCACCACGCTGCCGCCGCTCCTGGTCCTGCACGGCGATGTCGATCTCGTGGTCTCGGCGCGCAACGCGCTCAGCGCCGCGGAGGTCTGGGCCACGGCGACCGGTGCGCGCCCCGGCATCGAGCGCACCGTGCAGCGCGGCAAGCGCCATGCGATGCGGGTGACCGAGTTCAAGCGCAAGGGCCGCACCTTCGTCATGCTGTGCGAGGTGGCGGGCCTCGGCCATGCGTGGAGCGGCGGCGCGCCGCGCCTGCCCTTCAGCGACGCGGCCGGGCCCAATGCCTCGCGGCTGATCTGGGCCTTCGCATCGAAGCAGTTCAAGGCGCTCGCCGCCCTTTAGGCCTCTTCGAGCGCCATGCCCGCGATCGCCTACGACCCCAGCCGCACGGCGCTCTATTCGCCGGAGCGGCAGGACACGCTGTTCGAAGCCGGGCAGCACTACACGCCGACCCAGTGGGCCATCGAAGCATCGCGCCTGGCCTACTTGCGTGCCGATCTTGCGGACGGCGAGCGCCAGCGCCTGGCCGATGCGCTGGCGCGCGCCGGCTTCGGGCCGCCGGCGCTCATTCCGCACGCCGATTCGCACAGCTTCGCCTTCGCTGCGCTGCATGCCGACGGCACGGCGCTGGTGTCCTTCCGCGGCACGCAGCCCGACGAGATCCGTGACCTAGCGACCAACCTGCAGGCGAACCAGGTCGAGTGGCCCGAAAGCGGCGGTCGCGTGCACGCGGGCTTCGCGCGCGCGGCGCGGGCGCTGCTGCCGTTGCTGCGCGAATGGCTGGAAGAGGGCGAGGGCGCCGGCCGCAAGGCGCTCATCCTCACCGGCCACAGCCTCGGCGCCGCCCTCGCAACGCTGATCGCCACCGTGCTGCCGCCCAGCCTGCTGGTCACGCTCGGCTCCCCGCGCGTCGGCAACGCGGCCTTCGTGGCCGCGCTGGCGGAAGTCGAGATCCTGCGCCTCGTCGACGGCTGCGACGTCGTCACCCAACTGCCGCCGGCCTTCTCGCTCTATGCGCATGCGGGGCCGACCAGCTACATCAGCTGCGAGGGCGAGTGCATGCACAACCCCGACGTCAGCTTCATCGAGAGCGACCGCGCCCAGGGGCGGGCGCGCTACGTGGTCGACCATGC
>DATFFA010000113.1:0-9418 GCA_035250605.1 Variovorax sp. | reverse complement strand
CGGATGACCAGACCGATCGTGTCATCCGGCTCCGCCTGCACGCGCCCATGCACCACCAGGCTCAGCTTGGCCTCGCCCACCTGGACCAGCAGCTCGGTCTCGTTGCCGGTGGGCTCCACCACGATCACGCGGGCGGGCACGCCGCTGCCGGCATCGCCCAGCACGATGTCGCCGGGACGAATGCCGTAATGCACCGCCTGGCCCTCCGCCGCCTGGCTCGCGGGCGGCGCGGGCCAGTGCGCGCCGTGGGCCTCGACGGTGACGCCCGCGCCATTGCGCCGCAGCACGCCCTCGACCACGTTCATCGCCGGCGAGCCGATGAACTGCGCGACGAACAGGTTGTCGGGGCGGTCGTAGAGCTCCAGCGGCGTGCCGATCTGCTCGACGATGCCGTCGTGCATCACCACGATGCGGTCGGCCATGGTCATGGCCTCGATCTGGTCGTGCGTGACGTACACCGTGGTGGTCTTCAGCCGCTGGTGCAGCGCCTTGATCTCGGCACGCATGGCCACGCGCAGCTTGGCGTCGAGGTTGGACAGCGGCTCGTCGAAGAGGAACACCTTGGGATCGCGCACGATCGCGCGCCCCATGGCCACGCGCTGGCGCTGCCCGCCCGAGAGCTCGCGCGGGTAGCGGCCGAGCAGCGTGTCGAGGTTCAGGATCTTCGCGGCATTGGCCACGCGCTGCTCGGTGACGGACTTCTCGGCATTGCGCAGGCGCAGGCTGAAGCCCATGTTCTCGCCCACCGTCATGTGCGGATAGAGCGCGTAGCTCTGGAACACCATCGCGATGTCGCGGTCCTTGGACTCGAGCTCGTTCACCACCCGGTTGTCGATCAGGATCTCGCCGCCGGTGATGTCCTCCAGGCCGGCCAGCATGCGCAGCAAGGTGGACTTGCCGCAGCCCGAGGGCCCGACCAGCACCACGAACTCGCCGTCGGCGATGTCGAAGCCCAGGCCCTGGATGATCTGGGTCTTGCCGAAGGATTTCTTGACGTTGCGGAAGGTTACGGATGCCATGGGTCGTTCGTCCCTTTGCTGTTCTTCAGCTCTTCACGGCGCCGGCGGTGAGGCCGCCGACCATGTAGCGCTTGAATGCGTAATAGATTGCCGCCGGCGGCAGCGCGTAGATCAGGCCGGTGGCCATCAGCAGTTCCCAGGGCGAATCGTCGGCCGCGAGGAAGTTGCCGAGCGCCACCGCCAGCGTGACGCTGCGGTCGTTCGACAGCAGCAGGAAGGCATAGAGGTACTCGTTCCACGCCAGCAGCAGCGAGTACGTGCCGACCGCCACCAGGGAGGGCACCATCAGCGGCAGGTAGACCAGGCGGAACAGCTGCAGCGGCGAAGCGCCGTCCATGCGCGCGGCCTCGTCGAGCTCGTAGGGCAGCTTGTCCGAGGCCTGCTTGAGCACCCAGATGCAGTAGGGCGAGGCGATGGTGACCATCGCCAGAATCAGCGACCACTGGCTGTTGAGCAGGCCGTAGTTGCCCATGGTCTTGTACATGGGCACGGCCAGGAAGGCCGCGGGGATGAAGTAGGTGAACAGCGCCATGTTCATCACCGTGCGCCCGCCGCGCACCTTGAGCCGGCTGATCGCGAAGGCCGCCGTGGTCGCCACGAAGAGCGTGAGCACGCCCACCGAGACCGCGATCAGCAGCGAGTTGCCCAGCTGAACCCAGAAATGGTCGAGGTAGAAGTGCTTCTGCTGGAAGACGATGCGGAAGTTGTCCAGCGTCGGTGCCGTGGGCCACAGCCGCCCCGAAGTCGCCGAGTCGCGCGGCGAGATCGCGAACAAGACCATGTGGTAGACCGGGATCAGCGTCCACAGCAGCACGGGAATGCCGATCAGCAGCAGCTTGGCCTCGGCGGTGACGGTCTTGAAGGTCAGGCGCTTCATCTCGCGCTCCGACGAGCCGCCGCTGGGAGGGCCAGCGCCCCCCCGGCGGGCAGCAAATACACGAAGTGACAAGCGAGGGGGGTCATTTCGAGAGCCTCTTCATCATGAAATACACAAGAGGCAGAACCAAGGGCATCGCCACCACGATGGACGCCATCGACAGGTCCACCTGGTCCAGCCTCAGATAACGGATGCCCAGCGTCGCCAGCACATGCGTGAGGTCGGCCGGCCCGCCGCCGGTCAACAGGTAGACGCTGTTGAAATCGCCCAGCGTCCAGATCATCGAGAGGATGGTCGAGGTCAGGTAGAGGGTACGCAGCGAAGGCCAGCTGATGAAGCGGAACTTCTGCCACGAGGTCGCGCCGTCGACCGATGCCGCTTCGTACTGCTCGCTCGGGATCGCGAGCCGGCCCGCCACCAGGATCAGCGTCCAGAAGGGCAGCGACTTCCAGATGTGCATCAGCATCGCGAAGCCCAGCGCCAGCGTGGGATCGTTGAGCCAGTTGGGCCCGTCGGCGCCGGTCAACCGGAAGATGGTGGTGTTGATCACCCCCCATTCCGGGTTGAGCATGAAGCGCACCGAGAGGATGGTCGGGATCGAGGGCATGGCCCAGGGCAGGATGAAGATGCCCGCCAGGATCTTGATCCACCAGCGCGACTGCACGAAGAAGCCGGAGAGCACCAGCGCCACCAGCATCTTCACGTTGATCGCCACCACCAGGAAGACGAAGGTGTTGACCACCGAGCGGAAGAAGATCGGGTCTTCCACCAGGTGCACGTAGCTCTGCGGATGGCGCGCGAGCCAGAGCCCGTAGCACACCGGGTAGAGCACGAAGACCGCGAACACCAGCAGGTAGGGCACGACCATCAGCCGCCCCCAGAACTGCCAGCGGCCCGGCCGCGCGGCACCAGGAGCGGCGCCGGCCCCGGCGCCGGCCACGGCAGTTGCGGTGGAGCTCATGGAAGGTCCTCGCTGCTCAGCGCGCCACGGTCTTGATGCGCTCGATCATCTCGTCGACCGCCTTGTCCACCGGCACCTTGTCGTTGATGACACGGCTCATCGTCTTGGCCCACACGTTCTCGTTGTTGAGGACGGTAAATTTGTAGTTCTTGGTGAACTCGAAGGGCACGGTGCCCGCCGCGTACTGGTTGGCGACCGACTGGCGGTGCGGATCGGCCTTCCAGAAGTCACGCGCCTGGCCCGCCTTGGTCACCGGGAACCAGCGGCCCAGCGATCCCTCGACGTAGGGCGTGAGGTTCTCCTCCTGCAGCAGGAAGGTCACGAACTCCTTGGCGCGCGCCTTGTTCTTGGCATCCTTGAAGACCACGCCGGTCTTCACGGCCGTGCGGTAGATCATCTTGCTGCCGTCCGGCTTGTTCGGGAAGCCGGCCGTGCGAATGCGCTCGGTGAAGTTCTTCTTGGCCTCCTCGCGCTGCTCGGGGGTGAGCGAGGCGTTGTTCATGTCGTCCAGCCACTTCGCCGCGATCGAGATGGTGGCGTTGTGCGTCATCACGGTGGTCTTGTTGTGGAAGGCGACGTTGTTGTCCGGGTCCTTCCAGCTGGTGGCCGAGGGCGGCGTGCAGCCCTTGGTGTAGGGCATCGTGTAGTCGGTGATGGCGCCGATCAGGCCCGTGCGCACGCTCGGGTCGTCCACCAGCAGCTTGCCGCTGTCGTTGACCAGCTTGACGTTGTAGGCGTCCATGAAGGTCAGGAAGGAATAGAAGGAGTCGCTCGAGTCCACGCCCATCGGCATGCCGATGCCGAAGGTGCGCTTGCCGGTCTTCTGCCGGCTGGCCGGCTGGACCTTTTCGCACCAGAAGGTCCAGTACTCCTTCCAGGTGGTCGGAATGTCCGACTCCTTGAAGCCCGCCTCCTCCAGCATGTCCTTCCAGTACTCGATGTGCATCGTCTGCTGCTTGATCGGAAAGGCGTAATAGGCCTTCGACTTCGTCTGGTCGTTGTAGAGGAAGGTGGTCTCCACCGTGTTGGGCGCGAAGCGCGCCTGCATCGGCGAGATGACGCTGCTGATGTCCTCCAGCTTGCCGTCGAAGGCCCACTTGCCGGTGACCTGGAAGTCGTAGACGTCGGCGTAGGCCACGTCGGGCGGGCTGCCGGAATCGAGCGCGGACACGGTCTTGGGGATCATGTCCTGCACCGGGTACTGCGAGAGCTCGACCTTCACGTTCTTGTGCTTGTCCTCGAACTTCTTGATGGCCGCGAACAGTGCGTCGTCTTCCGCCTTGTAGAAGCCCTTGACCCACCAGACGGTGAGCTTCTCCTGGGCAGCCGCCTGGCCGGCAATGGCCAGGCCCAGCGCTGTCAGCGCGGGAATCACGAGTCGCTTGAATTTCATGCTGTGTCTCCTCTTCGGTGGGATGCTCGATCCACGAGCGGGGGCTAAAAAAACGGAAGGCCTCAGGCGGCCGCCTTGACCCGCGGCGGCGCGCGGCCGTGGCGCGGTGGGCGGCGGCGCAGCGAGAGCACCTCTTCGATGTCCTCGCGCGCGCCGTCGATCAGCTTGACGATGGCGCGCTCGGCGCGCGCCGGGTTGTGGGCGATGACGGCATCGAGCACCGCGCGATGCAGCGGCAGCGACAGGGCCGGCCCGTCCTTCTTGGCGGTGGAGAGCTCGAAGCTGGTGCGCAGCAGCGCGTCCAGTGCCTTGCTCATCTGCGCCAGCATGCGGTTCTGCGCTGCCGCCAGCAGTCCGTGGTGGAAGCGCAGGTCGTTGGCGACGTAGTCGCCCTCCTGCTCGATCGCTTGCTTCATGCCGGCGTAGGCCTCTTCGATCCTCTCGATGTCGGCCGCGGTGGCGCGCTCGGCCGCGAGCCGCACCGCTGCCGGCTCGACCACCCGCCGCAGGTCCAGCAGATCGCGCAGGAATTCGGGGGTGAGGCCGGCGCGCGCCTGCCAGGTGATCACGTCGGGGTCGAACCAGTTCCAGCGCTCTTCGGGCAGCACGCGCGTGCCGACCTTGGGGCCGGTGATGATCAGCCCCTTGGCCACCAGCGACTTCACCGCCTCGCGCACCACGGTGCGGCTGACGCCGAACTCCTCGCACAGCAGGGGCTCCGCAGGCATGGGCGCGCCGATTGCATAGCGGCGCGACACGATGGCCTCGCCGAGCAGGTCGAGGGTGCGGCCGTGGATGTTCTTGCTCATACCTTCAGGCATCCACGGGCGTGAGCAGCGGCGTGCCCGCGAAATGCGCGCGCAGGTTGTCGAACGTGAGCTGCGCCATGGCCTCGCGCGTCTGCTTCGTGCCGCTGGCCATGTGCGGCGTGAGCACCACGTTGGGCATGGCCCGCAGCTCGGCCGGCACCGTCGGCTCGTTCGCGAACACATCGAGCGCCGCGCCGGCGATGACGCCCTTCGACAACGCCGCGATCAGCGCCGGCTCGTCGACCACGCTGCCGCGCGCGACGTTGACCAGGTAGCCCTGCGGGCCGAGCGCCTCCAGCACGCGTGCATCGATCAGCCCGCGCGTGGCCGCGCCGCCGGGCGTGATGACCACCAGGAAATCGACCGCACCGGCCAGCGCCGCGGCGTCGGCGTGATACGCGTACTCGACGCCGGCGCGCGGCGAGCGCGCGGTGTAGGCGATCTGCATGCCGAAGGCGCGGGCCCGGTGCGCGATGGCCTGGCCGATGCGGCCCATGCCGACCACGCCCAGCCGGGCGCCCGAGACCTTGCGGCTCAGCGGGAACGGGCCCTGCGGCCACTGCCCGTCGCGCACGAAGCGGTCGGCCTGCGGGATGCGGCGCGCGATCGACAGCAGCAGGCCGATGGCGAGATCGGCCACGTCGTCGTTCAGCACCTCCGGCGTGTTGGTGACGGGCACGCCGCGCTCCTGCGCCGCGGGCACGTCGACGCCGTCGTAGCCGACGCCGAACACCGAGATCATCTCGAGCGCCGGCAAGCGCTCCATGAGCGTGCGCGGCACCTTGGCCTCGCCGTTCGCGACCACGGCGCGGATGCGCGGAGCGGCGGCGGCGAAGGCGTCCGGGTCGTTCATGTGGATGCGGTCGTGCACCACGTACTCGCGCTGCAGCGCCTCCATCAGGAAGGGCATGAGCGGTGCGACCACCAGCACCTCGGGACGTGCGTCGTTCAACGAATGGGGCACTGCCTTTGTCTCCTGCTGGGGTGGGGCTTTCGGCGGCGAGTCCGCTCGAAAACCCTGCTTGTGTTTGCGTCTCGCGGCTTATCATATGATGATTGAAATAACGGCCCGGCAGGACAAACCCTGATTCGCCGAGGCCTCGATTGGCACACGCCGGAGACAACACGATGAGCAGCAGTCCACGCCGCAAGCCCACCCACGAACTGCGCAGCCAGCAATGGTTCGGCCGCAACGACCGCGACGGCTTCATCTACCGCAGCTGGGTCAAGGGCAAGGGCGTGCCGCACGACCAGTTCGACGGGCGTCCGGTCATCGGCATCTGCAACACCTTCAGCGAGCTCACGCCCTGCAACTCGCACTTCCGCACGCTGGCCGAGCAGGTGAAGATCGGCGTCTACGAGGCCGGTGGCTTTCCGCTCGAATTCCCGGTGATGTCGCTGGGCGAAACGCTGCTGCGCCCCACCGCCATGCTCTACCGCAACCTCGCGAGCATGGACGTGGAGGAGAGCATCCGCGCCAACCCGATCGACGGCGTGGTGCTGCTGATGGGCTGCGACAAGACCACGCCCGCGCTGATGATGGGCGCGGCCAGCGTGGACCTGCCCACCATCGGGGTCTCCGGTGGCCCGATGCTCTCGGGCAAGTGGCGCGGGCAGGAGCTCGGCTCGGGCACCGGCGTCTGGCAGATGAGCGAGCAGGTGCGCGCCGGCACGCTCAAGCTGCAGGAGTTCTTCGAGGCCGAGAGCTGCATGCACCGCAGCCACGGCCACTGCATGACCATGGGCACGGCCAGCACCATGGCCAGCATGGTCGAATCGCTGGGCATCGGCCTGCCGGGCAACGCGGCCTACCCCGCGGTGGACGGCCGGCGCAACGTGCTGGCGCGCATGGCCGGGCGGCGCATCGTCGACATGGTGCACGAGGACCTGCTGATGTCGAAGATCCTCACCCGCCAGGCGATCGAGAACGCGATCAAGGTCAACGCGGCGATCGGCGGCTCGACCAACCTGGTGATCCACCTGCTGGCGATCGCGGGGCGCATCGGCGTCGACCTCACGCTCGACGACTTCGATCGGCTGGCCTCCGACCTGCCCTGCCTGGTCAACCTCCAGCCCTCGGGGCAGTACCTGATGGAGGACTTCTGCTATGCGGGCGGGCTGCCGGTGGTGATGAAGGAGATCGCCCAGTACCTGCACAAGGACATCGTCACTTCCACCGGCCAGAGCGTCTGGGACAACGTCAAGGATGCCGAGAACTACAACCCGCAGGTGATCCAGCCGCTGGCGAGCCCCTTCAAGGACAAGGCCGGCATCTGCGTGCTGCGCGGCAACCTCGCGCCCAACGGCGCCATCATCAAGCCGAGCGCGGCGACGCCCGAGCTGCTGGTGCACAAGGGCCGCGCGGTGGTCTTCGAGAACGCGGACGACCTGCACAAGCGCATCGACGACGAGGCGCTGGACATCGACGAGCACTGCATCATGGTGCTCAAGAACTGCGGCCCCAAGGGCTACCCCGGCATGGCCGAGGCCGGCAACATGCCGCTGCCGCCCAAGGTGTTGCGCAAGGGCATCACCGACATGGTGCGCATCAGCGACGCCCGCATGAGCGGGACCGCCTACGGCACCGTGGTGCTGCACACCGCCCCCGAGGCGGCGGCCGGCGGCCCGCTGGCGCTGGTGCAGGATGGCGATATCGTCGAGCTCGACGTGCCGAAGCGCCTGCTGCACCTGCATGTGAGCGACGAGGAGCTGGCGCGCCGCCGTGCCCTGTGGACGGCGCCGAAGCCGGCGCTGGACTCGGGCTACTGGAAGCTCTACGTCGACAACGTGCTGCAGGCCGACCAGGGCGCCGACCTCGGATTCCTGCGCGGAAAGCGCGGTTCCTTCGTTCCCAGGGACAATCACTAGGCTCAACTTTCGCTTTTCACGGTCCGGTATGCATCTGATCGCCATCGACTGGGGCACCAGCTCCTTGCGCGGCGCATTGCTCGACGGCAAGGGGCATGTGCTCGAGGAGCGCAGCCACCCGCGCGGCATTCTCACGGTGCCGCCGGGCGGCTTTTCGGCGCTCTTCGAGGAACTGTTCGGCGACTGGATGCGCCCCACCGGCAGCTTCTGCCTGATCTCGGGCATGGCCGGCAGCAAGCAGGGCTGGGTCGAGGCGCCCTACTGCCCCTGCCCCTCGGGCCGGGTCGAGGTGGGCAATGCCATCGTCGAGATCGAGCCCGGCCGCATCGCGATCGTGCCCGGCATGAGCGACATGCACGACGGCGTGCCCGACGTGATGCGCGGCGAGGAGGTGCAGATCTTTGGCGCCATGGCGCTGACCGGCCTGTCCGACGGCCTCTTCGTGCTGCCCGGCACGCACAACAAGTGGGTCACGGTCAAGCGCGGCCGGGTGACCGGTTTCCGCACCTTCATGACGGGCGAGTTCTACGCACTGCTGAGCCAGCATTCGATCCTGGCGCGCACGCTCGATGCCCAGGCGCCGCTGGACGAAGTCGCCTTTCTCGAAGGCGTGACGCAGGCCGACAACGGCCAGGGCCTGCTGCACAACGCCTTCGGCGCACGCACGCTGGCGCTGTTCGACCGCATGCCGGCGGGCGAGCTGGCGAGCTATTTGTCCGGGCTGCTGATCGGCGAAGAGCTGCGCACCCAGTCCATCCACGCGGGCGACCTGGTGCTGATCGGCAGCCCTGCGCTGACCCAGCGCTACCTGCTGGCGCTGGAGATCTCCGGCAACACCGCGCGCACGCTGGGCACCGAGGCCACCTGGGCCGGCCTGCACGCGCTGGCGGCCATTCATCTCTCGAACAAGGCAAGGTCATGACGCCTCCCCACGAGCAGTTTTCCACCGCCCTGCAGCAGCTGCCCCTGGTAGCCATCCTGCGCGGCCTGAATCCGGCCGAGGCGCCGAAGATCGGCGACGCCATCGTCGGTGCCGGCTTCCGGCTGCTCGAGGTGCCGCTCAATTCGCCCGAGCCGCTCAAGAGCATCGCGCTGCTGCGCGAGCGCTTCCCCGGTGCGCTGGTGGGCGCCGGAACCGTGCTCGAGGCGCAGCAGGTGCGCGAGGTGCATGCCGCCGGCGGGCAGTTGATCGTCGCGCCCAACTTCAACCCCGAGGTGCTGGCGGAAGCGACCCGCCTCGGTCTGGTGAGCCTGCCGGGCGTGATGACGCCGACCGAGGCCTTCGGCGCACTCGCGGCCCGCGCCGCCGGCCTCAAGCTCTTCCCGGCCGAGCTCGCCTCGCCGGCGGTGGTCAAGGCGCTGCTCGCGGTGCTGCCGCCGGGCACGCCGCTGCTGCCTGTCGGGGGCATCACGCCGGCCGGCATGCAGGCCTGGCGCGAGGCCGGCGCGGCCGGCTTCGGCATCGGATCGGCGCTCTACAAGCCCGGCAAG
>DATFFA010000112.1:0-18612 GCA_035250605.1 Variovorax sp. | reverse complement strand
ACAGGAGAACAAAACGCTCCTTCGCCTTTCGTTCGAGCCCTCTGTCATGCAAAAGTACTTGGGCTACACCGATGAAGTGATGGAGCAGCTAACCCAGGCCATGGAACGCAACCAGTCGTTGCAGGAGCTCGATGTCCATCGGATGCGCTTCCCGGATACCTACAGCGGTAGCCTGACCACTGCGCTCAAGCGCAACAAATGGCTCGTCATGCAAAACGCCATGCAGTTCGGGGTGAGCCTTGTGCTGAACAATACGAGAGGAACGAGATCCGAATTCCCGAGCGAACTTGTCAAACTCGTCTCCGAGCAGGGGTTGTCCAAGAACGACGCCTTGCAGGTGTCTTCGGTCACCAGAGAAGCCTGGGCGTGGCGGCAAAAGTTCCTGCCAGGAAATGGCTCTTCGGAGTGATGTCTGGCGACAAGATCTGACGACTTAACTGCACGCATCAGTCGTTGTTCCTCTCGCACCGCCGCGCATTGACCAGGCAGCGCGCATAGTCCGGATCGTGCTTCAGCAGGAACATCGCTCGCGCCGCGACCGCGGTGTCCGCGAAGTCGCTGAACAGCCCGTCCACGCCGGCCTCGTAGAACGCGAGGTACTCGTTGACCGGGTTGCCCTCGAAGCTACCCGTCAGCCGCTTCTGTTCGTTGCGGAAGGTGTAGGGGTGCACCAGCAGCCCCAGCTTGTGCGCGTCGGCGATCACGTTGGTGGGCGGCAGCAGCACGCGATCGCGCTCGTCGACCACGCCGTCGCCCGTCACGTCCACGCAGGCACCGTTCTGCACCGACTTGCAGGCGCTGGGAATCAGGTAGGGCTTCCAGGGGCCGATGCCGTCCGCATAGCCCTTCACCTCCTGCAGGCCGCGCGGCGTCAGCAGGTCCGCGAACAGGCCGTCGCGGTTCGACACCACCCAGTCGTAGGGCTTGTCATAGGGCTTGGTGAAGTCGAGCGAGCCGTCGGGCTTGACGTCGTTGGCGTCCACCAGCTGGATCAGGCGCACGCTGGTCTTGGTGCGCAGGTAGCGCAGGTTGGCCGTCTCGAAGGACTGGATGAAGACCGGCGCGTTGCGATGGTTCCAGCCGGCCCTGCTGAGCACGCCGAGCAGCCGGTCCTCCAGCGGCAGGCCGATGCTCTGGTGGTAGGTCGGGTGCTTGGTCTCGGGATAGATGCCGATGCGGCGGTCCTCCTCGCGCGACTTGCGCTTGGCCAGCTCGATCACCTCGGCCAGCGTCGGGATCTGGAACTTGCCGTTGAAGGACTGGTCGCGTTCCGGGAAGGACTGCACGGCGCGCAGCTGCTTGATCTCGGCCAGCGTGAAGTCGCTGGCGAAGAAGCCTTCGGTGGCAACGCCGTCGAGCATCACCGTCTTCCGGCGGTCGGCGAACTGCGGCAGGCTCTTGACGTTCGTGGTGTCGATCAGGTTGGGCTCGTGGCGCGCGATCAGGTGGCCGTCCTTGGTGGCGACCAGGTCGGGCTCGATGTAGTCGGCGCCCAGCTCGATGCCGAGGGCATAGGCTTCCAGCGTGTGCTCGGGCAGGTAGCCGTTGGCGCCGCCGCGATGGCCGATGACCAAGGGCGCATTGTCGGCGCGCCGGCGGGCGCCCTCGTCGTGCGCGGCGGCAGGGGCGGCGGCCGTCAGCAGCAGACCCACGGCCAGCAGGGCGGAACAGAGGCTCTTCGGGCGGTTCATAAAAAGGTTCTCCTCGTGATGTGGCTGAACGACGGTATGCGGCCTTCGTGACAACCGAGTGAAGCACCTCCCGAGCGGCTCGGCCTAGGGAAAATCCCTGCGCCGCGGCGCTCGTCGAGCCGGCACGCGCCGCTACGATGGTCCGGCGTGATGCCGTCCGGCCCCGCGCCCCGCAAGGAGGAAGTGCATCGTGGCAACCCGGCAAACGACGACAGCACTGCACGGCAGCGACGGGCGGCTCATGTGGCTCGGCCCCTCGCGCGTGTTCTACGCCGGCCTCCTAGGCGCCACCTCGCACCGCAGCCTGGGCGGCCACGGGATCTATGTCTCCCCCACCGGCGAGCCGCTGCGCATGCGCGTGGCCGGCGGGGCGTGGCGCAGCGGCGAACTGCTGGTGGTGCCGGCCCGCGTGTCGCACCAGGTGGCGACCGAGCACCCCCTGGTCCTCAACCTGCTGCTCGAATCGGAATCGATCGATCCGGCGTGCCTGCCATCCTTCCTGCGCCACTGCGGGCCCGTCGAAGCGCCCGCCTTCGCGCAGCGCGTGCGCGACGGGCATGCGCAGCTGCTCGCCGTCGGGCGCCCCGAAGGCGCAGCGCGCTTCCCCGATTTCGACGAGCTCTTCTTCGGCGCACCGCTCGCCCAGCCCGCGCTCGACACCCGCATCCGCCAGGTGATCGATCGCATCAACGCCGACCCCGCCGCGCCCAGCCCGGCCGACGCGTGCGCCGCCGCGGTCGGCCTGTCCTTCTCGCGCTTCCTCCACCTGTTCAAGCAGCAAACCGGCGTCACCTTCCGCGCCTTCCGCGCCTGGAAGCGCGCGCGCAGCCTGCTCTACCACGTCGACCAGCCGGCCAGCCTCACCGACATCGCGCTCGACACCGGCTACCCCGACTCCACCCATTTCAGCCACTCGATCCGCCAGGTCTATGGCCTGCGCCCCAGCGACATCCTGGCCGGCTCCCGCCGACTCGCGGTCCATCGCTGAGGCGGCGCCGGGGCGTCCGGCCCCGGCATGCGGGACAACCCTCTGCGCCTCGGGGCAGGCGGCCGATATAACGCGCCAATCCCATCCGAGGCCCCGTTGCTTCAAATCCTCCAACTCCTGCTCTCAGGCATTGCGCAAGGCTGCATCTACGGCCTGATCGCGTTGGGGTTCGTGCTGATCTACAAGGCCACCGAGACGGTGAGCTTCGCCCAGGGCGAGCTGATGATGCTGGGCGCCTTCTGCGCCTTTGCCGGCATGTCGCTGGTGGGCCTGCCCTTCTGGCTGGCGGCGCTGCTGGCCGTCGCGGCGATGGCGGCTTTCGGCGTGCTGCTCGAACTGGTGGTGATCCGGCCCATCCTCGGTCAGCCGCAATTCTCGATCGTGATGCTGACCATCGGCATCGGCTACGTGGCGCGCGGGCTGATCACCATGATCCCGGGCATCGGCACCGACACGCACTCGCTCGCCGTGCCCTACAAGGACGAGATCTGGAAGATCGGCGCGCTGGTGGTCAACGTGGAGCAGGCGGTGATCATCGTGGCCACCGCCATCCTGTGCGGGCTGCTCTATGCGATGTTCCGCTACAGCAAGCTGGGCATCGCGATGCAGGCCGCTTCGCAGAACCAGCTGGCGGCCTACTACATGGGCATCCCCGTCAAGCGGCTCAACGGGCTGGTGTGGGGGCTGGCGGCCGCGGTCGCAGCCATCGCGGGCATGCTGCTTGCGCCCATCACCTTCGTGCACGCCAACATGGGCTTCATCGGGCTCAAGGCCTTTCCGGCGGCGGTGGTGGGCGGCTTCGGCAGCCTGCCCGGCGCGATCGTCGGCGGGCTGGTGATCGGCATCGTCGAATCCTTCGCGGGCTTCTACCTGCCCGACGGCTTCAAGGACACGGCACCCTACATCGTGGTGCTGGTGATGCTGATGGTGAAGCCCAACGGCCTGTTCGGCGAGAAGCTCAGCAAGAAAGTCTGAGGCCCGACCCATGCGCTACATCTTCAAGACCAGCTACGCGCAGGACATCGCGCTGGCCAAGCACGGGGGCCACGTGTTCTGGTATGGCCTCCTGGGCGCGCTGCTGATCGCCGCGCCCTGGCTGCTGCCCGAGTACTGGCTCGCGCAACTGACCTTCGTGCTGATCTACGGCATCGTCGGCCTGGGGCTGATGCTGCTGGCCGGCTTCACCGGGCAATTCTCGATCGGGCATGCGGCCTTCCTGGGGACGGGCGCCTACACGCAGGCGGTGCTGGCCAACGCGGGCGTGCCCTTTCCGCTCGCGCTGGCGGCCGCGGCGGCGCTGTCGGCCGCGGTCGGCGTGGTGGTGGGGCTGCCGGCGCTGCGGGTGAAGGGCATCTACCTGGGCATCGCGACGCTGGCCTTCGGTTTCATCGTGGAGGAGGTCTTCGCGCGCTGGGAACGCGTGACCGGCGGCAACTCGGGGCTGCACGTGAAGTCGCCCAAGCTCTTCGGGCTGGACATCAGCTCCGGCGAGAGCTTCTACATCGTGTGCCTATTGGTCGCGGTGCTGTGCACCTTCGCGATCCTGAACCTGCTGCGCTCGCCCACCGGCCGCGCCTTCGTCGCCATTCGCGACTCGGAGATTTCGGCGCAGAGCATGGGCATCCACCTCGCGCGCTACAAGACGATGTCCTTCGCCATCTCGGCCGCGCTGGCAGGGCTGGGCGGGGCGCTCTATGCCCACAAGCTCAGCTTCATCTCGCCCGAACAGTTCAACATCCTGCAGTCCATCGACCTGCTGCTGATGGTGGTGATCGGCGGGCTGGGCTCGGTGCATGGCGCCTTCCTGGGCGCGATCTTCCTGATCGCCATGCCGCAGCTCATCTCGCTCGGCAAGGACTGGCTGCCGCCGGTGATCGGCCAGGCGCCGGGGCTGCAGGGGCTGGTCTACGGGCTGGTGCTGATCGGCTTCGTGCTCTTCGAGCCGCTGGGGCTGTATGGGCGCTGGCTCAAGATGCGCACCTACCTGCAGCTCTTTCCGTTCTACCGCAAGGGCTTGTTCAAGCGGCAGAAGTCCTTCACCAAGTCGGACCGCCTCCGATGACGACGGCCCCCCGGCTTGCAACTTCGTCTGCTGCGCCGCCCCCCGAGGGGGAGGCCCGGCCGCCTCGGGGCGGCCCGGCGCCGGCCGGCGAAGTCCTGCTGTCCGCCAAGGACCTGAGCGTGCGCTTCGGTGGCGTGCTCGCGGTCAACAAGGTGAGCTTCGAAGTGCGGCGCGGCGAGGTGTTCACGCTGATCGGGCCGAACGGCGCCGGCAAGACCACGGTCTTCAACCTGATCAGCCGCATCTACACGCCCACCACGGGCGAGATCCTGTGGCATGCCGAGGGCGCCGCGCCGATCGTGCTGACCGAGCACGCGCCGCACGAGATCGCCGCGCTGGGCATTGCGCGCACCTTCCAGAACATCGAGCTTTTCGAGCATGCGACGGTGCTGCACAACCTGCTGATCGGCCGCCACACGCACCGCCGCACGGGCTTCTGGAGCGAGGTCTTCTTCACCCCCGGCACCAGGCGCGCCGAGATCGAGGCGCGCGAGAAGGCCGAGCGCGTGATCGAGCTGCTGGACCTGCAGCATCACCGCGACGCGATGGTGGCGGGGCTGCCCTACGGCGTGCGCAAGGTGGTGGAGCTGGCGCGGGCGCTGTGCACCGAGCCCAAGCTGCTGCTGCTCGACGAGCCTTCGTCGGGCCTCAACGTCGAGGAGACGGCGGACATGGCCTTCTGGATCCAGGACATCCAGCAGGAGCTCGGCATCTCGGTGCTGATGGTGGAGCACGACATGTCGCTGGTGTCCAAGGTGTCGGACCGCGTGCTGGCGATGAACATGGGGGAGGCGCTGGCTTCGGGGACGCCGCGCGAGGTGCAGTCGGATGCGCGGGTGATCGAGGCCTATCTGGGCGCCGTGGACGATCTGAGCAGCTTGAGGAGGGGGGCGCCATGAGCGACGACAACACCGTCCTCCGGCTGCTCAACGTCGAAAGCGCCTACGGCCCCATCAAGGCCATCCGCGGCGTCAGCCTGAAAGTGCGCCAGGGCGAGATCGCCACCGTGCTCGGCTCCAACGGCGCCGGCAAGACCACCATCCTCAAGACCATCTCCGGCATCATCGATCCGCGCAAGGGCAGCATCGAATTCGAGGGCCGCAACATCACGGCCCAGGACCCGGCCCACATCGTCCAGCAGGGCCTTTGCCACGTTCCCGAGGGCCGCGAAGTCTTCCCGCTGCTGTCGGTCAAGGACAACCTGCTGATGGGCGCCTACACCCGCAGCGATCGCGACGGCGTCGCGCGCGACATGGAAACCGTCTACGGCTACTTCCCCATCCTGCGCGAGCGTGCCACGCAGCACGCCGGCCTGCTCTCCGGCGGCCAGCAGCAGATGCTCTCCATTTCGCGCGCCATCATGGCCGCGCCCAAGCTGATCCTGCTCGACGAGCCCAGCCTGGGCCTCTCGCCCAAGCTCACGCGCGAGATCTTCGAGATCGTGGTGCGCATCAACCGCGAGCGCGGCACCACCATCCTGCTGGTCGAGCAGAACGCCAACATGGCCCTCAACGCGGCCGACTACGGCTACGTGCTGGAGAACGGCCGCATCGTGATGGAAGACACCTGCGAGCGTCTGCGCGAGAAGGAGGACATCAAGGAGTTCTACCTCGGCCTCAAGGACCAGGGCGTGCGCGGCGAGCGGCGCTGGAAGAAAAAGAAGACCTGGAGGTGAAGGCCATGCAGGGACTCTGGGACACCGCCCACATCCAGCCGTGCAACGACGTCGTCGTGCCCGGCGACACCATCCCGGCCGTCTTCTGGAACGCCGTCGCCGCGCGCGGCGACCAGGTCTGGATGCGTCAGAAGGAATTCGGCATCTGGCACAGCTGGAGCTGGCGGCAGACCGCCGAGGCGGTACGCGAGATCGCCGGCGGCCTGATGGCGCTCGGCTTCGCGCCCGGCGAATGCGCCTCCATCCTCGCCAACACGGCGGTCGAATGGGTGCTGGCCGACCTCGCCGTGCTCAGCTGCGGCGGCGTCGCCAACGGCATCTACCCGACCGATGCCGCTTCCCAGGTGCACTACCTCTGCGAGGACTCGCGCAGCACCGTGCTCTTCGTCGAGGACGACGAGCAGCTCGACAAGGCCCTGGAGGTGCGCGCCCGGCTGCCCTTGCTGCGCAAGGTGATCGTGTTCGACATGAAGGGCCTGCGCGACCTCGACGACCCGGGCGTCATGAGCCTGGAGGCCCTGCGCGCCCTCGGCCGCGAGCACCTGTTGGCCCACCCGCAGGACCTCGGGCAGCGCATCGCCGCCTGCCGCCCCGAGCAGCTCGCCATCCTGGTCTACACCTCGGGCACCACCGGCAAGCCCAAGGGCGCCATGCACTGCCACCGCGGCCTGGTCCATACCATGCGCGGCTACAACACGCTGGCCGCACAGGACGAGCGCGACGAGCGCATGTGCTTCCTGCCCCTGTGCCACATCGCCGAGCGCCTGGGCGGCGAGTACTTCGCGATGTACACGGGGGCCATCCTCAACTTCGTCGAGAACCCCGAGACGGTGCCCGAGAACGTGCGCGAGATCGCACCCACCGTCTTCACCGCCGTGCCGCGCGTCTGGGAGAAGTTCTATTCGGGCGTGATGATCGCCCTCAAGGAGGCCAGCGGCCTGCAGCAGGCGGCCTACGGCTGGAGCATCGGCGTGGGCAGCGCCATCGCCGAGCGCGTGCTGGCGGGCCGGCCGGTGGGCGCTCTATTGCGCTTCAAGTTCCGCCTGGCGCGCTGGCTGGCGCTGGACAACGTGCGCAAGCTGATCGGCATCCACCGCTCGCGCCTCCTGGTCACCGGTGCGGCGCCGATTTCGCCCGAGCTGGTCAAGTGGTATCTGGCGCTGGGCATCCCCATGCTCGAGGTCTGGGGCATGACCGAGACCTGCGGGGCGGCCACCGGCGTGCCGGCCGAGCGCATCAAGCCCGGCTCCATCGGCCCGGCGGCGGCCTACAACGAGGTGCGCGTCGACCCGGCGACCGGCGAGATCCTGGTGCGCGGCACCAACGTCTTCATGGGCTACCTCAACCTGCCGGAGAAGACTGCCGAGACCATCGATGCCGACGGCTGGCTGCACACCGGCGACGTCGGCAGCATGGACGAGGACGGGTATTTCCGCATTACCGACCGGATGAAGGACATCATCATCACGGCAGGGGGCAAGAACATCACGCCCAGCGAGCTGGAGAACGAGCTCAAGTTCAGCCCCTACATCACCGACGCCGTGGTGATCGGCGATGCCAGGCCCTACCTGACGGTGATCGTCATGATCGACCAGGAGAACGTCGAGAAATTCGCCCAGGACCACGACGTGCCTTTCAGCAACTACCAGAGCCTCACGCGCGCCCAGGAAGTGCAGGACCTGATCCAGGGCGAGATCGACCGCGTCAACGCCAAGTTCGCCCGCGTCGAGCAGATCAAGAAGTTCTTCCTGCTCGAGACCCAGCTGAGCGCCGAGGACGAGGAGCTCACCCCGACCATGAAGCTCAAGCGCAAGCTGGTGCAGACCAAGTACCGCGAACGCATCGACGCCATGTACGCCTAGTTATTTGCAACCGAGGAGACCACGCTATGAAGATCCAGGCTTTGATCCCGCTGGCCGCGACGGCCGGTCTCGCACTGAGTGCCGGCCTGGCCGGTGCGCAGTCGCAGGGCGTCACCAAGGACGAGATCCGCATCGGCACCATCCAGGATTTGTCGGGCCCGCTGGCCGGCTTCGGCAAGCAGGCGCGCAACGGCATGCAGCTGCGCGTGGACGAGCTCAACGAGCAGGGCAACGTCCACGGCCGCAAGCTCAAGCTCTTCGTCGAAGACTCGGGCTACGACCCGAAGAAGGCGGTGCTGGCCGCGCAGAAGCTGGTCAATCAGGACAAGATCTTCATCATGGCCGGCCACATCGGCACCGCCCAGAACATGGCGGCGATGCCCGTGCAGTTCGAGAAGAACGTGGTCAACTTCCTGCCCATCACCGCGGCACGCGAGATGTACGAGCCGCACCACAGGCTCAAGTATTCCTTTGCCGCCACCTACTACGACCAGATCCGCCTGGCGCTGCCCAAGATGATCAAGGAGAAGGGCGCCAAGAAGGTCTGCACCATCTACCAGGACGACGAGTTCGGGCTCGAGGTGCAGCGCGGCGCCGAGGCCGGCCTCAAGGCCGCGGGCATGGAGCTGACCGAGAAGACCTCGTACAAGCGCGGCGCCACCGATTTTTCGTCGCAGGTCGCGAAGATGAAGGCCGCCAACTGCGACCTGGTGGTGCTGGGCACCATCATCCGCGAGACCATCGGCACCGTGGGCGAGGCGCGCAAGACCGGCTTCAACCCGACCTTCCTCGGTTCCAGCGCGGCCTACACCGACCTCATCCACAAGCTGGGCGGCAAGGCCATGGACGGCATCTACGCCACCCACACGGCGCAGCATCCGTACCTGGACGAGGCCTCGCAGCCGATCCGCTTCTGGGCCAACAAGTACAAGACCAAGTTCAACGAGGACCCGACGGTGTTCTCGGTCTACGGCTACACGATCATCGACGCCTTCATCAAGGCCGCGCAGAAGGCCGGACCCAACCTCACGACCGACAGCTTCGTCAAGGCCATGGACACCATGACCTTCGAGCCCGACATGTTCGGCGCGCCGAAGAGCACCTACACCGCCACCAAGCGGCTGGGCAACGATCTGTCGCGGCTGTCGCAGATCGTGGATGGCAAGTGGAAGGTGATGTCGGATTACGTCGCGCCCTGAGGGTGGGGCGCGGCCAGGCCCGATGCGGTGTAGGAGAATCAAGGCCCCCGAAAGAATTCATTTCCCCCACCGAGCATGACCGCAGCAAGCCTGGACGAGCTGTTTGCCGAGAACCATTCGCTGCCCTCGGTCCCGAAGGTGGTTCGCGACCTGATCGAGGTCCTGAGCAACGACAACGCCACGCTGTCGCAGGTGGCCCGCAAGATCGACGTCGACCAGGTGTTGACGGCCAAGATGCTGCGCCTGGCCAATTCGCCCTTCTACGGCGTGCGCCGGAAGATCTCCACGATGGAGGAGGCCATCCGGATGCTCGGCCTGTCGGCGATCCGGACCCTGGTGATCAGCTCCAACCTCACGGGCACCTTCAAGAAGGTCCCGCACGTGGACCTGCCGGGCTTCTGGCGCCACAGCCTGCGCGTCGCTTCCGCGGCCCGGCACCTGGCCGCCGAGTCCCGCGCCGTCGACCCGAACCTCGCCTTCACCGTGGGCAGCATGCACGCGATCGGCCACCTGATCATGTGCATCGTCATGCCCGAGGAGATGGGGCCGCTCAACGCCTCCTGCCCGATCGACACCGTGAAGCGGCTGGGTGCGGAGGAGCAGGCCTTCGGCTACCACTTCGGCGACGTCAGCGCCCGGCTGGCTTCGCGCTGGAATTTCTCCGACGAGTTCGTCACGGCGCTGGACGGCTTCGCGCGGCCCATGCGCGTGCAGCCCTTCGATCCCTTGTCCGGCATCGTGCATCTCGCCGTCTGGCGAGTGGCGGTGGATCGCCAGGAAGACCCGGAAGGCCCAGGCTGGCCCGCCGAGGTGGTCGAGGACCTGGGGCTGTCGCGCGAGAAGCTGCAGCAAATGCCGACGCCGGCCGAGCTGGCGGCGGATCTCGAGCTCATGATTGCTTGAGCCTGATCGGCTTTGCGCTGACCAACGGTACGGCGAAGTAGCCGTGCAGGGCCTCGAGTCGGTCTTGGGGCTCTGGTGAATGACGCAGCGGGAGTTCATCGTGCCTTCGCATGCTCGGCATCAGGCCGGACACGCACGCTGTCAGCGGGGCCTGCTTCGTTGTGCAGCCAACTCTCGACCGCTCGACTGACGGGGAGAGAGCTTGCAGTGAACCCGAGTACGCCAAGCGCCAGGAATGGTCCAATACTGAAGATGTGTGAGTTAACGGCGGATTGATGGAAACCTCAGCAGAACAGTTTGAGCGATGGCTTGCCCAGCCCAAGGAAGATGAACACCTTGAATTCAAACAAGCAAAAAATCAGTACGACACACAGAAGCTGGCCAAGTACTGTGTTGCGTTGGCAAACGAGGGCGGGGGAAAGCTGGTTTTGGGTGTGACTGACGTACCGCCTCGAAGTGTCGTCGGAACCTCTGCCTTCACAAATGTTGCCGACATCCAGAGAAAACTGTTTGAAAAACTGAAGTTTCGGGTTGATGTGGAGGAGTTTGTTCACGCCAAAGGCCGCGTGGTGATCTTCCATGTTCCGCCGCGTCCTTTCGGCACGGCCTACGCTTTCGAAGGCGCGTACCTCATGCGATCCACGGAAGACTTGGTGCCCATGACCGAGGATCGGCTTAGGCAGATTTTTGGGGAAGGCAGGCCAGATTGGTTGTTTGAGAGCGCCAAGATCGGCTTATCAGAGGACGAGGTACTCGGACTTCTCGACGCTGCCGCCTATTTTGAGCTGATGAAGATGCCCTATCCGGGCAGCGGCGCAGCTGTCCTCGAGCGGCTGAAATCCGAAGAGCTCATTTCAGCCACCGGGGCGGGTTGGAACATTTCCAACCTTGCCGCGATTCTGTTGGCCAAAAAGTTGTCCGAATTCTCGCTCGACATCGCAAGGAAGGGCCCACGCGTCGTCATCTACGAGGGCACCAACAAGCTTGCTACGAAGATCGACTACCAAGGCACAAGGGGGTACGCCGTCGGCTTCAAAGGGTTGGTCGAATACGTGCACAAGATTGCTCCTCAGAACAAGTTTGTCGAGGAGGTGTTGCGGGAAGAGGTCAAGATGTTCCCCAGGCAAGCATTGCGAGAGTTGATTGCCAACGCCCTGATCCATCAGGACTTCTCCGTCAGAGGAGGTTCGGTAATGATCGAGATGTACTCTGATCGTGTTGAGATCTCGAACCCTGGCATCCCTCCCATACAGGTCGATCGCTTCATCGACGAGTACCGTTCGCGCAACGAGCGATTGGCCGACCTCATGCGCCGGATGGGCGCGTGCGAAGAAAAGGGAAGCGGCGTGGACAAGGTCGTGCATGCCGCGGAGGCCTATCAGCTTCCAGCCCCGGATTTTCGAGTGAGCGAGGCGAGAACCACCGCCATCCTGTTCGCCCACCAGGACTTTGCTGACATGAGCCGGGCAGATCGAACCAGGGCCTGTTACCAGCATTGCTGTTTGAAGTACGTGAGCAACGCCCGTATGTCGAATCAATCGCTTCGCGAGCGTTTTCGGTTGTCCGAGGCTAAGACAGCGACGGCCTCACAAGTGATCAGTGCAACGAAAGAAGCCAATCTGATCAAGCCAGATGAGACGGACAGCGCATCGACTAGGTACGCACGTTACGTGCCGTACTGGGCGTAGTGCTTAAACGCAATTCCCAGATCCGGGAAAAACAGGGGAAAGTCCATACACGACAAGGACTTAGATGCGTAATAGCTATTTGACGAGGCGCCAGCCTCCGTATCCCTGGAGAACCTTTCCAAGAATATTGCCCGGGTACTATCGTTGGCGGGCGGCATCGGCCGCCTGGGTGCCCGGCCACCGGTGTGGTCGGCGAGGCGCCCAACCCGGCTACGGCTTCTCCGCGGCGTCGAAATCCAGCTCCACCTTCGCCCCGTTCGGGTCATGGCAGAACAGCTGCCAGGTCCCCGCGCCGGCCTGCTGCCGCAGCTCGTACTTCGTGCCGCTCTCGTCGAAGCGGGCTTTCACCGCCCGCAGGTCGCGCGCGGTGAAAGCCATGTGGTCGATCACGCCCGTGCGCTGCGCCGGCACCGGGCGGCCGAAGTAGAGATGCACCAGCGCCTGCGGTCCTTCGCCGTAGAGCCAGGCGCCGGCAAAGCCGAGGTCCGGCCGATGGCCGACCCGCAGACCGAGCAGGCCGGTGTAGAAGTCCAGCGTCTTCGTCTCGTCCTCCGCGGTGACGGTGAAGTGGTTCATGCCGACGATCATGGGATGGCTCCTTCCGGGTTGTTCAGGGCCGCAGCACCAGCGCGCCGAGGGTGGCGCGCGATTCGAGGCGCGCGTGCGCCTGCGCCGCGGCTTCGAGCGAATGGCGTTCGATCGGCGGCAGCTGGATGCTGCCGTCGGCCAGCGCATCCCACACCCGCTGCGCCCGCTCGGCCAGCTGCGGCTGGGTCGCCACGTAGTCGAACACCACCGGCCGCGAGAAGCTCAGCGACTTGGCGACCAGCGCATCGGGCGGCAGCGGTGCCAGCGGGCCGCTGGCCTGGCCCAGGCTGATCCAGTGGCCGCGGCGGGCCAGGGCCGCCAGGTTCTCGTCGCGGGCCGCATCGCCCAGCCCGTCGACGAGCACGTCGGCGCCGCCGCAGGCGCGCTGCACGGCATCGGCGAAGCGGTAGTCGCGCGTCACGATCACATGCTCGCAGCCATGCTCGCGCGCCACGCGGGCTTTTTCTTCGCTGGAGACTGTGCCCAGCACCGTCGCGCCCAGCCGGCGCGCCCAGGCGCACACCAGCAAGCCCACGCCGCCGGCCGCCGCATGCACCAGCAGCCGCGTGCCGCGCTGCACCCGGCCCAGGTCGCGCAACAGGTAATCGGCGGTGATGCCCTTGAGCAGCAAGGCGGCCGCCACCTCGTCCTCGATGGCCGCAGGCAGCCGCACCACCCAGTCGGCGGGCACGCAGCGCACGCCGCAGTAGGCGCCGGGCAGCGGGCCCAGGTAGGCGACGCGATCGCCCGGCAGCAGCCCGCCCACCTGCGGCCCGACATCGAGGACGCTGCCTGCGGCTTCCATGCCCGGCACCAGCGGCAGGGCCGATGGAATCCAGCCGCGCCGCAGGTAGATGTCGATGAAGTTCACGCCGATGGCGCGCTGCCGGATGCGCACCTCGCCCGCGCGCGGCGCCGGCGCCTCGCCCTCCTGCGCTCGCAGCATCTCGGGCCCGCCATGGCGCTCGACCACCATGCGGCGCGTGGGCAACGGCAAGGCTGCCGGCATCGGCTCGGCCAAGCCGGGGGGGCGCAAATCGCCACCCTCGCGCAGGTAGCGCCGCAGGTTCTCGAAGCCCGCCTCGTACACCCCCTGCGCCACCATGTCGCGCAGCTCGCGCTCCCGGCCGGGCGGCGTCGCAAAGCTCGATTCCCAATGCCAGAAGGTGCGGTTGCCGTCCGTCACGGGCTTCAGCGTGACGGTGGCCACGTAGCGCTGCAGCGGCACCGTCGCCTCGACGATGCAGTAGGTGCTCTTGTGCTCGCGGTCCGACAGCGTCAGCAGTTGCTCGCGGATGCGGTTGCCGTCGCGCAGCGTGAAGCTGCGCACGCAGCCCACCTGGTCGCTGCGCTCCCCGCCCTCGATGCGGCTGGCCTCCACCACCTCGTGCCACTGGTCGTGGCTGTTGAAGTCGCGCAGCACCGCCCAGACGCGCTCGATCGGCGCGTCGATGATGGTCGAGCGGACGACGCGTTGCAGCATCAGGCCTCCCGCCGGGCCGCCCCCGGGAAGGCCTTGGCCCCGTGGAGGCGCAGCGAATGCACGAAGCGATGCGCGTGGGGGCTCATCAGCCGCGCCCGAAATGCCGCTTCAAGGCATCGAAGCCAGCCTGGAAAACCCCCTGGCCGATCGTCTCGGCCAGCTCCCTTTCGCGCCCCTCCTCGCAGTCGAACTCCGCGCTCCACTCCGCGAAGCAGCGCGCCCCGTCCGTCACCGGCGTGAGCTTGAGCGTCGCGACGTAGTTCGCCACGCCCATCGGGCTCTCGAGGATCTCGTAGCTGCAGCTGTATTCGTAGTCCGACAGCGCCAGCAGCCGCTCGCGGATGGTGCCGCCTTCCTTGGTATGGAATTGCCGGATGCAGCCCACGCGGTCGGCCGGCTGCCCGTTCTCGATGCGGCTGTCCGCGATCGACGGGTGCCATTGCGGCAGGCCGTTGAAGTCGCGGATGCGCGACCACACGGTGTCGGCGCCGGCATCGATGACGCTGGAAACATAGACCTGCACCATCCGTCATTCCTTCTTCTTCGCGCCGCCCGAAGGCAGCGCCGCCTGCGTGCCGGCGGGCTCGCCCACCAGGCGCTGGATGTCGCCGCCCTCGATGCCGATCTCGCGCAGCAGCTGGTCCACCAGCGGCGCCTGGGCGCGGAAGCGCAGCGCCGAGTTCACCAGGCCGTCCGCAAAGCCGCCGTTCGACTCGCCGTTGGGCACGCCGCCGTGGCCGCCACCGCCCAGCCCTTCCACGTGCAGGATCTTGATGCCCTCGATGCGCTCCATCGGCCGCACCGACTCGCGGATGATGGCCTCGGCCTTCTCCACCAGCTTCATGCGCAGCGCCGACATGCGGGCCTCGGGCGACAGCATGTTGTGCGCCTCGTTCATCATGCGCTGCGCCTCGGCCTCGATCTCGGCGCGCACGCGGATCGCCATCGACTTGATCTTGTCGGCGTCGGCATCCGCCTCGGCCTGGGCGCGCAGCGCGGCCCCCCGGTCGGCGCTGGCTTCCTTCTCGGCCTGCGCGGCAGAAGTCAGCCGCAGCGCGTCGCGCTCGGCCGCCTGCGCGGCGGCGATCAGCTCGATGGCCTTCTTGCGCTCGGCCATCTCCACCTCGCGCGCGGTGAACACCTTCTCTTCCGCCGAGACCGCCTGCGCCCGCGCCGACTCGGCCTCGGCCTGGGCCTCGCTCTGTGCCTTGCTCTCGCGCGCCACCGCGATCGCGCGCTGCTGCTCGGCCAGCTCCAGCGACAGCCGGCGCTCGATCTCCGCGCCCTGGATCGCGCGCTCCTTGGCGATGCGCTCCTCCTCGACGGTCTGCTCGGCCCGGATGCGGGCGGCGTCGATGCTCTGCTTGGCCGCGATCTGCGCGCCCTCGGCATCCTGCTCGCGCTGGGCGCGCTCGGTCGCCAGCTCGGCGCGCTGGCGGGCGCGCGCGATCTCCACCTCGCGCTGCTGCGAGAGGCGGGCATGCTCGCCCTCGCGGTCGATCTCCAGCGAGAGCTTCTCGGCCTCCAGGTTCTTGTTGCGGATGGCGATCAGCGTGTCCTGCTCGACGTCGTTGCGCTGCTTCTTGCGGCGCTCGATCTGCTCCGTCAGGCGCGTCAGGCCCTCGGCGTCGAAGGCGTTGCTGGGGTTGAAGAACTCCATGCCGGTCTGGTCCAGCTGCGTGAGGGAGGCGGCCTCCAGCTCCAGGCCGTTCTTGGTCAGGTCCTCGGCCACCGATTCGCGCACCCGCTTCACGTAGGCGCCGCGCTTCTCGTGCAGCTCTTCCATGGTCATCTCGGCGGCGGCGGTGCGCAGGGCATCGACGAACTTGCCCTCGACCAGCTCCTTCAGCTGCTCGGGTTCCATGGTGCGCAGGCCCAGGGTCTGCGCGGCCGCGGCCACCGCGTCGGGATGGGCGGCCACGCGCACGTAGAACTCGGCGATCACGTCCACCCGCATGCGGTCCTTGGTGATGAGCGCCTTGTCGCGGCCGCGGCTCACCTCGAGCCGCAGCGTGTTCATGTTGACCGGAATCACGTCGTGCACGATGGGCAGCACGAAAGCCCCGCCGTCGAGCACCACCTTCTGCCCGCCCAGGCCGGTGCGCACGAAGGCGCGCTCCTTCGAGCTGCGCAGGTAGAGCCAGTGCAACAGCCAGACGGCGAGCGCGACCACGATCGCGACGACGATCAGGCCGAGGATGAAGCCGCCGAATTGAGAACCTGACATAAGGGTCGTCTCCAGTTATCGCGTGATCTGAACGAAGCGCCGCGTGGTCTCGGTCAACGCGGTCTCGGTCGGCAGCCGCTCCATCGAGCTGGCGCCGTAGAAGCCGTGGCAGTCGGGGCAGCGCGACAGCACATGCCGCGCGTCATCGGGCGTGGCGATGGGCCCGCCATGGCACAGCACGATGGCCTCGGCGTTCACCGCATGCGCGGCCGCCGCCCAGGCGTTGATGCGCGCCACGCAGTCGTCCAGCGTGAGCGCCGTCTCCGCGCCGATGGCGCCGCCGGTGGTCAGGCCCATGTGGCACACGATGATGTCCGCGCCGGCCGCGGCCATGGCGCGCGCGTCGGCCTCGCCGAACACATAGGGCGTGGTCAGCAGGTTCATTGCATGGGCACGCGCGATCAGCTCGACCTCGAGCCCGTAGCCCATGCCGGTCTCCTCCAGGTTGGCGCGGAAGGTGCCGTCGATCAGCCCCACCGTCGGAAAGTTCTGCACCCCCGAGAAGCCCAGCCCCACCAGCCGGCGCAGGAATTCCTCCGGGATCATGAAGGGGTCGGTGCCGTTCACGCCCGCCAGCACCGGCGTGTGCTTCACCACCGGCAGCACCTCGTGCGCCATCTCGCACACGATCTCGTTGGCATTGCCGTAGGCCAGCAGCCCGGCGAGCGAGCCGCGGCCGGCCATGCGGTAGCGGCCGGAGTTGTAGATCACGATCAGGTCGATGCCGCCCGCCTCCTCGCATTTGGCCGAGAGGCCGGTGCCGGCGCCGCCGCCGACGATCGGCCGGCCGGCAGCGATCTTGGCGCGGAAGCGTTCGAGCAAAGTGGTGCGGGCGATGCGGGGCATGGTGGTCAGGCGCGTCGTGCGCGCGGGGTGGTCGTCGAAAGCTCGTGCCAGGCGCCGACCAGCGCGTCGGCGAAGGCCTCGTCGTTGATGTGCAGGGGCAGGCGCTGCAGCTTGCGATCCGTGCCGGGCCGGAAGCCTTGCTCGATGGCGGCGAAGAGCGCGCGGTCGGCCTCGGGGTCGTGGAAGGGCTGGCCGGGGCGGTCGATCGCCGACACGCCGCCTTCGGGGATCAGGAATCGCAGCGGTCCGCGCATGGCGTTGAGCTTGGCGGCGATGAAGCGGCCGATCGCCTCGCACTCCGCCGGCGTGGTGCGCATCAGCGTCACCGTCGGGTTGTGCCGGACCAGCTTGCGCGCGCGGAAGCGCTCGGGCACGCTGTCCCAGGCGCCGAAGTTCACCATGTCCAGCGCCCCGCAGGAGCCCACGTAGGGCAGGGCATGGCGCGCGAACACGTCCAGGCGCGTGGGGCCGGCCGAGAGCACGCCGCCCGCGATCTCGTCGGCGATCTCGGTGGTCGTGACGTCGATCACGCCCGCGAGCAGGCCCGAGTCGGCCAGCTTCTCCATCGACTGGCCGCCCACGCCCGTGGCATGGAAGACCAGGCAGTCGTAGGACGCCTCGAGGTGCTTGGCGACGGCCTGCACGCAGGGCGTAGTGACGCCGAACATGGTCAGGCCGAGCGCCGGCTTGCTCTCGGCCGAGACGAGCGGCGGATGCGCGATCATCCCCGCCAGCGCATGCGCCGCATTGGCCAGCACGCGCTCGCTGATGCGATGGATGCCCTGCACGTCGGTCACCGAATACATCATGCAAATGTCGCTCGGCCCCACGTAGGGCCGCGTGTCGCCGCTGGCCATGGTCGACACCATGACCTTGGGCACGCCGATCGGCAGCGCGCGCATGCCCTGCGTGGCCATCGAGGTGTTGCCCGAGCCGCCGGCCGCGATGAGGCCGCCCAGGTCGCGACGCGTGCGCACGAAGGCCTCGAAGGCCAGCGCCATGGCGGTGGTCGCGCTGCCGCGGTCGCCGCTGAAGACGGCCGTTTCGCCCTGCGGATGGTGGCGCGCCACCTCGCGCGGATGCACGCTGGCCGGCGAGGTGCGGCCGGAGGTCGAGAGGTCCACCGTGACCACGCGCAGGCCCAGCCGCTCCAGGCACTGGCGCAGGAAGAACAGCTCGCGGCCCTTGGTGTCGAAGGTGCCGGCGACATAGGCGGCACGGGTGCTGCCGGCCGCCACCGGAAAGTCGAAGAGCCGCCCGGCAGCACGGTCCTCCGATTCCGTGCTCCCTCTCCCGCTCGCGGGAGAGGGTTGGGGTGAGGGCGAGGCCGGTGGCGCCGCACGCGAGATATCCACCACCGGCGCCGCCGCGTCGCCCGCATTCCAGCGCGTGAACCCGCG
>DATFFA010000111.1:0-14398 GCA_035250605.1 Variovorax sp. | reverse complement strand
TGGGCCGGGCGCGGGGCGACGGCAGAGGTGTTCATGTGCGTTCAGCGACCCCGCCCGCGCAGCCATTCGAGCGCCAGCAGAAGGCTGGTCGTGAACACGATCAGCAGCGTCGCGACAGCGGCAATGGTGGGCGAGATGTTCTCGCGAATGCCGGTGAACATCTGGCGCGGCAGCGTGACCTGGTCGGGCCCGGCCAGGAAGAGCGTGACCACCACCTCGTCGAACGAGGTGGCAAAGGCGAACAGCGCACCCGAGATCACGCCCGGCGCGATGACGGGCAGCGTGATGCGCATGAAGGTCCTGAACGGTGTTTCGCCCAGGCTCAGAGAGGCACGCACCAGGTTGTGGTTGAAGCCCGCCAGTGTCGCCAGCACGGTGGTCAGCACGAAGGGGGCGCCCAGCGCGGCATGCACGACGATCAGGCCCAAGTAGCTGTCGGCCAGACCGATGGGTGCAAAGTAGAGGTACGTCGCCACGCCCACCACCACGATCGGGATCACCATCGGCGAGATCAGCACGCTCATGAGCAGGCCCTTGAAGGCGAAGTTCGCGCGCGAAAGGCCCACCGCAGCCAGCGTCCCCAGCACGGTGGCGAGCACCGTCGCGGCAGGCGCGACGATGAAGCTGTTGCGTGCTGCGCGCGCCCATTCCGGCGCTTCGAACAGGTTGCGATACCACTTGAGCGACCAGCCGCGGATCGGGTAGGCCAGGAAGGAGCTGTCGGAAAAGGACAGCGGGATCACGACAAGGATCGGCGTCAGCAGGAAGGCGAGCACCGCCACGCAGCCGGCGCGCACTGCCCACCAGCCGAGCTTGTCGGCGAAGGTGGCGTAGGCGGGAAATTCGGGAAGCTTCGGCATACCTGTCTTTCGTGCGCTCAGCCCAGGCTCAGGTCGGCCTTGGCGATGCGGCGGTACACGGCATAGAGCACCAGCGTGGCAGCGAGCAGCAGTGCGCCGAGCGCGCAGGCCATGCCCCAGTTGACCTCGACATTGGTGTAGCGCGCGATGTAGTAGCTCAGCATCTGGTCGTCGGCCCCACCCAGGAGTGCCGGTGTCACGTAGTAGCCGATCGCCAGAATGAAGACCAGCAGCGCGCCGGCGCCGATGCCCGGGTAGGTCTGGGGCACGTAGATGCGGAAGAAGGCCGCCAGCGGCGGGCTGCCCAGCGAGACGGCCGCGCGCAGATAGGTCGGCGGCACGCTTTTCATGACGCTGTACAGCGGCAGGATCATGAAGGGCAGCAGGATGTGCACCATCGAGATGATCACGCCGGTGCGATTGAACAGCAGCGCCAGCGGGTGGTCGGTCAGCCCGATGCCCATGAGGCCGCGGTTGACCAGTCCCTCGGACTGCAGCAGCACGATCCAGGCGGCCACACGCACCAGGATGGAGGTCCAGAAGGGCACCAGCACCAGGATCATCAGCATGTTGGCCTTGCGCGCCGAGAGCGTCGACAGCCACCACGCGAGCGGATAGGCGAGCAGCAGGCAGAAGAAGGTGACCACGGCGCTGATCTCGAAGGTGCGCAAGAGGATGCCGCCGAAGGCGCGCTGGTCCGGCGGCATGCGCTCGACGCTGCCCGACGCGTCGCGCCGCAGGTCGACCGAGGCCAGCAGGTAGTCGGGCGTCCAGCGCGAGCCGTTCTTGGCGATGGCCTGCCAGTAGGGCGCCTCGCCCCAGCGCGGGTCGATGCTCAGAAGACGCGCCTTGATTTCATCCGGCGTGCCGGCGATCGGCAGCGCGCGGTAGGCGCTCATCACGAGCGAGCGGGCGCCGGCGATCTCGGTATTGAGCCGGCGTGCGAGCGCCCCCGCATCGGCGCTGTCGGGCAGATGGCCGAGGTCGGCCGCGATCGCGGCATAGGCCGGCGCTGCGGGCGCTTCGTGGCGATTCCAGCCGTCGAGCGCGCGCACCGTGCGGGGCAGGGCATTGGCCACTTCCGGGTTTTCGACCGCGCGCTGCAGCAGCGCCACGATCGGCACCAGCAGCGTCAGCAGCAGGAACAGCAGCAGCGGCAGCGTGAGTGCGAACGCCCGCCACTTGCGGCGCGCCTCGGCGCGCGCCAGGGCGCGCCGAAGCTCTCGTGGCGGAGCCTCCGCAGGGAGGTGGGAGGCGAGCGTTGCCGCGTGCATGGCCGCTTACTGCGTCGCCCACGCTGCGAAGCGCTTCTCCAGCGCCTCGCCCTGGTCTGACCAGAAGGCGACGCTGAACTGGATGGCTTCCTTGGCATTGGCTGCCGAGGTCGGCAGGTCATCCAGCACCTTCCTGTCGAGCGACGCCAGCGCCTTGATGTTGGTCGGGCCGTAGGCGATGTTCTGCGCGTAGACGGCCTGCGCTGCGGGCTGCATGGCGAACTGGATGAACTTGAGCGAAGCCTCCTTGTTGGGCGCACCCTTGGGAATGACCCAGTAGTCGAGGTCGTAGATGCCGCCCGGCCAGAAGATCTTCAGCTTGCGGCCTTCGCGATTGGCGGCGTCGATGCGGCCGTTGAAGACTGTGGTCAGCACCACGTCGCCGGCGACCAGGAACTGCGGCGGTTGCGCGCCGGCTTCCCACCACTGGATGTTCGGCTTGAGTTCGGTGAGCTTCTTGAAAGCGCGGTCGGCACCGTCCTTGGTGGCCAGCACCTTGTAGACATCGGCCGGCTTCACGCCGTCGGCCATGAGCGCGAACTCGAGGTTGTAGCGCGCGCCCTTGCGCATGCCGCGCTTGCCCGGGATTTTTTTCACGTCCCAGAAATCGGCCCAGGAGGTGGGGGCCGTCTTCAGCTTCTCGCCGTCGTAGGCCATGACGGTGGACCACACGAACACGCCGACGCCGCATTCGGTAACGGCCGCCGGCAGAAAGTCCGCCTTGTTGCCGATCTTCGTGTAGTCGAGCTTCTCGAACAGGCCTTCGTCGCATCCGCGTGCCGCGTCGGGCGATTCGACCTCCACCACGTCCCAGGTGACCTTCCTGGTCTCGACCATGGCCTTGATCTTGGCCTGCTCCCCGTTGTATTCGACCGGAATGACCTTGGTGCCGGTCTTCTCGTAGGGCTCGTAGTAGGCCTTCTTCTGGGCATTCGCGTTGGCACCGCCGAAATTGACGACGGTGATCTGCTGCTGCGCAAGTGCCGGCAAGGCGAGCGCGGCGGCGACGATGAGGGCGAGGCGGGTCTTTTTCATGGAAGGGCGATTCCTTGTGGGTTGGCGGTGACGAGAAAGGGGATGCGGAGGCGCTCAGGCCGCATAGATGCGCACATGGTCGACCGGAAATCTGAGCGAGACCCGATCGCCGCTTTGCGGTGGTGCGGCGCCCTGCAGGCCGCTGAGCGGCAGCTTGATCGTGGCGTCCGCCTGGTCGCCGCCGATGCTGCACAGCAGCCGCAGGTGGTCGCCGAAGTAGATGACGCGAGCCACCTCGGCCGCGAGCACGTCGGGGCCCGATGCCTCGCCCTGCCGCTGCAGGACCACGCGCTCCGGGCGGATGCAGGCCTCGACCTTGGCGCCCGAGGCCGCGCCGCTCACGTTCAGGCCGGCCAGCACCCGGCCGTTGGGCAGCGCCATTTCGGCGCGGCTGCCGGCACTGCGCAGCACGCCCTTGAGCACCGTGTTGTCGCCGACGAAGCCGGCCACGAAGCGGTTGGCGGGCGCCTCGTAGAGCTGCTCCACCGAGTCGAGCTGCTGGATCACGCCCTCGTTGAACACCGCGACGCGGTCGCTCATGGTGAGGGCCTCGCCCTGGTCGTGCGTCACGTAGACGAAGGTGACGCCGAGCTGGCGATGCAGTTCCTTCAGCTCGATCTGCATGTGCTCGCGCAACTGCTTGTCGAGTGCGCCGAGCGGCTCGTCCATCAGCACCAGCTGCGGCTCGAACACCAGGGCCCGCGCCAGCGCCACGCGCTGCTGCTGGCCGCCGGAAAGCTGCGCGGGCAGGCGGTCGCCCATGCCGCGCAGCTGCACCATCTCGAGCGCGCGCTGCACCCGGCGCTGCTGCTCGTCCTTCGGCACCTTGCGCACCGTGAGCGGATAGGCCACGTTCTGGCCCACGCTCAGGTGCGGGAACAAGGCGTAGTTCTGGAACACCATGCCGAAGTGCCGCTTGTGCGGCGGCGTGCCGGTGATCTGCCGGCCATCGAGCAGGATGTCGCCGGAAGTCGGCGACTCGAAGCCCGCCAGCATCATCAGCGTGGTGGTCTTGCCCGACCCGGAGGGCCCGAGCAGGCTCAGGAACTCGCCGCGGTGGATGTCCAGATCGAGCTGGCGCACCACCAGGTGTTCGCCGTCGTAGGTTTTCCGGACGCGCTGGAAACGCACCAGAGGTTCTTGGGTCATGGCGGTGTTCAAGGATGATTCGATCAACGCAGCGCGGCGAAGCTGTCCGCCAGGATCGCCAGGCCTTCGTCCACTAGCAAGTCGGATGCCGTGAGCGGCACCAGCACGCGAATCACGTTGCCGTAGCTGCCGCACGACAGCAGGATCAGCCCGCGCCGTGCCGCCTCCGCGACGACCTTGCGGGTCAGGGCGGCGTCGGGATGGCAGGTGTCGCCGTGCTCGAACAGCTCGATGGCGACCATCGCGCCGAGTCCGCGCACGTCGCCGATCGCCGGCACCTCGGCCGCGATGCGTTGCAGGCCGGCTTTCAGGCGCTCGCCCAGGGTTTTGCTGCGCGCCAGGAGCTGCTCGTCGTCGAACACCTTGAGCACCGCAAGCGCCGCGGCGCAGCCGATCGGGCTGCCGGCGTAGGTGCCGCCCAAGCCGCCCGGCGCGGGCGCATCCATGACCTCGGCGCGACCCACCACGCCGGAGATCGGGAAGCCGCCTGCCATCGACTTGGCGGTGGTGATCAGGTCGGGTGCCACCGGCCATTGCTCGCTGGCGAACCAGGTGCCGGTGCGGCCGGCGCCGGTCTGCACCTCGTCCGCGATGAGCAGGATGCCGTAGCGGTCGGCCAGCGCGCGCAGGCCTTCGATGAAATCGCCGGGCGCCACATAGAAGCCGCCTTCGCCCTGCACCGGCTCGAGGATGAAGGCCGCCACGCGTTCGGGCTCGATGTCGTTCTTGAACAGCAGCTCGATCGAGTGCAGGGCGTCGTCGACGCTCACGCCGTGCAGCGCGTTCGGATACAACGCATGGAACACCTCGCCCGGGAACGGTCCGAAGCCGAGCTTGTAGGGAGCCACCTTGCCGGTCAAGCCGAGCGTCATCATGGTGCGCCCGTGGTAGCCGCCGGTGAAGGCGATGATGCCGGGCCGCCGGGTGAAGGCGCGTGCGATCTTGACGGCGTTTTCCACCGCCTCGGCGCCGGTGCTCAGGAAAATCGACTTCTTCGCGAAATCGCCCGGCGCCAGCATGTTCAGGCGCTCGGCCAGCTCGACATAGGGCTCGTAGGCCAGCACCTGAAAGCAGGTGTGCGAATAGAGATCGAGCTGCGCCTTGACGGCTGCACCGATCTCCGGGTGGCAGTGCCCGGTGTTGAGCACCGCGATACCGCCGGCGAAATCGATGTAGCGGCGGCCCTCGACGTCCCAGATCTCTGCGTTGCTGCCGCGGCTGACGAAGATGTCATGGGCCTGGCCGACCCCGCGGGCGACGGCCGCGGTGCGGCGTGCCATGAGGGCGACGTTGCTGAGATGGGGTTCTCGCTGCATGGATACGACCTGTGCCTGGATGAGGAATGGCGGCACTCTAGGTCTCGCAAGCCGGCGCGGCCATGTACAGCCGGGGCGCTCGTCCGGCGGACTGTACTGGTCTTGTATCCTGTACATACTTTCCTCCATATGGTGCAGATCGGTCCACCGAGGCACACCCGATGCTCATTCTTCGCCCCGAACTTCCGACACCTCTGGTCAGCCAGATCGTGGAAGGGCTGCGCGCGCTGATCGGCACCCAGAAACTCAAGGCCGACGCCAAGCTGCCGTCGATCCGGGCCTTTGCCGCCGCTCATGGCGTCAGCGTCTTCACCGTGGTGGAGGCCTACGACCGGCTGGTCGCGCAGGGGCTGCTGGTGTCGCGCGCCAACGCGGGCTTCTTCGTCAAGCGACGCAGCGAGGAGGGCGTCGCCGGTGCGGCCGGCACGCCGCGCGCCGACCCGCGCTTCGACGCCCGGTGGTACCTGCAGCAGATCTTCGAGAACCGCAACCTCCAGCTCAAGCCGGGCTGCGGCTGGCTGCCGCACGACTGGCTGTTCGAGGACGGCATGCGCCGCAGCCTGCGCCACTTGTCCGCCGGCGGTACCGACATCGGCGGCTACGGCCTGCCCTTCGGGCACATGGCACTGCGCATGGCGGTGGCCGAATCGCTTTCGGAGCGCCAGATCGTGGTCGACGCAGCGCAGGTGCTGCTGACCCAGGGCTCCAGCCAGGCGCTGGACCTGGTGGCTCGCCGCCTGCTGAAGCCGGGCGAAGCGGTGCTGGTGGACGATCCCGGCTATCCCAACCTGATGTTCATGCTGCGCTTCCTGGGCGTCGAGCTCATCGGCGTGCCGCGCACGCCCACCGGCTACGACCTCCCGGCACTGGAGGCGCTGCTGGCAGCGCACCGGCCCAAGGCCTTTTTCACGCAGCCGCGGCTGCAAAGCCCGACTTGCTCCCAGGCCTCCCTGCCGCAACTCGTGCGCTTGCTGGAACTTGCCCAGGCGCACGATTGCGTGCTCGTCGAGAACGACATCTACGCCGACATGGACGCCTCGATGCGCCCGTCGCTGGCCAGCCTGGGCCAGTTGCGCCAAGTCGTCTACGTCGGCAGCTACTCGAAAACCATCTCGCCGAACATCCGTGTCGGCTATGTCGTTGCCAAGCCCGAGTTGCTCGAGGACCTGGCGCAACTCAAGATGATTTCCGGCCTGACCTCCTCGGACATCACTGAACGCCTGGCCTTCGGCACCGTCACGGACGGACGCTGGCGCAAGCATCTCAAGTCCCTGCGCGACCGATTGGGGCAGGCGCAGGCCGGCGTGGCACGCAGGCTGGACGCGCTCGGCTTCGAGCTGTTCCACGAGGCCTCGGCGGGGATGTATCTGTGGGCCAGGCACCCGGACATCGTCGACAGTGCCGAACTTTCCACGCGCGCGGCCGCCGAGGGCATCATGTTGGGCCCCGGCCAGCTGTTCCTGGTCAATCCGCGTCCGACCGGCTGGCTGCGATTCAATGTCGCGTTCAGCGAAGACGAGCGGCTCTGGCGTTTTCTGAGCCGCAGCATCGAACAGCAGCAGAGCGGCGAGTTGACCCAGCACGTGGAAGATTGAACTCTGGCGCCGCGGTCCGGGCCCTGCGTCTTCCGCAGGAGTTCATCCAGGACCGGTCTGCATCGCACGCGCGCTCCCGCGCTCAGGCCGGGGGGCGGTTCATCTGGCAAGTCGTGGGCTGCGTGCTCTCGGCCGGGCTCCACACGGCCTCGGAGCGAAAGCCGTAGCCGGTGTTCTCGGCGTCATGCTTGACGCCCGGGCTGCCTTTCTTGGCCCATACGCCAAGATAGATCGGCGCTTGCAACTGGTGGTCGGTCGAGCGCATCTCGACCTCGCCCAACGGGCTCGGGTACTTCATGCCTTCGAGCGCGTAGGCGACCTTCTTGGGATCGGTCGATTTCGCCTTCTGCATCGCCGCGCGCAGCATGTTCATCGCGTTCCAATGGGCAGCGAAGATGAAGTCCTCGCCCGACTTTTGCTTGTAGGCGACGGCAATCTTCTCCAACGCCGGTGTTGGCGCATTGCTGCCCCAGTTCCAGATCACGCTCACCTTGTCGGCACCCCAGGGGCCCAACTGCGCCGGCACGCCCGGATTGTTGGCATTCATCGTGTAGAAGTTGATGTTCAGGCCAAAGTCGCGTGCCGCCTTCAGGAACAGCCCGAGATCGCTGCCCCAGTTCGAAGTAATGACCGTGTCCGCGCCCGACGACGCGATCTTCGCCACGTAGGGCGCGAAGTCACGCGTCGTGGCGATCGGTACGTAGTCCTCGCCGACCACCTCGATGTCCGGCCGCTTCTTCGCCAGATAGGCGCGCGAGGCCTTGGCCACCTGCTGGCCGTGCGTGTAGTTCTGGTTGAACAGGAACACCTTCTTCACTTCCGGCTTCGTCTTCAGGTAGGTCGTCAGGGCTTCGATCTTCATCTCGCTCGACGGGTAGAACCGGAAGTGCCAGAAGCTGCAGCGGTCGTTCGTGAGGCCCGGGTCCATCGCCGAGTAGTTCAGATACACCATTGCGCCGTTCACGTCGCGCTGAGCCTGCTTGTTGATGGCATCCACCAGGGCGAAGGCGACGCCCGAGCCGCCGCCCTGCGTCACGTAGCGAATGTTCTGGTCGAACGCCGCCTTGAGCACGTTCGTGCTCTCCTGCGGCGTGCCCTTGCCGTCGAAGGGAACCACTTCAAACTTGGGATCAGCCGCGCCCGCCGTGGAATTGAGCTGGCTCACCACCTCGCGCAGCTGGTTCAGCGAGCCTTGGCCACTGAGCGCGAAAGGTCCCGACAACACATCGATGAAGGCGATCTTCACCGTCTCCGCAGCGTGGGCCGCGAGACCGGGCGAGAGGGCGATGGCGCAAAGGGATGCGCGCGCGGCGCGCAAGAACCCGAACCTGTGCATGGATGTCTCCGGTCGGTGGTTTGTGCCACGCACTCTAGGCCCGGCACGGCGCCCGCCGAGTCACGGACGGGACAGCCGAGCCTGACGTGCGGACAGGCAGCTGCGCCATGACCGGCCATGGGCCGCCCATCGCATCAGCGACGTGCCAGCGTGTACAAGCCCACGTCCACGCGTCCGGCTCGAAAGCCGGCTTCGCAATAGCAAAGGTAGTACTCCCACAGCCGGCGGAACGCATGGTCGAAGCCTTGCGCTTCGATCGCCGGCCAGGCGCGGAGAAAGCGACGGCGCCACTCGACCAGCGTGAGCGCATAGCTCTCGCCGAAAGTCTGCACCGTTTCCATCGTCAATCCGGCCCGTTCGGCCTGCGTCTTCAACGCCGAAGGGCATGGCAGCATGCCGCCCGGAAAGATGAAGTGCTGGATGAAGTCGGTGTGGGTCCGATAGTGCTCGAAATGTGCATCGGCGATCGTGATCACCTGCACCAGGGCGTGGCCGCCGGGCTTCAGCCGGCCGCGCAGGGTGCCGAAGTAGGTGGGCCAATAGTGCTCGCCCACGGCTTCGAGCATCTCGATGGACACGATGCGGTCGTAGCTGCCTTGCACGTCGCGGTAGTCCTGCAGGCGCAGCTCGATCCGTGCCTCGAGGCCCTTGTCGGCGACGCGTCGGCGTGCGTGCGCGAGCTGCTCGGCGGACAAGGTCAGCGCGGTCACGCGAGTGCCGTCCCCACTGGCCAGTGCCAGCGCCAGTGCGCCCCAACCGCAGCCGATCTCCAGCACCGATGCAGGCGACTTCAGATCGAGCAGTTCCACGATGCGCTCCAGCTTGTGCGCCTGCGCCTCTTCGAGCGACTCGTCGCCGGAAACATGGAGGGCGCTCGAATAGATCAGTTCGGGGTCCAGCCACAGGGCATAGAAGTCATTGCCGAGGTCATAGTGGAAGGAGATGTTCTCACGGCTTCCGCGGCGGGTATTGCGGCGCGCGAAGTGCAGCAGGCGGCCGAGCCAGCGCACCGGCCGAGAGGCGTCGAGTGCATGCCCCCACGCGGCCTCGTTGCGGATGCCGAATTCGAGCAAGGCCGGAAGATCGGAGCTCGACCAGTCGCCGTCGCGGTAGGACGCGGCCAAGCCGGTGTCGCCCTGCAGCAGCAAGCGCGCAAGCGGACGCCAACGGTGCAGGACGATCGAGGCCAGCGGGCCGGCGAGCGCGCCGCGACCCTCGGTGCGCTCGCCGTCAGGCAGCTCGACCACGAGCGTGCCGCAATGAACGCCTTGCAGCAGGCGCTGAACAAGGCGGCGAAATGGCCAGCTGGCCCATGACGCGCAGAGCGCTGCCAGGCTGCGGGCGGAACGACCTGTCGGCAGCAAGCGCTCCGGCGAGGCGTCGGAGGTCGAGGAAGTGCTGCTCATGGGTGCTTGCTCTTGATGATCGTCATGGCCTCGGAGGGTGCCGGCGGTCGCGGATGCAGGCGCACGCCCTTGGTCCACAGGCGCAGGGCCTCCCAATGGATCGCGGACACGACCTTCAGCGTGAGCAGCGGATGGGACAGGAAGGCGAGCGCCAACGACTTGTCGTCCAGCGCGCAGCGCCGGGCATCCAGACATGCGGTGAGCACCGGGCCGTCGGCGTCGCTGGCGGTGATCGCGATGCGCAGCCCGCCCCGATCCGGATGGGGCGCGTCGACATTGAAGCGGTAGTGCATGTCCAGCGCGAGGAAGGGCGACACGTGGAAGCGCTTGGCACACGACTGCACGACGGTCCGGTCCTCGTGCTGCGCGGCATCGACCTCGACCAGATAGCTGTGCCGCTCGCCAAAGGTGTTGTTCACTTCGTAGAGCAGCGCCTGCAGCGCGCCGTCGGACCGGTGGCAGAAGTAGACGCTCAGCGGATTGAAGACATGGCCGAGGATGCGCGGCATGGTCAGCAGGCGGATGGCGCCGCCCGTCTCCAGACCTGCAGCGCAGAGCTGCGCATCCACGTGGGCGCGCAGGCCGTGCGCGGCGCCAGCGCCGTGGTCGCGCTCGTGCAGGCTGAAGAGGTTGAAACGATCGAGCGAGAACAGACGCAGCCGCCGCGCGAGATCGGGCAGTTCGTCGAGGTCCAGCAGCAGCGAGAACACGCGGTAGCGCAGGCGGTGGCGCGCGGGCCGCAGGCGCAGGTGCATCACGCTGCCGCGGTAGAGGGCGGAGCCGGGCTTCATGAAGCCATCGTCCGGGGCGCATGCAGGCGGATGCGGCCCGAATCGTCGGGGACGTGCCATGGCCGCCGCACGCCGCCCAGCGTTTCGGCCACGGCCAATCCGGCCTGCAGGGCGTCCTCATGGAAGCCCGAGCCGAAGTAGGCGCCGCAGAACCAGAGCCGGCGCCGGCCCTGCAAGGACCAGAGCTCGTGCTGGGCTTGGATCGCCGCGGCATCGAAGATCGGATGCTCGTAGATCTCGGTGCGGATGAGCTGCTCGGCGCGCGGCTCGTGCATGGGATTGAGTGTCAGGAAGAGCGGCGCAGGGTCAGGCATGTGCTGCAGGCGGTTCATCCAGTAGCTCACGCACAGCGCGCCCGGGCTGCGCCGATCCGCCATGTAGTTCCAGCTCGACCAGACTGCGCGGCGCTGCGGCATCAGCGTCGGGTCGCGGTGCAGCACGGCGTGATTGCGGCTGTAGGCGAAGGCGCCCAGCACACGCGCCTCGTCGGCAGTGGCGTCGGGCAGCAGGCGCAGCGCCTGGTCGGCATGGGTGGCGATCACCACCTGGTCGAAGCGCTCGGGCGCCTGACGCCGCGCCGTGCGCACGAGTACCCCGTCGGTGCCGGCACGGACCTCGACGGCGGCGCTGTCGAGCCGCAGGGGCTGCCCGAGGCCGCCGGCCAGGCGCTCGACATACTGGCGGCTGCCGCCCTTGACGGTGCGCCAGGCCGGCCGGCGGGAGAGCTGCAGGAGTTGGTGGTTCTCGCAGAAGCGCACGAAGGCTTCGGTGGGATAGGCGCCGATTTGCGCGGCCGGCGTCGACCAGATCGCCGATGCCATCGGATACAGGTGATCCTCGCGAAACGCACGGCCATAGCCGCACCGGTTCAGGTATTCGTCCAGCGGCATCATGCCCATGCGTGCGGCATCGGCGGGCGCCTTGCGGTAGAAGCGAACCAGGTCGCGCAGCATCGACCAGAAGCGGGGGCTCAGCAGATTGCCCGGTTGCGCGAAGAGCCCTCGCAGGTCGGTGCCGCTGTATTCCAGCGCGCCGCTGTCGAGGCTGACCGCGAAGGACATGTCGGAAGCCTCCGTCTCGACGCCGAGGTGGGCGAACAGGGCGCTCAGGTTCGGATACGCGGCCTCGTTGTAGACGATGAAGCCGGTATCGACCGGAAAGGCGCCGCCTGCGGCCGGCACTTGCACGGTGTTGCTGTGGCCGCCGGGCCGCCCGTCGGCTTCGAAAACGGTGACGCGGTGGCGCTGCGACAGCAGCCACGCCGCCGAGAGGCCCGCGATGCCGCTGCCGATCACCGCCACGTCGAGCGCCTGGCCGCCCTCGGGAGCTCGCGGCGGCGAGGGGTGGTTGTGAGGGGTGGTGGTGACTGCCATCGAGCCCTTGTACGCAGCGGATGCGCGTTTGGATCTCATTTCGCTTGTTGCTGTGATCTAATCCGCGCGGCGGTGCGTAAGACCTGCATGACTACCGTCCGACAGCCAACGACATCGGCCTCGAAGCCCGCCGGGCTCCGGTCCCCGTGGCTGTCGATCGTGACAACGCAGCAGCGGCGGGGAGCCATGCCGACCAGCGAGGAATTGAACGGTTGGGTGCAGGCCGTGGCGCAGGCAGCCGACCGGCAGGCTTTTGCCGCCCTGTTCAAGCATTTCGCGCCGCGCGTAAAGGCATACCTCATGGCGTCCGGGACCGCCGAGGCCCTGGCCGAGGACCTGACCCAGGACGCCATGGTCATGGTCTGGCGCAAGGCTGCGATGTTCGATCCGGCGCGCGCCGGGCTCTCGACCTGGATCTTCGCCATCGCGCGCAACCTGCGCGTGGACCATTTCAGGTGCCAGGCCAACCGCACGGTCGACGGTGCCGATCACGAGAGCGATGAAATCCCCGACCCCACGCCGGCGCTCGACGACCAGGTGCTCGGGAGGGAGCGCGAAGCGAGCGTGCGCCGCGCGATGGCGCAGCTGTCGGCAGAGCAAGCGAACATCCTTCGCCTTTCTTTTTTCGAAGAGCGGCCGCATGCCCGCATCGCGCACGAGCTGGGGATTCCACTCGGCACCGTGAAGTCGCGCGTGCGTCTCGCCGTGAACCATTTGCGTCGGCTCCTCGACGGGTTCGAACCATGACGATCATCCAACACCATCCAGCCGACGATCTCCTGCTCGCCCTGGCGGCCGGCAGCCTGGCGGCCGGCCCTTCGCTGGTCGTGGCCAGCCACGTCGAGGCATGCGCGCAATGCCGCGGCCGCATGCAGGTGCTCGAGAACGCGGGCGGCGTGCTGCTCGAAGAACTGGCGCCGGCAACCCTGTCGCCGCAGGCACTGGCCCGGACGCTGGCGGCCATTGACGCGCTGCCGCTGGAAGCCGCCAGCCGGGAGGGGCCGGCCACATGCCTTCCCGCGGCGCCCGACGGCATGAGCTGGCCGCGCGCGCTGCAGCAGTGCAGTGCGACGCGCTGGCATTGGCTCGCGCCCGGCATGCGCTGGAGCCGGGTCACGCTCCCCGCCGATCCGCAGGCCAAGCTGTTCCTGCTGCGCATCGGCGCCGGCATGAAGCTGGCGTGGCACACGCACAGCGAGAACGAACTTACGCAGGTGCTGCACGGTTCCTTCCATGACGGGCGTGCCTTGTTCGGGCCGGGCGATTTCGACCAGGCCGACGGCGACATCCACCACCAGCCGGTGGTGCAGGCGAGCAGCGAATGCATCTGCCTGGCCTCGATCGAAGGAAAGATGCTGTTCGACGGCGCCGTCGCTCGCGCCCTCGGCGCACTCATCGGCATGTGAAGGCCAGGCCTCATCGCGGCGGCCCGGCGAAAACCAATGCGATGCGGCATGCCGCGGCGGCCGAGACCGCGGTAGCGAAACCGCCCCAGCAGAGATCGGCCAACGTCACGCGCCACGGCCAGTTCTTGAGCGTGGCCTGGTTGGTGAGGTCGTAGGTCGCATAGGCCAACAGCCCCAGCAGTGCGCCCATGGCGAGAGCCGCTTGCCACCGCCGCTCGGCCAGCGCAGGCGCTATGGCGAAGACAACGATGCCGGCGACGTAGATCAGGTAGAAGAGCACGGCCGGCCCGATCGCGAAGCGCTCGCGCATGAGGTGCCCGATCGCCGGGCGGTAAAGGCGCTCGGCCATGGTGCCGAGCCAGATGGCGTCGAGCGCCAGGAAGATCACGGCCGTGGCGGCGTAGGCCACGGCAAACTCGCGAATGGACATTGGAGCTCCTGAAATGAGTGCCTTGCGAAGGGGCGCCGAGCGATGCTGCGAGGGTGCCTTCTCATGGCGTGTTGCTGCGCGATGGACCGGGTATGAATGCGTTGGTGCGCGCCATGTAATCGCGGTACGCGGGGCGGTGTTCGCCGATGTTCTTTTCGAGCAGGTACGGGCTAGCGCGCCCACCAGCGCCTGGCCTCCTGCTGGCATGTCGAATCCTTTCTGCCGACACGAAAGCGTGCCGTCGTCCGTATACGCGGTGCCGACGCGCTTGGATCTGTGGCGCCCTGGCGCCGATCGTGCGGCGACGACGTCACGCAGCCCGGCGGCAGCGGCTTGGCCGGGCGAATACCCCAGCTTGCGCTGTGCTTCGCGCAGGCGCGCTCTTCGCCTTCGACCCGCAGGGGCAAGGAGATCGAGCCGCTCGGAA
>DATFFA010000110.1:0-6735 GCA_035250605.1 Variovorax sp. | reverse complement strand
GTGGCGCCGGCCGTCGGTCGCCGCGCCCGGCCAGGCGACGAAGCCGTCGCCCGCGCCCACCGGACGGCTGTCGGCATGCAGCACGCCGCGCACGCGGGACTTCAGCCAGTCCGCGGCCTCGAGAGGGTTGCGGAGCGCCAGCATCAGAAGCTCTCCTCCACGCCGTTGGTCACGACCAGCGGTTTGACTGCCAGGTCCGGCGGCACGTTCATCATGCGCAGCGTCTGTTGCACCACTTCGCTGAAGACGGGGGCCGCCACCAGGCCGCCGAAGTACTGGCCGGCGCTCGGCTCGTCGATCATCACCGCCACGATGATGCGCGGCTTCTCGATCGGCGCCATGCCGGTGAACCAGGAGCGGTACTTGTTGCTGGCGTAGCCCCTGCCGACCTGCTTGTGCGCGGTGCCCGACTTGCCGCCCACCGAATAGCCGATGGTCTGCGCGCGCTGGCCGGTGCCGCCGGGGCCCGCGGCCATCTGCAGCATCTTGCGCACGGCCAGCGCGTTCTGGGGCGAGAACACCTTCACGCCCACCGCCGGGTCGGAATTCTTGAGGATGGTGGCCGGAATGATGGCGCCGTCGTGCGCGAAGGCGGTGTAGGAATGCGCCATCTGGAACAGCGAGGCCGAGAGGCCGTAGCCATAGGCCATGGTGGCCTGCTCGACGGGCTTCCAGCTCTTCCACGGGCGCAGCCGTCCAGTCACTGCGCCGGGGAACTGGAGCTGCGGTTTCTGGCCGTAGCCGAGCGCGGTGTAGGTGTCCCACATTTCGTGCGGCGTCATCTTCTGGGCGATCTTGAGCGCGCCCACGTTGCTGGACTTCTGGATCACGCCCTCCACCGTCAGCAGGCCGTAGTTGTGGGTGTCGCTGATGGTGAAGCCGCCGATGCTGAAGCGCCCCGGGGAGGTGTCGATCGGCGTCAGCGGCTTGATGCGGCCGGCCTCCAGTGCCATCGCCACCGTGATGGGCTTCATGGTCGAGCCGGGCTCGAAGGTGTCGGTGAGCGCGCGGTTGCGCAACTGCTCGCCGGTGAGGTTCTGCCGCTTGTCGGGCACGTAGCTCGGGTAGTTGGCCAGCGCCAGCACTTCGCCGGTGATGGCGTCCAGCACCACCACGCTGCCGGCCTTGGCCTTGTTGCTGGTGACGGCGTCGCGCAGCTTCTGGTAGGCAAAGAACTGCACCTTGCTGTCCACGGAGAGCTGGATGTCCTTGCCGTCCACCGGCGGCACCTGCTCGCCGATGCCCTCGACCACGCGGCCGAGGCGGTCCTTGATCACGCGCTTCGAGCCGGCGCGGCCGGCCAGCTCGTTGTTGAAGGCGAGCTCGATGCCTTCCTGGCCCTTGTCCTCGACGTTGGTGAAGCCCACCACGTGCGCGGCCGCCTCGCCCTCGGGGTACTGCCGCTTGTATTCCTTGCGCTGGTAGAGGCCCTTGATGTTGAGCTCGGCGATCTGCTTGGCGATCGGCTCGTCGACCTGCCGCTGGATCCAGACGAAGGTCTTGTCCTCGTCCTCCAGCTTCTTGTCGAAGTCCTTCTGCGCCATGCCCAGCAGCTTCGCCGCCTGGCGCAGCTTGGCCTTGACCTCCGGGTCGTCGCGCTCGATGTCTTCGGGAATCGCCCAGATGCTGGGCGCCACCACGCTGGAGGCGAGCAGCAGGCCGTTGCGGTCCAGGATGCGGCCGCGATTGGCAGGCAGCTCCAGCGTGCGGGCGAAGCGCACCTCGCCCTGGCGCTGGAAGAAGGCGTTGCCGAACACCTGCACATAGGCCGCGCGGCCGGCCAGCACCAGGAAGCCGAAAGCAATGCCGGCGACGATGAACTTGCTGCGCCAGACGGGCGTCTTGCTCGCCAGCAGCGGGCTGGTGGTGTATTGGACGCTGCGGCGGCTCATGGAGTACCTCCGCCTGCGACTGCGGCGCTGTCCGCCCTGGGAGCGAGCCTGCGGATCATGGCGTACTCCTGCGCGCCGGCGCCGCGGGCGCGGGCGCTGAGGGCACCGGCGCGGGCGCCGCGATCGCCGGGATCACCGTGCCGTCGGCGCGCACGTACTGCGAGATGGCCGGCGTGGTGGTGCGCATCTTCAGCTGCTCCTTGGCCAGCCGCTCGACCCGCAGCGGCGTGGCCTGGGCGCGCTTCTCCACCTCCAGCCGGTCGCGCTCGAGCTCCAGCCGGCGCGTCTCGCTCTGCTCGCGGTGCAGTTCGGTGAAGAGCTGGCGCGACAGGTACTGCGTGTGCACCAGGTAGATCGCCGAAGCCAGCACGGCGAGGAGCAACAGGAGGTTGAGGCGCACCACGGTTCAGGCCTCCGCCGTGCGTTCGGCCACGCGCAGGATCGCGCTGCGGGCGCGGGGGTTCGCGTCCACCTCGGCCTGCGACGGCTTGATGCGGCCGACCGCCCGCAGCTTCATCGCGCGCGGCGCGGCGAAGGGCGCGCGGCGGTCGTAGACCTCGCGCGAATGCCCGGCGATGAACTGCTTCACGATGCGGTCTTCCAGCGAATGGAAGCTGATCACCGCGAGCCGGCCCTGGGGTTGCAGCACGGAAAGACTCGCTTCTAGCGCCTGTTGCAGCTCTTCAAGCTCGGCGTTGATGAAAATCCGAAGAGCCTGAAATGTGCGCGTTGCAGGGTTCTGGCCCGGCTCGCGGGTTTTGACCGTGCCAGCCACGAGCTCGGCCAGCTCGGCGGTGGTTGAAATTGGGCCCCGTTCCTGTCGGCGAGCTGCAATCGCCTTTGCAATCTGAACAGCAAACCGTTCCTCGCCATAGTCACGAATCACCTCCGCCATCTGCTGTATTTCGGCCGTTGCCAGCCACTCGGCCACGCTCTGGCCGCGCGTGGTGTCCATGCGCATGTCGAGCGGGCCGTCGAAACGAAAAGAAAAACCCCGCACGGGGTTGTCGATCTGCGGGGAGCTCACGCCCAGATCCATCAGCACGCCGGCGACGCTGCGCGGCGGCAGCTCCCCCAGGTGGTCGAAGCTCTGGTGCCGGATGGAAAAACGCGCATCCTCGATGCGCGCTGCCTCGGCCACCGCTTCCGCGTCCTTGTCGAACGCGATCAGCCGGCCGGCCTCGGACAGTCTCTCCAGGATGGCCCGGGAGTGACCGCCGCGCCCGAAGGTGGCATCGACGTAGGTGCCGGGGGCGGGCGCGCTGCCGGGAAGAAGGGCTTCCACCGCCTCCTTCAACAGCACGGTCGTATGGCTCCATGGCGCTTGCACTGTTGGCCTCAGAACGAGAAGTCCTGGAACACATCGGGCATCTCGCCCTGGGTGGCCTCGGCCTCCTTGGCGTCGTAGGTGGCCTTGTCCCAGAGCTCGAAGTGGTTGCCCATGCCGAGCAGCAGCGCGTCGCGCGTGATGCCGGCGGCCGCACGCAGCTCGGGGGAGATCAGCACCCGGCCGGTGCCGTCCATGTCCACGTCCATCGCATTGCCCAGGAAGACGCGCTTCCACCACTGTGCCGACATCGGGAGCGCCGCGATGCGCTCGCGGAATTTCTCCCACTCCGGACGCGGGAACACCATCAGGCAGCCATGGGGGTGCTTGGTGATCGTGAGCTGGCCGGCGGCTGTCGCGCTCAGGACGTCACGATGCCGGGTCGGCACGGAGAGCCGCCCCTTGGCATCGAGACTGAGCGATGAAGCCCCTTGAAACACGACCGCGAACCCCTGTTTGGAGGTGCCGCGCACCTCGGCGAGGCACGAACGGACACTTTTTCCCACTTAACTGCACTTTTTTGCACTGTAGCAGGAAACACCTACCACGCAACGGGGCGTCGCGGCTATTTTTTGTAATGGAATCAACGACTTAGCGGTGTTTCTGAAGTCTCGAAAACACCTAATTCCGTTGCAAATGAAGCACTTAGCTCACGCAATGAATGTGTTGCGTGAACCGTGTCAGTGCAAAAGCCCGATCAGAGGATGAAGCGGGAAAGGTCTTCGTCGTGACTTAGTGCCGAGAGACGGGCGTCGACATAGGCGGCGTCGATGTGCACCGTCTGGCCTTCGAGCTTGGCGGCGTCGAAGCTCACTTCGTCGAGCAACCGCTCCATCACGGTGGAGAGGCGCCGGGCGCCGATGTTCTCGGTGCGCTCGTTGACCTCGTAGGCGATGCTGGCCAGCCGGGTGATGCCGTCGGCCGCGAACTCCAGCGCCACGCCTTCGGTCGCCAGCAGCGCCTGGTACTGCTTGACCAACGAGGCCCGGGTCTGGGTGAGGATGCTTTCGAAGTCCGCCACCGACAGCGACTGCAGCTCGACACGGATCGGGAAGCGGCCCTGCAGCTCGGGGATCAGGTCGCTGGGCTTGCTCAGGTGGAAGGCGCCGCTCGCAATGAAGAGGATGTGGTCGGTGCGCACCACGCCGTACTTGGTGCTCACCGCCGTGCCCTCGACCAGCGGCAGCAGGTCGCGCTGCACGCCCTGGCGCGAGACATCGGCGCCCTGGGCCTCGCTGCGGGTGGCGACCTTGTCGATCTCGTCGATGAAGACGATGCCGTTCTGCTCGGCGTTGTTGATCGCCTGGGTGCGGATCTCGTCCTCGTTGAGCAGCTTGGCGGCCTCCTCGTCGACCAGGAGGCGCATGGCCTCGCCGATCTTGAGCTTGCGCGTCTTGCGCCGGCCCTGGGTGAGCTGGCCGAACATGCCGCGCAGCTGCTCGGTCATGTCCTCCATGCCGGCGGGGCCCATGATCTCGAGCGGAGCGCGCTGCTCGGCCAGCTCGATATCGATTTCCTTGTCGTCGAGCTGGTGCTCGCGCAGCTTCTTGCGAAAGGCCTGGCGCGTGGCGTTGCCGCTGTCGGCGCCCGCGCCATCGGCCGTGCGGGCCGGGGGCAGCAGCACGTCGAGGATGCGCTCCTCGGCGCCGTCCTCGGCGCGCATGCGCACCTTGGCGCTCTCGCTCTCGCGCGTCTGCTTGACGGCGATTTCGGCCAGGTCGCGGACGATGGAATCCACGTCCTTGCCCACGTAGCCCACCTCGGTGAACTTGGTGGCCTCGACCTTGATGAAGGGCGCATCGGCCAGTCGCGCGAGCCGGCGCGCGATTTCGGTCTTGCCCACGCCGGTGGGGCCGATCATGAGGATGTTCTTGGGCGTGATCTCGGCGCGCAGCTTTTCGTCGACCTGCTGGCGGCGCCAGCGGTTGCGCAGCGCAATCGCCACGGCGCGCTTGGCGTCGGGCTGGCCGACGATGTGGTTGTCGAGTTCGGAGACGATTTCCTGTGGGGTCATGGGCATGGGCGACTCGCTGGGCTCACAGGGTTTCGATGGTGTGATGCATGTTGGTGTAGATGCAGAGCTCGCCCGCGATCTCGAGGGACCTCTTCACGATGTCGGCAGCGCTCAGCTCGGTGTGGTCGAGCAGGGCCTTGGCCGCGGCCTGGGCGTAGGCGCCGCCGGAGCCGATGGCGATGATGCCGTTCTCGGGCTCCAGCACGTCGCCGTTGCCGGTGATGATCAGCGAGCTGTGCGCGTCGGCCACGGCCAGCATCGCCTCCAGGCGGCGCAGCACGCGGTCGGTGCGCCAGTCCTTGGTCAGCTCGATCGCGGCACGCGCCAGGTGGCCCTGGTGCTTCTCGAGCTTGCCCTCGAAGCGCTCGAAGAGGGTGAAGGCATCGGCCGTGGCGCCGGCGAAACCGGCGAGGACCTTGCCCTGGTAGAGCCGGCGCACCTTGCGCGCGCTGCCCTTGATGACGATGTTGCCCAGCGTGACCTGGCCGTCACCGCCGATCGCGACCTGGTCGCCGTTCGGGGACTTGCGGCGCACGCTGATGATCGTGGTTCCGTGAAATTGTTCCATCGAGGCAATATGGCTATGGCCCGCACGAATGCAAGCCGGAAAGCGGAAAGGAGGCGGCAAACAGAATAACGCGTTGCGGCGACCTCTTCCGACAGGGGGCCAGCGCAGGGCGTGGAGTGCCCGGCTGTCGCCAGATGTTTCAGTTCGCCCGGATGCCCACTTCGGCGTGGTCCGCGATGCCGATCACGCCAAAGAAGGCCGCGACGAGGCGATGAGCATCGACGAAGGCGACCCGCTGACCTCGCGCATCGCGGGCGGTGACCCAGTTCAGCAGCGAGCCCGCCGCCTGGAAATCGATGCGCACCAGCGCCGCACAGGAAATGCTCAGGCCCTGCGCATCGGCCAGCTCGGCATCGAGACGCTCCCAGGTCGCGAGCGACTCGCCGGCGAGCTCCCCCGCCAGCGAGCCGTGGCCCGCCGCGGCGGCCGTCGGTGCGGCGTCGGCGCCTATCAGCTCGTCGTCGCGGCCCGAGATCGAGAAGCCGGACGACACCGACGGCCGGGCCGCCGCCGGCGGCGGCTCGAGCTCGCCGAAGTCGCCCTTGGGATCTTCCCAGGGTGGCGGCGAGACCTCGTAGGTGATGCAGTAGTTGAGCGCCAGCAGCTCGAACTCGTCGGCCCGGTGCATGACGCGCAGGGCCGCCATGTGCAGCTGCCACCAGACGGCGTCGACGCGCCGTTCGTTGACCGGGGTGGCCTCGGTGAGCACGATCAGCAGCCGGTCGGCCCCGGCGAAGCGCAGTTGCACCGGCGAGTCGGCCCAGTGGTTGAACAGCGCGCGCAGCGGGCCGGCGGCATCGGCCTCGATGGCGTCGATCGCGCTCCAGTCCAGCTTCCAGGAGGGGCCGGCCGCAGCCAGGGCGCGCGTCAGGGCGAGCAGGTTCTCGCGCTTGAGCACCGGCGGGCTGGCCCAGTCGGCGCCGCCGGCCGGCGG
>DATFFA010000109.1:0-28153 GCA_035250605.1 Variovorax sp. | reverse complement strand
ATGCGCTCGTGGTCGAAGTGCGTGATCTTCTCGCGCAGGATGAAGTCTTCCAGCAGCGAGGGCCCGCGCACGCCGGCCCGCAGCGAATTGTGGTTGTCGGGGACCTGGACGCCCTGGTTGGTCGTGAGCCGCGGCGCGTTCTCGGCGACGGAGGCCGCCAGCTGTTCCTGCTTGTCCGTACTGCCGTTGACCGGCTTGGGGCGGCGGCTGCCCGCGGTCTTGTTCGTTGGCGTCATCGGGAGTTCCTTCTGTTGTCCCGGGGCGCCGCGGCATCAGCCGGCATCGAAGAAGACGTCCAGGGCGTTGACCACGACCGCCAGGGCGACGATGCCCGCCACCGCTGCCACGGTCCAGACGATGACATCGTCGAACCAGGGCGCATCGAGGACGCTGAGCAACGAGGAAAGCTCCATGATTCGCTCCGTGTCATTGTGGTGTGGAGATCGCAGGTCGGGAGGCACGGCCGGCAATGCGGCCGCGTGCAATGCTTGAGCTTAGGCGGTGCGCCGAAGACCCCCCGTAGTGGCCGCGCGCCGACGTCTGTGGGAAGGCCCAGCGGCCGGCGGTAGGACCGCACTGACGGGTTTGAAGGCCGGCCTACGCGCGCTCGCGCGCACCGGCTCACGTACCGTTTTCGCGTCGCGCCTTAGGATGCGTCGTCGCTCGCGCGCCGCGTCCACACCTCCAAGCCACACACCCCATGCTCATCCGAATCGGCTACGACATCGAACTCGGCGTGAACTCGCCGACCGCCTTGATCTACATGCTGCAGGTGCACCCCTCGCGCGCCGGCGATGTCGTCGGTGGCGAGAACATCACCATCAGCCCACCGCTGGTGACCGACTTCTACCGCGATGCCTTCGACAACCACTGCGCACGCGTGCGCGTACCCGCCGGAGTCACGCGGGTGCGCCTGCGCAACGACGCGCAGGTCTACGACACAGGCTGGCCCGACGCGGTCGATCTCGGCGCGGTCGAACACACGCCGGACCAGCTGCCGGTGGAGACCTTGCGCTTCCTGCTGCCCAGCCGCTACTGCGAAGTCGACGGCGAGCTGCTGGGCTTCGCCTGGCGCAGCTTCGGCCAGGTGCCCAAGGGCTGGCCGCTGGTGCAGGCGATCTGCGACTACGTGCACCAGCACCTGGTCTTCGACTATCCGAGCGCGCGCCCCACGCGAACGGCGCTGGAGGCCTGGCATGAGCGAAGGGGCGTGTGCCGCGACTTCACGCACCTGGCCATCACGCTGTGCCGCTGCATGAACGTGCCGGCGCGCTACGTCACCGGCTATCTCGGCGACATCGGCATACCCCCGGTGCCCTACCCGATGGATTTCAGCGCCTGGTTCGAGGTCTACCTCGGCGACCGCTGGTGGTCCTTCGATGCGCGCCACAACAAGCCGCGCATCGGACGCATCATGATCGCCCAGGGCCGCGACGCGGCCGACGTGCCGATCACCATGGTGTTCGGCGAGCACACGCTGGAGCGCTTTGAAGTGGTGACCGAGGAAGTGGAGGGCTGAGGCTCACGGCGCATCGGAGGGCTCGTAGCCCAGCCTCTTCATCGCCGCCGCCAGCCCCTTGCGACTTTTCTCCATCGCCGCCCATGGCTCGTTGCCCACTGCCAGGCGCTCGCCGATCGTGCGCACCGTCCATTGCGCGGCGCTCTGCAGCATGGGCAACTCGTCCCATTCGATCGGCACGGAGACGCCGAGGCCCGGCCGCGCGCGCACCGACCAGGCGCTCACGGTGGTGGCGCCGAAGCCGTTGCGCAGGTAGTCGACGAAGATCTTGCCGATGCGGTTGCGCGGGCCGCTCTTGGCGACGAATCGTTCGGGAATGGTCTCGGCCAGGTGGATCACCAGGGCCTGGGCGAAGCCCTTGACCGCATCCCAGCCGTAATGCCGCCGTATCGGCACCACCACGTGCATGCCCTTGCCCCCGCTGGTCTTGAGGAAGGCGGGCAGCGCGAGCTCGTCGAGCAGGGTCTGCACCAGGAGGGTCGCCTCCTGCATCGTCGCCCACTCGACGCCTTCGCCGGGGTCGAGGTCCAGCGTGAAGCGGTCGGGCCGGTCGATGGCGTTGGACGTGGCGTTCCAGGTGTGCAGCTCCAGCACGTTCATCTGCGCGGCGGAGAGCAGGCCCCGCACGCTGTCGATCTGCAGCAGCGGCTCGTGGTCGGGGTCGAGCGCCGGGTCCAGCAGCTTCACGCCCTGCATCTCGTTCCGGCTCGCATGCTTCTGGAAGAAGAGCTCGCCGCCCACGCCTTCGGGCGCTCGCACCAGCGCGACCGGACGGCCCTTCAGGTGGGGCAGCATGAGCTCGCCCACCTGGTCGTAGTAGGCGACCAGCTCGCCCTTGGTGACGCCGCTGGTCTTGTCGATCACGCGCTGGGCGTTGGTGATGTTCAGTGCCTTCATCGTGGGGCTCGCCTCCTGGGCCTGGCGGATCGCGGCCGGGGGTTGCGCCTGCTCGCGCCGGATTTGCGAGGCAGGCTTGTCGCTGCGCAGGCCCTGGAACACGGCATGGCGCACCCGGCCGTCGCGCGTCCATTCGCCGAAGGCAATCTCCGCCACCAGCTTCGGCTGCACCCACTGCGCCTTGACACCCGCGGGCCGCTTCTCGAAGGGGCATTCGTCGCTCGCCAGCCGGTCGAGCTTCGCCTTGATGTCGGCCAGCCGGCCGGTGTCGAAGCCGGTGCCCACGTTGCCGCAGTACTGCAGCCGGCCGCTGTCGTCGTACACGCCCAGGAGAAGCGAACCGAAGCCGGTGCGCGAGCCCTTCGGGGCGGTATGGCCGCCGATCGCGAATTCCTGGCGCCGCTGGTTCTTGAGCTTGATCCAGTCGGGCGATCGGCGCGACACATAGGCCGAGCCCTTGCGCTTGCCGATGATGCCTTCGAAGCCCAGCTCCGCCGTGGAGGCCAGCAGCTCGCGCGGGGTGGCATCGAAGGCCTCGGAGAGCCGCAGGCCGGCCGGCGGCGCCTTGCCCAGCAGCTTGGCGAGCCGCGCGCGGCGCTCTTCCACCGGCAGGGCGCGCAGGTCCTCGCCGTCCAGAAAAGGCGCATCGAAGAGCCAGTACACGATGTCGGCCGTCGCCCGCCGGTCGAAGGCGTTCTGCAGCGCCTGGAAGTCGGGCGCGCCGTTCTTGCCGGCCACCACGATCTCGCCGTCGAGCCAGGCCGAGCGCGTGGGCAACTGCGCCAGCGACTTCGCCAGCGCCGGCAGCTTCGACGTCCAGTCGTTGCCGTTGCGCGTGATGCACCGGACTGCGTCGCCTTCGATACGGGCCAGCACGCGATAGCCGTCGTACTTGAGCTCGTAGAGCCAGTCTTCAGGCACCGGCGGCGGCGACGAGGCCAGGGTCGCGAGCTCCGGTTCGAGGCGCTCGGGCAGCGTGGCCCGGCGGGGCTTCGGCGCGGCGGCCTTGCGCGCCGTGGGCGGCTTGGCGGGCTCGGCCTTGCGGCCGTAGCTCAGGTCCGGCGGATGGTCGACGTCCCGGCCGGTCAGCACGCTGTCGGGCTCGGCCTCGACGACGTCGTAGTCCGCGAGCGGCCGGGCCTCTGCGTCCTGCTCCTTGATCAGCAGCCAGGGCTCCTGCTTCTCGCCCTTGCCGCGCATGCGCACCAGCGTCCAGTGGCCGCGCAGCTTGTCGCCGTGCAACTCGAACTTGAGCTTGCCCTCGGCCAGGCCGCGTCGCGCGTCGCCCTCGGCTTCCCATTCGCCGCGGTCCCAGACGATCACGGTGCCGGCGCCGTACTGCCGAGGCGGGATGGTGCCTTCGAAGTCGGCATAGGAGACCGGGTGGTCCTCCACATGCACCGCCATGCGCTTGACCGTCGGATCGAGGCAGGGCCCCTTGGGCACGGCCCAGCTCTTGAGCGTGCCGTCGAGCTCCAGGCGGAAGTCGTAGTGCAGCTGGCGGGCGTGGTGCTTCTGCACCACGAAGGCATGGGCACCGCGGCCGGCGCGGCCGACCTGGTGCGGCTCCGGCGTTTTCTTGAAATCGCGCTTGCGGCGATAGGGCGCCAGCGCTTCGCTTGCACGGGGCCTGCTTGCCACGGCCGTGCCTCAAGCTGCCTTGCGGCGTGCTGCCGCCTTCCGGGCCGGGGCGCGCTTGCGGGCCGCGCGCTTGGCGACCGGCTTGCGCGCCCTGGCGGGCGCTTCCTCGCTGCCGCTCTCTTCCTCGTCGGCACCTGCCTTGCCGCCCTTGCGCAGGCTGCGCTGCAAGAGCTCGGTGAGGTCCAGGATCTTCGCGCTCGGCCGGCCTTCCTCTTCTTCCACGGGGCCGAGCTTGGCCACGGCTTCGGTCTTGCCGGCCTCGATCTTGCGGTCGACCAGGCGCAGGATCTCGTCCTTGAAGGAGTCCTTGAAGGCCTCGGGGTCCCAGTCCGAACTCATGTCCTCGACCAGCTCCGTGGCCATCTTGATCTCGCGTTCGGCGAGGCCCGCCTTCTTCGCGTTCTCGGCGGGCAGCGGCAGGTCTTTCCAGGGCCGGATGTCGGCGCCCCAGCGCAGCAGGTTCAGCACCAGCCCCGGGCCGACGGGCACCAGGGCCGCGAGGTGCTGCTTGGTCTGGATGACGACCCGCGCCACGCCGATGCGGCCGGTGCGCTCCAAGGTCTCGCGCAGCAGCGCATAGACCTTGCCGCCGCGGTTGATGGGCGCCAGGTAGTAGGGCCGCTCCAGGTAGACGAAGGGAATGCTGTTGGCGGGGACGAAGGTCTCGATCTCGATGGTCTGCGTGGTGCGCGGATAGGCGTCGGCGATCTCCTTGTCGCTCAGCACCACGTACTGGCCGTCCTCGACCTCGACGCCCTTGACGATCTGCTCGCGCGCGATCTCCCGGCCCGTCTTCTTGTTGATGCGCTTGTAGCCCACCGGGTCCATGCTGCGCTTGTCCAGCCAGTCGAAGTCGATGCTGTGATCGACGGTGGCCGCGTAGAGCGCCACCGGGATATGGACCAGGCCGAAGCTGATGGCGCCTTTCCACAGGACGCGCGGCGCGGGGGTCTTGGATGCGGGCATGGGCAATCTCCAGGGGGGTCCACCCTAGGACGTCCATCGAGCCGCGCATGTAGGAAGGCGGCGGAGCCCCGCGTCAGGGGCGCGCGCCGTCCGGCCGTGGCACCCGCCGGCCGTCAGTACCGGCGTCAGGCGCCGGGCCGGCGCAGGTCGCGATCGCTCTTGATCGCGAAATAGAACCACTCGGCGCCGGGCAGCGCCTGCGCGTTCGGGAACACGATGAAGCCGTCGCGCTCGGCGGCCAGCACCGTGCCGTCGGCGCGCACACCGATGGGCTCGCCCTTCGCCACCGGGTCGAAGGTGGCCCACTCGCGCACGAACTGGTCTTCTTCGCTGTCGCGATCGGTCACGCTGACCAACCGCAGCAGCGAAGGCGCCGCCGGCGGCTCGGCCTGCGGATCGGGCGCGACCATGCCCAGCAGGCGCAGCGCCGCATGAATGGCGCGGTGAGCGACCTCGGGCGCGGCCGGGTCCTGGTGCTGGCCGCATTCGAGCGTGACGCCGTAGCCGCCGCGGCTGCGCATGTATTCGTTGGTGCCCCAGCCGAAGGCCAGCGCGGCCTCGTCGGCCGGCTGGCCGCCGGCGCGCTGCGCCAGGCCGGCCGCGTAGATGTCGAGCCAACCCTCGACCACGCGCGGCGTGCCCATGTGCAGCGCGAGCAGCCCTTCCTCGAACGCTCGGGAAAACGGCTCGAGCGTGCCGGCGTTGTCGCGCGGGCCGATCATCGCGAAAGCCTCGCCCGCGCTCTGGAAGGAGTGCAGGTCCAGCAGCACGTCGTGCCGCTCGAGCAGCGGGCACAGGAGGTCGGTGATGCGGGCTTCGTAATCGGCCGGCGCCTCGCCCGCCGGGGTGGGCTTGAACAGACGGTTGAGGTTGCGTTCGCCTTCGCGCCGCATGAGGCGGCGCGCCAGCGGGTTGGCCACCGGCACCAGCGTGAGCTGGCCACGCAACAGCCGCAGCGCGCCGCTGTCCAGCTCGGCCAGGGTGCGCTCGATGCCTTCCGTGCCGCAGGTCTCGTCGCCGTGCACGCCGCCCAGGACGATCAGCTTCGGCCCGGGCTCGAGGGAAGTGAATCCGTGGATGCGAAGAAGGTCGGGAACGTGGGGCTGCGGCTCGCTCATCTCGCCGCTGATCCTACAGGGCCGCGCATGGCGGTCCTACCGGGCTTTCCGCGATGCCGTGCCACAAGACGGCATGACCAAGGAGCAAGCAATGGCAAGCAAGAAGGAGAAGGCGCCCCCGAAGACCGACCCGCTGAAGGACGCCGGCGGCGGCCAGACCAAGGTCGAGCAGGGCGGCGAATCGGCTCCGCGCCTGCCCCACGAGCGCGACCAGTCCTCGGACAGCCAGCAGAACCAGGGCGGCTCCGCCGAGCAGGGCCGCAAGGGCATGGAGGACGTGGAGCGCGGCGTGGTCGACACCGACCGCGGCCCGGTGGCCGACCGGGTCTACAACGAGAAGGTCAGGCCTTAGTCCGCCTGGAGCTGCGCGCGCATCTCGGCGATCACGCCCGCGTAGCTCTTCGCATTGAAGATCGCGCTGCCGGCCACGAAGGTGTCCGCGCCGGCGTCGGCCACGCGCGCGATGTTGTCGGTCTTGATGCCGCCGTCGACCTCCAGGCGGATGTCGCGCCCGCTGGCCTCGATGCGCTTGCGGGCGAGCTCGATCTTGCGCAGGGCCGAGTCGATGAAGCTCTGGCCGCCGAAGCCCGGGTTCACGCTCATGATGAGGATCAGGTCGATGTCGTCGATCGCCCAGTCCAGCGGCTCCAGCCCGGCACCGGGGTTGAACACCAGCCCCGCCTTGCAGCCGGCCGCCTTGATGGCCTGGATGCTGCGGTGCGTATGGGGCGAGGCGTCGGGGTGGAAGCTGATGTAGTCGGCTCCCGCCTGCGCAAAGGCGGCGGCCAGCGCGTCCACCGGCTCGATCATCAGGTGCACGTCGATCGGCACCGGCGTGCCGCCGGCCGTCTTCGCGTGCGGCTTGAGGGCCTGGCACACCATGGGGCCGAAGGTGAGGTTCGGCACGTAATGGTTGTCCATGACGTCGAAATGAATCCAGTCGGCACCGGCGGCGATCACATCGCTCACTTCGGCGCCGAGGCGCGCGAAATCGGCCGAAAGGATGGAAGGGGCGATGCGGAAGGTGCTGCTGCTGCTCATGGGGGCCAATTGTCGCAGGCTGTTTCCCCACCAATTGTTAACATCGCGCCGATGTCCAGCCCTCCGATCAAGATCCAGGTGGAGCCGCGCTACCTGCCGGACCAGTCTTCGCCCGAAGACCGGGTCTACACCTTCGCCTACACGATCACCGTGACCAACACCGGCCGGGTGGCAGCGCAGTTGATCGCGCGGCACTGGCTCATCAACGACGCCAGCGGACAGACGCAGGAGGTCAAAGGCCTCGGCGTGATCGGCCAGCAGCCGCTGCTGGCGCCCGGGCAGTCCTTCCGCTACACCAGCGGATGCCGGCTGCAGGCGCCCAGCGGTACCATGCATGGGAGCTACTTCTTCGTGACCGAGCGCGGCGAACGCTTCGACGTCGCGATTCCCATGTTCGTGCTGGAAGCCGACGCGGGCGGCGCGCCCGTCCCGCGCGTGCTGCACTGAACGCAACCTTCTTCCCCGAGCCATGAACGCCCCCGTGCGCTCTGCTCGACGCGCGATGCCTGCCCGGTGCTCGCGTGCTTAACAGATTGGCCTGATGAGTTCTTTCATTCCCAACGACCTGCTGGGCTTCTGGTCCGAGTGGCTGCGGCCCTCGGCGGGCCTGCCCACCGTGCTGTGGTCGCTGCTGCTGGCCGCCGCCGCCGCGGCCGGCCACCTGGTGCAACGCTATGCGGGCATGCCCAAGGTGGTCGGCTACTCGATGGTCGGCACCGTGGTCGGCCTGGCCGGCTTCGAGGGCGTGATGTGGCCGCTGCAGGGCATCAGCCTGTTCCTGCTCGAGCTCGGCGTGGCGATCGTGCTGTTCGAGGCCGGCGGCCGGCTGCCGCTGCGCTGGTTCCGCCACAACCCGATGGTGCTGGTGCAGAGCCTGCTGGAAGCCACGCTGACCTACTTCTTCGTGTTCTGGGTGCTGCACTGGATGGACGTGCCCGATCCTGTGGCCAACCCGATCGCGCTGATGGCCATCGTGGCCTCGCCGGCGGTGCTGAGCCGGGTGGTGATCGACACCCGCGGCTCCGGCCCGGTGACCGAGCGGGCGCTGACGCTCGCCACGCTCAACACCTTCTATGCGCTGACCCTCGGCTACGCGCAAGCCGGGCTGATCGAGCATGCGCCGCTGGGCCTGTTCCAGAAGCTCTATCCGGTGGCGGTGGTGCTGGGGTTGTCCTTCGTGGTCGGCGCGCTGATGGCGCTGTCGCTGCGCTCGGCCCTGCGCGTGATGAGCCCGACCAGCGAGAACACCTCCATCCTGCTGCTCGCGATCATTGCAGCCGGCGCCGCGCTGGCCGCGCACCTGGGCGGCTCGGCGCCGCTGGCGGCGCTGATCGGCGGCGTGCTGCTCAAGGCCCTGCATCCCAAGCCCTGGGTCTGGCCGCGGCAGCTGGGCACGGCCGCCTCGCTGCTCACCATGCTGATGTTCGTGCTGGTGTCCGTGGTAGCGGCACAGGCCGACTGGAGCCTGCCCATCGCCAGCGTGGTGCTGGCCGTGATCGCCGTGCGCACGGTGGCCAAGATCGCCGGCGTGGCGATCGCCAACCCGGGCAGCGGCGCGAGCTGGCGCCAGGCCCTGTGGGTGGGCTGCGCGATGGCGCCCCTGTCCTCCATCGCGCTTCTGATCACCTCCGGCTTCGTCACCGCCTCGCCGCTGCTGGGCGCGATGATCACGCAGATCGCCCTGCCCGCGATCCTGCTGATGGAGGTGCTGGGCGCAGTGCTCGCCACCGTGGCCATCCACGGCGCCGGCGAGAGCTCCAGGCCCTGGATGCCCGAGGCCTTCAGCATCACGGAGGAGACGCAGCGATGAGCGCATCGCCGGGCCTGCCCGACTCCCCCGAGAGCCGCGTGCTGCCGCTGGAGCCCTTCAACAAGTCGGTCGCCCTGTCGCTGGGCGTCGAGCTCGAGCTGCAGCTGGTCAACACCCACGACTACGACCTCGCGCCCTATGCCGAGGACATGCTGCGCCTGATGGCCCAGACCCCGCTGCCCGGCAGCGTGGTGCCCGAGATGACCTCGAGCATGATCGAGATCTCGACCGACATCTGCCACTCGGCCAAGGACGTGGTGGCGCAGCTCACGCCCATTCGCGACGCGCTGGTGAAGAACGCCGACAAGCTCAACATCGCGGTGGTGGGCGGTGGCACGCATGCCTTCCAGCAGTGGCACGAGCGGCGCATCTACGACAAGCCGCGCTTTCGCGAGCTGTCGGAGCTCTACGGCTACCTGTCGAAGCAGTTCACCATCTTCGGCCAGCACGTGCACATCGGCTGCCCCGATGCCGATGGCGCCCTGCTGATGCTGCACCGCATGTCGCGCTATATCCCGCACTTCATCGCGCTGTCGGCCTCCTCGCCTTTCGTGCAGGGGCAGGACACGCAGTTCGACTCGGCGCGGCTCAACTCGGTGTTCGCCTTCCCCTTGTCGGGCCGCGCGCCGTTCACGCTCAGCTGGCGCGAGTTCGGCAACTACTTCGAGCGCATGACCCGCACCGGCGTCGTGCGCAGCATGAAGGACTTCTATTGGGACATCCGGCCCAAGCCCGAGTACGGCACCATCGAGATCCGCGTCTTCGACACGCCGCTCACGGTGGAGCGCGCCGCGGCGCTGGCCGGCTACGTGCAGTCGCTCGCGGCCTGGTTCCTGCAGGAGCAGCCCTTCACGCCCACCGAGGACGACTACCTGGTCTACACCTACAACCGCTTCCAGGCTTGCCGCTTCGGCCTGGACGCGCTCTATGTGGACCCGGCCACCGGCAGCCACATGCCGCTGCGCGACCACATCCTCATGACCATGACCCAGCTCGAATGGCACAGCGAGGCGCTGGATGCCACCCAGGCCCTGGGCCAGCTGCGCACCAGCGTGGAGGCCAATCGCAACGACGCGCGATGGCTGCGCGAACGCCAGGCCAAGGAGCGGCTGCTGGCCGAGGTGGTGCGGCAGGCGGCCGTGCGCTTTCGCCACGGCTGAGAGGCTGAGCACGACGATGGGCGAGTTCGATCTCATCGAGCGCTACTTCAGGCGCCCCGCCACCCGCTCCCCGCTGGGCGTGGGCGACGACTGCGCCCTGCTGGCGCCTGCGCCCGGCATGCAGCTCGCGGTGTCGACCGACATGCTGGTGGAGGGCCGCCATTTCCTCTCCACCGTCGAACCGGGGCGCCTGGGGCACAAGGCGCTCGCGGTCAACCTCAGCGACCTGGCGGCCTGCGGTGCGAAGCCCCTGGCCTTCACCCTCGCCCTGGCGCTGCCGGCAATCGACGAGCCCTGGCTGGAGGCCTTCTCGCGCGGCCTGTTCGCGCTGGCCGATGCGCATGGCTGCGAGCTGGTCGGCGGCGACACCACGCGCGGGCCGCTCAACCTCTGCATCACCGTTTTCGGCGAAGTGCCGGCCGGCGCGGCGCTGTTGCGCTCCGGCGCGAAGCCGGGCGACGAGCTCTGGGCCAGCGGCAGCCTCGGCGATGCGCGGCTGGCGCTGGAAGTTTTTCGCGGAACCCTGGCGCTGCCGCCCGAGGCCTTCGACCAGGCGCGCCGGCGCATGGAGCAACCCGAGCCGCGCGTCGCGTTGGGCGTGGCCCTGCGCGGCATCGCCACCGCCGCGGTCGATCTGAGCGACGGGCTGGTCGGCGACCTTGGGCACATCCTTGCCGCCAGCGGCGTGGGCGCGACCTTGGATGCGGACGCCGCCTGCGCCTTGATCGGCATTCCCGCCGCAGCAGTGCTGGATCCGGCGCTGCGCCGCACCTGCGCGCTGGCAGGCGGTGACGATTACGAGCTGCTCTTCAGCGCGCCGCCCGCCGCCGCCGCCGCCGTGCTCGACGCCGGGCGGCTCAGTGCGACGCCCGTCGCCCGCATCGGGCGCATCGAGGCGCTACCCGGATTGCGCATCGTCGATGCCCAGGGCGGGCCAGTCGCACAGCGGTTCGCCGCCTTCGACCATTTCCAGGCCCGGGCGTAGCCTGCTCGCCAGGCACGCACGAAGGGCGCCCAGCGGACCCGGCAGTGATTTGGTTTTGTTTTGGGTATCGTAGTGTGATTACCACAATTCGAACAAAACAAAAGGTTGTTCGAATTTGGAAATATAACAATAATCGTAGTTTGACTACGATAAATCGATCAAAACTAAACAAGCTCCTGGCGCAGGTTCCCGGCGGCACGCCCGTGACCAGCAGAGACTTGGCCCTGGAAGGCATCTCTGCCGACCTGGCAGTCCACTACGTCCGCGCAGGGTGGCTCAAGCGTCTGGCGCGCGGCGTGTACCTGCGTCCCGACGCCGCGCTGCAGCGCGATCCCAGCCTGTGGCTGCTCCAGCGCCAGATCCCTGGCCTCCACGTCGGCGGCAAGACCGCGTTGGACTGGCATGGCGTGCGCCACTATGTTTCCCACAATCCCAAATTGCAGCTCTATGGCTTGAAGTCGGCCAGACTGCCGGCGTGGTTCACGGATTCCTTCCCGGCGGAATATCACCGCAAGCAGCTCTTCAGCAGCGACGCGACCGGCATGAAGCACGCCGGCCCCTTCGAGGGCCGCGCAAACGGGCCGAACGTGTCCTCCCCTGAACGTGCGTTCCTCGAGCTGATGAGCGAAGTGGGCGTGCGGCAGCCGTTGGCCGAAGCGCGCGAGCTGGCTGAAAGCGCCTACGGCCTTCGCGCGTCGGTTCTTGGCGACCTGCTGCGAGAGTGCACGAACGTGAAGACGGTTCGCCTGTGCCTGCAGCTCGGACGAGAACTCAGCCTGCCCTGGGCAAGAAAGCTGGACCCCGCAAAGCTGCCGGCCGGGGCCGATCGACCCTGGGTTTCTCGAACCAACGAAGGGTTGATGGTCCTCAAGAAGTGAACGACATCTATCTCAAGACTGCGCGCCTGCTGACCCAGGTCGCGCCGTTCGTCCTTGCCGACGACACTTTCGCTCTCAAGGGCGGCACGGCCATCAACCTGTTCGTGCGCGACATGCCGCGCCTGTCGGTGGATCTCGATTTGGTCTTGCCGGACCACACCTTGTCCCGCGCCGCAGCGCTCAAGCAAATCAAGGCGTCGCTCGGGCGAACTGCCGACCATTTGAAGTCAAAGGGGTTTCAAACCCACCTTGCCGGCTCACCCGATGCGGGTGAGACAAAGCTTCTGGTGAAACGAGACGGAATAGAAGTCAAGATCGAGGTGAACTACGTGATGCGTGGCACCGTCAGGCCTGTCGAGATCGCGGGGCTGACGGCCAAGGCGCAGGAGGTCCTTCAGGTCGAGCTCGAAATCCCGGTGGTTTCGCTCGACGACGTCTACGGGGGGAAGCTCGTCGCTGCGATGGACCGGCAGCATCCGCGTGATCTCTTCGACGTGATGCATCGTTGGCCAACGGCGGCATCAGCGACGGCATTCGGCGTGCGTTCGTGGTGTACCTGGCAAGCCACAACCGGCCGATCCACGAGGTGTTGTTCCCGCCGCTCCACGACGTGACCTACGAGTTCGAGGCCAACTTCAACGGGATGACCACCGAGCCGGTCGAACTGGATGCCTTGCTCGCGGCCCGGGAACAGATGATCGCCATCCTGCACCGAGACCTGGATGCGAATGAGCGAGCCTTCCTCATGTCCCTGGCCGACGGCGAGCCGGATTGGAGCCGAATGGCCGTGGACCATCTCGATGCATTGCCGGCGATCCAGTGGAAGCTGCATAACCTGGCGAAGCTGAAGAAGGCAAACCTGGCAAAGTTCAAAGCGCAGTCGCAGGAATTGGCCGGGAAGATTGCCGCGCTGGGGTGACGGGCAGGACCCAGACCCTCCCAGGGCGAAGCTGCGCGCCATGCGCGATTCAGCGAGAATCCCCGGCTCCTCTTCATCCCGGCGACGCCCCACGTCCTCGCCCGCAGCGATGCCCAGCTTCCTGTCCTACAAGCTCCTGATTCCCCTGGTCTTCCTGGCCTCCGGCTTCTACGTGCATTTCCGCGGCAAGGTGCGACACCGGATCGGCCGGCAGTTGAGCGACCACTCGACCTTCCTCGCACCGCTGAACGTGCTGATGTACTGGTTCTCCTCGGTGCCCTCCAAGCCCTACATCGACGTGAAGCAGTTCCCGGAGCTCGGGGTGCTCGAACAGAACTGGCAGACCATTCGCGACGAAGGCCTGGCGCTGTTCGACGAGGGCCACATCAAGGCGGCGGCGGGCTACACGGACATCGGCTTCAACTCCTTCTTCCGCACCGGCTGGAAGCGCTTCTATCTCAACTGGTACGGCGACTTCCTGCCGTCGGCCAAGGGCCTGTGCCCGAAGACCACCGAACTGCTCGCAGGCATTCCCTCCGTGCGCGCGGCGATGTTCGCCATCCTGCCGCCGGGCAGCACGCTGGTGCGGCACCGCGATCCCTTCGCCGGATCGCTGCGCTACCACCTGGGCCTGAAGGTGCCGCAGGATGCGGCAAGCTGCCGAATCTTCGTCGACGGCCAGTCCTATCACTGGAAGGACGGCGAGGCGGTGATGTTCGACGAGACCTACATCCACCACGCCGAGAACCTCACCGACGAGACCCGGCTCATCCTGTTCTGCGACATCGAGCGCCCGCTCAGCAACCCGATCGCGCGCTGGATCAACCGCGAGATCGGCTGGCGCATGATCAAGGCGGCCGCCACGCAGAACGAAGAGGGCGAGCCGATCGGCGGGCTGAACAAGGCCTTCGCGCAGGTCTACAAGATCCGGGTGCTGGGCAAGCGGCTGAAGGCCTGGAACAAGCCCAGCTACTACCTGGTCAAGTGGGCGATCTTCGGCGGGCTGTTCTACTGGCTGTTCTTCTGAAGTCGCGCTCGACTCAGCGGAACAGGCCGTTGAGCTCCTGCCCCGAGGCCGCATCCGTGAAGCCGTCGAAGCGGCCTTCCAGCAACGGACGCGCAGCCCGCATGAACCCTCCCCAGGCCGCGCGCGCCAGCGCGCCGCCGACGCTGACGCGCCGAACGCCCAGCGCGGCAATGTCCTGCAGCGTGAACTCGCTGGTGCCGCCGATCAGCAGGTTGACCGGCTTGGGCGCCACCGCGGCGACCACCGCCTCGATCTGCTCGCGGGTGCGGATGCCCGGGGCATAGAGGCAGTCGGCGCCGGCCTCCGAATAGGCCTTGAGCCGGGCGATGGTGTCCTCGAGGTCGGGGCGGCCCTGAAAGAAGTTCTCCGCCCGGCCGACCAGCAGCGTTTCGCCGCCCTCCTGGTCGATGGCCGCACGCGCGGCGCGCAGGCGCGCCACCGCCACGTCGATGTCGTACAGCGGATGGTCCGCATCGCCCGTCGAGTCCTCGATCGACAGCCCGGCAACGCCGGTGTCGATGGCCATGCACACGCTCTGCGCGACGCCTTGCGGATCGGCCGCGAAGCCGCTTTCGAAATCGGCGTTCACCGGCAGGTCGGTGGCCGCGACCAACTCGCGCAGGTGGGCCAGGATCTCGGCGCGCGAAAGAGCGCCATCGGCATGGCCGCGCGACCAGGCGAAGCCGGAGCTGGTCGTGGCCAGCGCCTGGAAGCCCAGGCTTTGCAGGAAGCGTGCGCTGCCCAGGTCCCAGGGGTTGGGCAGCACGAAACAGCCCTCGGCATGGAGCTGGCGGAAGAGGGCGCGCTTTTCGGCGACGGTACGGGTCATGGGCACCTCGGCTTGAGAGGAGGGAGGGTCGGCATCGGATGAAGGTCCACCCCGGGTTATAGAGCCGCGCGGCGGCGGCGGGCCAGGGGAACTACTGCAGAATACCCGCATGAACTGGCTCGCATCCCTCTCCATCGCTTTGCTCATCGCCGGTTGCGGGGTGCCGCCCAACCAGGTCGTCCCGTTGCGCGACGGCACGCTGCGTGCCACCACCTACGTGCAGGCCGGCGACCATTGCCGGGAGAAGGGGTTGACCGCGCGGATGCTGGGGAAGGCACCGGCGGAGCAGGGCGTGCTGTTTCGCTGCGAGTGAGGCTCAGGCCCGGCGCATCTCGAGCCCCGCGAACGAGGAATCGAGCTCGCGACCCATCAGCACCGCGCTCATTGCCCGGTGGAGCTGGCTGGGCAGCACCGGCTTGTGCAGCAGCGGCACCCCGGTCGCGCGCGCCTCGCGCAGCCGCTGCGGCGCGGTGTCGCCGGTGATCAGCAGCGCCGGCAGGTCCGTGCCGAACTCCGCGCGCAAGGCCGCGATGGCTTCGGCGCCGGTGCGCAGCTCGCGCAGCCGGTAGTCGCTGATCACCAGGCCCGGCCGGTGCGTACGCGCCAGGGCCTGCGCTTCTTCGATGGAGTCGGCCACGTCGCAGACACAGCCCCAGGCGCCGAGCAGCTGGCGCATGCCGGTGCGCACGGATTCGTCGTCGTCGATCACCAGAACGCGCAGGTCGAACACGCGCGCCGGGCCCGGCACCGCTTCCGCGGCGCCTTCGGCCACCACCCCGGCGCGCGCCGCCGGCAAGGCCAGCCGGAAGACGCTGCCGTGACCCGGCGTCGACGCCAGCGCGAGCGGCTGCCCCAGCGCCCGTGCCAGGCCCTGCGCGATGGCCAGGCCCAGGCCCAGGCCCTTGCGGCGGTCGCGCTCGGCGTTGCCGAGCTGGTGGAATTCGCGAAAGATCGCCCGGTGCTGCGCGGGCTCGATGCCGATGCCGGTGTCCCACACCTCGATCAGCACCTGCTCGCCGCGCGCGCGGCAGGCCACCAGCACGCCGCCCTGCTCGGTGTAGCGGATCGCGTTCGACACCAGGTTGCGCAGGATCAGCGCCACCAGCGCCGGATCGGAGCGCACCGCCGCGTGGGTCTCGCGCGAGCGGTAGACGATGCCCTTGGCATCGGCCTGCGGCGCCAGCTCGTTCTCGATCTTGTTGAGCAGGGGCTGCAGCGGGAAAACCTGCATCTGCGGCTCGACCACGCCGGCCTCGATGCGCGAGAAGTCCAGCAGCGTGTCGAGCATCTCGGCCGAGGCCTGCCAGGTGGCGCGCGCGTTGGCCAGCGCGTCGTACTGGTCGGCCGAGAGCTTGCTGCGCGCCAGCACCTCGAGGAACAGGCCCTGCGCGTGGATCGGCTGGCGCAGGTCGTGGCTGGCGGCGGCGAGGAAGCGGGACTTGGCGAGGTTGGCCTCCTCGGCCGTGCGGTGCGCGGCCTGCGCATGCTCGGTCTCGATGCGCAGCCGCTCGATCAGCTCGTGGTTCTCGAAGCGCAGCCCGATGGCCCGGCGCGCCGCGCGCGAGCCGTTGCGCGCCTGCCCGACCAGGGCCGCGCTGTAGATGATCGCGGCCACCCCGAGGGCGTCGTAGGCCGGGTCGCCCATCGTCCAGAGCTTGGAGCCGAGCACGATCAGCTCGGTGGCGCCGAACACGATGAATGCCGGAAAAATCGGCGCCAGCGAAGACATGGAGCTGCCGGCAACGCCCGCCAGCACCGCCAGCACCAGCACGTTGCCGGCCATCGTGGTGGTGCCCAGTGCGGCCCAGGCCAGGGAGCCCCAGGCCGCCCCGTCGATGAGGTTGAGCACCAGCTTGCGCAGCAGCAGCCCGCGTGCGCTCGCGGGGCTGATCTCGGTGGCCAGCAGCCGCCGCGCATCCCGCGCGAGGTAGAGCTTGATCAGGATGATGACCCCGGCCCAGGCCCGCATCGCGAGTGCGTTGGATTCGTTGGAGAGCACCCAGACCAGCAGCAGCGCCAGCAGGATGGTCGGGATCAGCGAGGCGCCGATGTTGCCCAGCTGCAGCCGCAGCTGTTCCACCAGCATGCGGTCCTCGGGCAGGCGCGACGCCCCCACCATCAGGCCACGAGCCCGCGTTGCCGTGCCGCGAAGCCGGCTTCGGAGCGGCTCGAGACCTGCAGCGCCGCCAGCACCGCCTGCACATGGCCGCGCACGGTGTTCTCGGACAGGTTGAGGCGCCGGCCGATGAGCTTGTTGGACAGGCCCTGGCACATCAGGTCGAGCACCTCGCTCTGGCGCGGCGTGAGCAGCGGCTGTGCGTCCGTGCCGCCCTCGCACGCCGGCAGGCCGCCGGCCGCCACGGGCAGGCCCTGGCGCAGCTGGCCGATCACCGCCAGGATCTTGGCGGCCGGCTCGGCCTTGGAGACGAAGGCCGCGGCGCCGCGCTCCATGGCCAGCCGGACCTTCTGCGGCGAGACCTCCGAGGACAGGATCACCACCAGCGCCTGCGGCCACTTGCGCCGGACCAGCGCGATGCCTTCCAGGCCGTTGAGGCCGTGCAGCTGGATGTCCAGCAGCACCAGCGCCGGCTCCTGCATCGAGGTGCGCAAGGCCTCTTCGAGCGAGGCGGCCTCCGCCACCTCCAGATCGGCGATGCCCGCGGCAAGCACCATGCGCAGCCCGCTGCGGAACAGCGCATGGTCGTCGACGAGAAGAATGCGGGGCGGCAGCATGAGGCAAACAGACACGAAGGCAGGCGACAGGCGGGCAGGCGAAAGGACGGGGGGAGCGAGCGTCCAGGCATTCTGCCCAAGTCCCCCCTCTCTGGGCCCGGTCCAATTGGACTATTTACGCAGTCCGGCGCAGCGGCGACCATCAGGGTCCCCACAATTTCACGCTCCCGTCCCTTCGCCCGCAGTCGAATGAAGCCCCTGGTCGAAATCCAACGCGTCGGATCGAACGCCTTCAGCTACCGCATCAGCGCCTTCGTCGCCGGTGCGGGGCCGGCAGGCGACAGCGGCACCTTCGAATCGCTGGCCTTCTGCCTGTTCGACGCAGGCGCTTCGCTGGGCGCCTATTTCGCGAGCGTGGAACTCAATGTGAACGGCCTCTTCGTGGGCTCTTACCCGATCGACGCGCTGTGCCGCCATCCCAAGCGGGTGGCGCAGCGCATCCAACAACATTTCCAGCCGGCCTGAGCGCGGCGCGCCCGGCGGCACCGGCGCTCGCCGGATGCGCTATGGTCGCACCCTCCCGGCCATCACGGAAAAGTCATGCTGCTGTACGTAGATTCCCAGTTCGCATCGCCTTACGCCATGTCCGCCTTCGTGGCGCTCAAGGAGAAGGGGCTTTCCTTCGACGTCCAGGCGCTCGATCTCCGCGCCGGCGCCAACCAGGCCCCTTCGTTCGCCGGTGTCTCCCTGACGCGCCGCGTGCCCACGCTGGTCGACGGCGACTTCGCGCTGACCGAATCCTCGGCCATCGCCGAGTACCTGGATGAAGTCTTTCCCGGCCCGCTGCTCTACCCGCGGCATCCGCGATCGCGGGCCCGCGCGCGGCAGGTGCAGGCCTGGCTGCGCAGCGACCTGGGGCCCCTGCGGCAGGAGCGGACCACCGAAGTCGTCTTCTACCGGCCGGTTTCGCGGCCGCTCTCGCCGGCGGCGTTCGATGCCTCCCAGAAGCTCATCGCGGTCGCCACCAAGTTGCTGAGCCATGGCGGGGACCACCTGTTCGACCAGTGGTCCATCGCCGATGTCGATCTCGCGCTGATGCTCAACCGGCTGATCCTGAATGGCGACGAGATGTCGCCGCGCCTGGCCCGCTATGCCAAGGCGCAGTGGGCGCGGCCGTCGGTCCAGCTGTGGGTCCAGCAGCCGCGCCCTGCGCTCTGACGAGGGCGCCGGGCTCAACCCTTCTTCAGCGCCCGCCGCAGCGTCTCGATGAAGCTGCGGCTTGCCGCCGACAGCGAGCGGCCCCGCTTGGTCACCACGAACACGTCGCGCGAGACGCGCGGCGCGGTCAGGCTGCGCACCACCAGCGCGGCGTCGCCCGCCGCCCGGGCAAAGGCCGAGGGCATGATCGACGGGCCCATGCCGCTGGCCGTCATCCACAGCGCGGTCGACAGGAAGGACACCTCGTTCACGACCTCGAGCGCCACGCCGGCCTGCGCCGCCGTGGCGTCGATCAGGGGCCGGATGCCGTAGCCGGGGCGCACGGTGATGACAGGATGGCCGGCCAGGTCGGCCCAGCGCACGGGCTTCTTGCTCGCCGCCAGCGCGTGGCCGCGCGCGCAGACCAGGCTCAGGTGGTCGCGCATCAGCGTCTGGGTCTCGACCTCGGCGCCGGGCCGCTCGGGCGTGCCGATGCCGAAGTCGACGTGCTCGCCGAGGATGCGCGCGACGAACTGGTCGGGCGCGCAATCGTCCACCACCACGCGCACGCCCGGATGCGCCTCGCCGAAGCGGCGGATCGCCTCCGGCAGCAGAAAGGAGGCCAGCGTGGGCGTGATCGCCAGGCAGATCCGGCCGCGCTGCAGCTGCGCGAGCTCGCGGAAGTCGGCCGAGAGCGAATCGACGTCGCGCAGGATGCGCTCGGCCGCCGGCAGCATCTCGTTGGCCGCGGCGGTGGCCTGCAGCGAGCGCGTGGTTCGGTCGAAGAGCCGCGTGCCCAACCCATCCTCGAGCTGCCGGATCAGCATGCTGACCGCGGACTGCGTGACGAACAGCTTCTCGGCCGCCGCGCTGAGCTTGCGCAGCTGATGCACCGCGACGAAGGCACGCAGCTGGCGGATGGTGGGGCTGAACTTGGGCAGGGGATTCATCAGGTCGAATCATATTTCGTTCGGAATTTTTTGATTTACGAATGAATGGCGCTGCCGTCCAATGCCCTTCGGAGACATCGACAAGGAACACGCATGAAGACACTTGCCCGAGCCCTGGGCCTGCTCCTCGCGGCCGCCGGGCTGCTCGCCGCACCGGCGCGCGCCCAGGCCCCCGCCGACTTCCCCCACAAGCCGATCCGCGTGATCGTCACCTTCCCGCCCGGCGGCAGCGCCGATGCGGTGGTGCGCATGCTGGTGCCGAAGCTCAACGACCGGCTCGGCCAGCCGGTGGTGGTGGACAACCGTCCCGGAGCCGGGGGCAACGTCGGCCTCACGGCGGTGGTCAAGTCGCCGGGCGACGGGTACACGCTGGGCGTGGGCGCGGCCGGGGCGCTGTCGGCCAACAGCAGCCTCTATGCGCAAATGCCCTTCGATCCGCAGAAGGATCTCAAGCCGGTGGCCATGCTGGCCGCCATTCCCTTCGTGATCGTCGGCCATCCTTCCATCGGCGCGAAGACGCAGGCCGAGCTGCTCGCGCTGGCGCGGGCGCAGCCGGGCAAGCTCTCGATCGGCCATGGCGGCAACGGCACGGCCATGCACCTGTCGGCGGCGCTCTTCGCGCAGATGGCGGAGGTGAAGCTGGTCGAGGTCCCCTACCGCGGCTCCGGGCCGGCAGCCGTCGACGCGATGGCCGGCCAGATCCCGCTGGCGGTGGTGGACCTGCCCTCGTCGCTGCAGCAGATCAAGGCCGGCAAGCTGCTCGCCTTCGCGGTGACCAGCCCGCAGCGCCTGCCCATGCTGCCCGAGGTGCCGACGGTGGCCGAGGCCGGGCTGCCCGGCTACGACTCCACCGGCTGGTTCGGCGTGGTGGCGCCGGCCGAGACGCCCGCGCCCGTCGTCGCGCGCCTGAACGCGGAGATCAACGCCGCCCTCAGGGACGAGCAGATCCAGGCCGCCATGCGCAACCTCGGCGTGGAGCCCGCGCCCGGCACGCCCAAGGCCTTCGACGACTACATCCGCGCCGAAACCAGGAAATGGGCGCAGGTCATCAAGACGGCCAACATCAAGCTGGACTGAGCACATGCACGACAAGGAAGAACTGAAGGCCGACGTCCTGGTCGTCGGCGCCGGCCCCGTGGGCCTGACGCTGGCGATGGACCTGGCCTCGCGCGGCGTGAAGGTGCTGGTGGCCGAGACGCGCCGCTATGCCGAGCCGCCCAACGTCAAGTGCAACCACGTGGCGGCCCGCACCATGGAGCAGTTCCGCCGCCTGGGCGTGGTGCAGAAGGTGCGCGACGCGGGGCTGCCGGCCGACCATCCGAACGACGTGGTGTTCCGCACCAGCGTGACGGGCATCGAGCTCACGCGCATCCCCATCCCTTGCCGGCGCGACCGCTACACCGAGACCGAGGGCCCCGACGCCTGGTGGCCCACGCCGGAGCCACCGCATCGCATCAATCAGCTCTTCCTGGAGCCGATCCTGCTCGAGCATGCCGCCTCGCTGCCGAACGTGCGATTGCTCAACCGCACGCAGGTGGGCGACTTCGAGCAGGATGCCGACGGCGTGGCGGCCGATGCCACCGACCTCGACACCGGCGACACCCGCCGCATCCGCTGCCGCTACCTGGTGGGCTGCGACGGCGGCAGCTCCGGCGTGCGCAAGCGCATCGGCGCGAAGCTGGAAGGCACGGCCGTGATCCAGCGCGTGCAGTCGACCTACATCCGCGCGCCGCAGCTGCGGGCGCTGATCCCCGGCAAGCCGGCCTGGTCCTACTACTCGGTCAATCCGCGCCGCTGCGGCACGATGTTCGCCATCGACGGACGCGAGACCTGGCTGGTGCACAACCATCTGAATGCCGATGAGCCGGAGTTCGATTCGGTGGACCGCGACCGTTCCATCCGCGAGATCCTCGGCGTGGGCGAGGACTTCGACTACGAGGTGATCAGCAAGGAGGACTGGGTGGGGCGCCGGCTGGTGGCCGACCGCTTTCGCGAGCGCCGCGTGTTCATCGCCGGCGACGCGGCGCACCTGTGGGTGCCCTATGCGGGCTACGGCATGAACGCCGGCATCGCCGACGCGATCAACCTCTCGTGGCTGCTCGCGGGCTGCGTGCAGGGCTGGGCCGACGAAGGCATTCTCGACGCCTACCAGGCCGAGCGCCAGCCGATCACGGAGCAGGTCTCGCAGTTTGCGATGGACCATGCGCAAAAGATGATCCGCGCGCGCCGCGCCGTGCCGAGCGACATCGAGGCGCCGGGGCCCGAGGGCGATGCGCTGCGCGCCGAGATCGGGCGCGAGGCCTATGCGCTGAACGTGCAGCAGTTCTGCTGCGCCGGCCTCAACTTCGGCTACTTCTACACGCGCTCGCCCATCATCGTGGCCGACGGCGAAGCGGCACCTGCCTACACCATGGGAAGCTTCACGCCCTCCACCGTGCCGGGCTGCCGCGCACCGCACCTGTGGCTGGCCGACGGGCGTTCGCTGTACGACGCTTTCGGCCCCGGCTACACGCTGCTGCGCTTCGATCGCCGCGTCGAGATCGGCGCCCTGGAGAAGGCGGCCCGCGAGGCGCGCATGCCGCTCGAGGTGCTCGACGTGGACGCGAAGGAAATCCCGCGCGCCTACGGCCATCGCCTGGTGCTGTGCCGCGCCGACCAGCATGTGGCCTGGCGTGGCGATCGCGTGCCGGCGGATGTCGATGCGCTGGTCGCGCGGCTGCGAGGGGCGCGGCCTGACGGCCCGGCACAGGCGCAGCGCGCGGGCATCTAGCCTTACCGGCGTCGTTCAGGATGTCAGATCGCCCCTGCGGATCTGACACCGTGAAGTCGACCGCAACCTCTATCGTTCCCGGCAAGGCGACATCCTGTTGCCGGCCGCGAAAGGAACGACATGCTGGGCAAGCGTAGACCGAGGCGAGTTGCGAAGGTGAGAACATCCTTTGCCGCGTTCGGCGGGCACTTGAGACTCGCTTCGACGAGGCGCGGATCGGCCATGCCGAACGCCGATTACGTGCGCGAGTTCGAGCAGTTTCTCGAAGAAGTGATCCACAGAGAGATCAACTACATCTCCTGGGTGTCGCTGACCTATGGACGCCTGAAGCGGGAAATCGCCGCCATGGGCAGCATCTTTCCGGATTCGACCATGCTCACGGACTTCGCCTGCGAAGAATGCGGCAAGCCGCTCGTTCATCACTTGAAGTGTGGTGGAGAGGGCTATGACTTCTTCGGCTGCTCGGGCTGTCTGGAAGGTTGCATGACCCTGTACGACAACCGGGACGGCAGGCCGGTTCGGAAGGCTTGAGAACCGCAGACACAGCAAATCTCTCGAAATGTCGCAGATTCACTTTGCGAGCGTCAGACTTCTCTAGCATTGGCCGGCTTTGGCGCGACTTGGTTCGCGAGAGCGAAGCGGCCTGCTCAAACAGCGGTCATCGAATCAAAAATCACGCCTAGGGAGAAGGCGCTGCCCCGCCTTTCAAGAATGGAAATCCTCTGCCCCCATTGCGGTCACGCCGAGCTGGATGCGTTCGAGCTGATCGAAGTCAACGAGTTGCACGATGACTTTGTCTGCGCCAATTGCGAGCAGGTGTTTGCGGCTTGCATCAGGAATTGCATCCGCTGCGATTTCGAGCAGACGCTGGCATGGCGGGTGGATTCAGTGCCAGCCCCGATTTCTGCGCTGCCATGCGCGCAGTGCGGCCACATCGAGCTGCAGCCCGATGCTCTCGATGACGAGTAAACCGTTCCTCGTCGGCTCTGTCCATCACGGAAAACTCGAGTTCGAAGTCGTGCGCCTGCAATGCAGAAGCGGTGTAGGGGTCGTACGCAGACTCAAGGTGGTCGGCGTCGGCTTGTTCGAGATGAACATTCTGTTCGACAGCCGCGCCGCGTTCCTGGACTGGATCGAATTCGATGAGTATCGACACCACGCCCCAGGACTGATGGTCTTCGTCAAGAGCCGATTTGACGAGCTGTACTACGGCGCAGGAGACAACCATGAAAAGAAGTCTTGCGACGGTGGTTAGCGATTCGGCCTTCATTCGTGAGCTCGGCGACGTCATCGACCGAATTTCTCGACAGACTCATGCCGCGGAGGTCGCTGCAATCGTCAAGGAAGTCGCAGGAATGCTGGGGTGCAACGGCGCCGTGTTCGCGTCGTTTACCCGGGGCGACGAAGACTTCGAGAGCTATCGGTACATCGTTGCCTGTGCCGCAAGTTGGTGCAATCTCTATGTGCAGCAGCGCTGGTTCGCGATCGATCCCTTTCTTATCTATGCGCAGCACCACACCGAGCCCACGGCTGGCGACGAGATTCCGCTTCGCACGGAGGGCCAGCGGCAATTCCGTCAACGCGCGCGGGAGACAGGCTTCAAAAGCTTGGCCATCGTTCCCTGTCACACGGCAGCCGGGCGCTCGCGGATGGGGGTGCTCTACCTGACCAGCGAAGACCCGGACTACTTCACCCGCCAGACGATTGCGCCGGCAAAGATGTGCCTTCGTTCGATTGCCGCGGAACTCCTGGAATGGTGGTCGCAAAAGATCCGGCGCGACCTTCTGCACAACCTGAACATCCGGGAAGACGAACTCAAGCTGCTTCGGCTTGCCCACCAGGGCTTTGGATCGAAGGAGATCGCACGGCTGTTCGACACAAGGCCGGCAACCATTGACCAGAGATTCGCACGACTCTCGCTCAGGCTCAATGTCCCGACGCGTGCGATGGCAGCGAAGCTTGCTTATGAGAGCGGCTTGCTCGACGAATGAGGATGTCCGTCTCGCTCAGGGCCGCTGGGCATCTTCTCGCGCTGTCACCCATGGTCCTGCTGGTTGCAGGAGTGATTTTTGGGGCGCCATGGTTCGTCTTCGCATTCTTCTTCGGCGTCCTGCCCATGGTCCGCATGCTGCTGCCGGATGATCTCGCCGAACCTGCTGAAATCGGTCGCATATCCCGGATGCAGTTCATCTTCCTGAAGAGCATCCCGTTGGCGCACGCGCTCATGTGGGCCTTGGTCCTGCCGTGGGCCATGTTCGTGGTGTCGCAACTCCAACCTGCTCAACTGGCTTGCTTTGCCCTGTCGTTCTGGGTCGTCACCTCGCTGAACCTGACCATCGCGCATGAGCTGTTGCATCGACCCGTTGGGTGGCAGCGCATCGCGGCGAGACTTCTTGCGGGAAGCATCGGCTACTTCCAGATGCTGGAAGAGCACAGATCCCATCACGTCAACGTGGGTGGGCGCGACAACGGCGACAGTCCCGAGGTCGACGAATCGATCTTCACCTATGCCATGAAGAGGTACGTCAGATCGTTTCAGCGGGCACAGGAGTGGGAGCGCCTGGATCAAGTCCGGCGCGGCCGCGCGCGTTGGAACAACAGGATTGCCTGGACTGCACTGATGACGATCGCGGTCATGGTGTGTTTCGGCCTTGTTGCCGGCTGGCGCGGCGTCGTGTTCTACGGGTTCGTGATCGCGGGCACGGCGTTCACCATGCAGGCGATCACCTATATCCAGCATTGGGGCCTCACGGATCGGCTCTCACCGGGTCTTGGAGCCGTGGGCTACTCGTGGGAAGACAGATGCGTAATGCAAGCATGGGTGACGCTGAATCATGCGTACCACGGACATCATCATGTCCACCCCTCGCTTCCCTACTTTCGACTTGGCGGATTCGCGAACAGCCCACGCCTGCCGGCCTCTTATCCGGTGATGTTGCTGATGGCGATGATCCCGCCGTTGTTCAGGCGGACAATGGGCCGCCGGCTCGACGCATGGCTTGCGGCAGAAGGCAGCCAGCAGCCTCAGCCCAGGCAGCCGTGCGCGAATCTGGGCGAGTTTTTCAGAACCTGAGCAATTGCCGCGACCACCATGTCTAGTGCAACTGCGCACGCGCCGACCGGTTGCGCCGCCACGCCGCCGGCGGGCAGCCGTACTCGCGCCGGAAGGCGCGGCTGAAGGCGGTGTCGGTCTGGTAGCCCACGTCCTCGGCAATGCGCGCCAGCGGCGCGTTGCTGCGGCACAGCAGGTTGGCGGCCAGCAGCATGCGCCACTGCGTCAGGTACTGCATGGGCGCGGTGCCCACCAGCTGCTGGAAGCGCTCGGCCAGCACCGAGCGCGAGCTGCCGGCCGTGCGGGCCAGCTCCTCCAGCGTCCAGGCCTGGGCCGGGCGGCTGTGCAGCGCGGTGAGGGCGCTGCCGACGATGCGATCGCCCATGCCGGCCAGCCAGCCGGTGCGGCCCTCGCCCTGCTCGCTGGTGTACAGGCGCAGCACCTCGATGAACAGCAGCTCGGCCAGCTTGGCCAGCACGCCGGCGCCGCCGGGGCGGGGCGAGCGCGCCTCGGCCAGGGCATAGCGCACCGAGCTCTCGAGCCAGATGCCGGCATTCGATCCACGCACGTTGACGCGCAAGAGCCGCGGAAGCCCCGCGAGCAGCAGGCGCGCCAGCCGCGCATCGCAGGCCAGATAGCCGCAGACCAGGCGCGTGGTGGCACCGCCACCGCCGTAGGCCAGCATGCGCGGGCGGCGCGACAGCACTTCGTCCAGCCGCGCGCCGGTTGCCGGTGGCAGGCCGGGCTCGGAGGTCATGCGGTGCGCATCGCCCTGCGGGAAGATGATCGCGTCGCCGGCGACCAGGCGCATCGGCGGCTCGCCGGCCAGCTCGACGAAGCATTCGCCTTCGGTGATCAGGTGGAAGATCACCACGCGCTCCGCGCCCGGCTCCAGGAAGGGCGCAGCGGCGTCGGCGCTCGGCGACTGGTAGCACCAGGGCGCGGTGAAGCGGCCATGGATGAAGATCGCGCCCACCAGGCGCACGACGCGCAGGACTTCGGACAGCGCGTCCATGCTCAGGCCACCTCGACCTGCAACGCCAGCGGCGTCGGGTTCTGCGCCGCGTTGGGGATGGGCGAGCGCCGAACGCCGGCCTCGGCCAGCGCGCGCAGGCGCTCCGGCGAGACCCCCTCGGCGGCGATGCGCACCTGCAGCTGCATGTCGCGCGGCCCGGCGTAGATCTCCTGCCCATCGGCGCCTGCCATGCCGATCAGGCCGCGCGTGTCGGACCGGCTGCCCACGCGGACCTCGAGCGTGCCCAGCGCGATGCCCTCGGCCGCCGCGAACATTGCAATGGAGGTGGCGGCGCAGGACGCGATGCCGGCGCGGAACAGCCAGCCGGGCGTGACGCGGTCGCCGGTGCCGCCGAGCTCGCAGGGCATGTCGGTCAGCATGGCGGTGCCGTTGGGGTGGCAGGATTCGACGCGCACGCCGCCCTGCCAGCGGGCCGTGGCCGGTGCGTCGTCGTGAAGGCCCATGTCGGGGCGGCGCTCCAGCGCCGCTTGCGCGCGCTGCACGGCCGCAGCGATGTCTTGCATGCTCATGTCCGTTGCTCTCCGGTCGGCCGAGGACGAAATTGTGGGCGCCTGGGCCCCGGAGGCCAACTAGGCCGAACAGCCGATGCCTTCGCGCGGACGCCGGGTCAGCAATCGCGGACGCTGCGCCAGCTCCACGGCCGCCCGCAACCGGTCGAGGACGATCGGGCAAGCACGGGCGACGCACGGGCAGGACGCGGCGGCCCCCGCGGTGGTCCAGTAGCGGCAGGACGGGAGCCGGGGAGCGGCCACCGTCCGTTCCAAGCCCATCGACCCTTTGCCGGACCCCCGGCCCATCCCCAAGGAGCCATTCGCCATGAACGCACCCGTCGATCTCAACGCCGTCAAGTCCCGCCAGCAGGCGGCCTGGTCCAGCGGCGACTACGCCATCATCGGCACCACCCTGCAGATCGTCGGCGAGCAGCTGGCCGAGGCCTGTGACCTGCGCTGCGACGAAGCGGTGCTCGACGTCGCGGCCGGCAACGGCAACGCCACGCTGGCGGCGGCGCGCCGCGGCTGCAAGGTCACCTCCACCGACTACGTGGCCGGCCTGCTCGACCGCGGTGCCGAGCGCGCCAAGGCCGAGCGCCTGGAGGTGAAGTTCCAGGCCGCCGACGTCGAGGCCCTGCCTTTCGGCGACAAGAGCTTCGATGCCGTGCTCTCCACCTTCGGCGTGATGTTCGCGCCCGACCATGCGAAGTCCGCCGCCGAGATGCTGCGCGTGTGCCGCCCCGGCGGCCGCATCGGCATGGCCAACTGGACGCCCGATGGATTCATCGGCCGTCTGTTCAAGGTGATCGGCGCCCATGTGCCGCCGCCGGAGGGGCTGCAATCGCCGGCGCTGTGGGGCACCGAGTCGCACCTGGTCGAGCTGTTCGGCCCGCGCGCCGCCGGGATGCGGGTCGAGCGCCGCATCTTCAACTTCCGCTATCGCGACGCCGCCCACTGGCTGCAGGTGTTCCGCGACTGGTACGGGCCCACGCACAAGGCCTTCGCCGCGCTCGATGCGCAGGGGCAGGCGGGGCTGGAGCGCGACATCACCGCGCTGCTGCACGAGTTCAACAGCGCAGGCCGCGAATCACTGGTCGTGCCCGGCGAGTACCTCGAGGTGGTGATCACCGCCAGTTGAGCGCGCCGCACCCTGCAGCTGCGGGTGGTTGGCGAACAGCTGCGCCGCCCAGTCGA